>JBCBVC010000054.1:0-23895 GCA_039817845.1 Cyanobacteria bacterium J06642_2
CCACTAACGATGCACGGATTAAGCTCAAGCGGCTTTATCCCTCAATACTCTCTTGACGGAACACTAGGCACAGGATAACTAAAACGTTCCAAGCAGCTTAACAGTTGCTATCTCGGCTATAGTCTGCGCCAGCGCCGATTATTCTGTGTCAGTA
Organism: Cyanobacteria bacterium J06642_2; assembly: GCA_039817845.1. Classification (GTDB taxonomy): domain Bacteria; phylum Cyanobacteriota; class Cyanobacteriia; order Thermostichales; family PCC-7336; genus JBCBTL01. The sequence goes on from JBCBVC010000054.1 coordinate 155, forward strand.
ACTCTTCTGCTGCTTTTGGCCCCCATGTCCCCGCTTCGTAGGTGTGGACGGCAATACGCTCGCTTTCTGGACCTTCCCACGCTGACAAAATAGGCGTGACAACTCGCCAAGCCGCTTCTACTTCATCCGATCGCGTAAACAGCGTCTGGTCCCCGAGCATGCAGTCAATCAGGAGGCGATCGTAGGCATCCGCAGTTTTGGTCCCGAAAGCGCTGCCGTAGCGGAAATCCATATCCACCGAGCGCGATCGCAGTTCCGGCCCCGGCATTTTAGACTCAAAGCGCAGCGAAATACCTTCATTGGGCTGAATGCGCAGTACGAGGATGTTCGGGCTCACTTGACGGGCAGCTGACTCGAACAGCAGTAGCGGCACTTCGCGGAAGTGAATGGCGATTTCAGAGATCTTTTTAGGTAAACGTTTGCCTGTACGCAGGTAGAATGGCACGCCCTGCCAGCGCCAGTTATCGCAAGCTAACTTCAGAGCCACGTAGGTGGGCGTGACCGAGGCTTGATTGACGTCGGGTTCTTCTAAGTACCCCGATACGGATTCGCCAGCCATCCAGCCAGATGAGTATTGTGCTCGCACGGAGCAAGCCGATATATTGCGGGGATCGTCAGTTCGCGTTGCCTGTAACACCTTCACTTTTTCATTGCGCACGCCATCATTGGCCAACGAAACAGGTGGTTCCATCGCCACTAGCGTAAAAAGCTGCAGGAGGTGATTTTGCACCATATCTCGCAGCGCGCCGGAACCATCGTAGTAACCGGCCCTTTCTTCCACGCCGACAGTTTCAGCTACCGAGATTTGGACGTGATCGACGTAATTGCGATTCCACAGGGGCTCGAAAATCGCATTCGCAAATCGGAACACCAACATGTTCTGGACCGTTTCTTTGCCCAGATAGTGGTCGATGCGATAGATTTGCCGTTCGCTACAGACCTTGCGCACAATTTTGTTGAGTTTTTGAGCCGAAGGTAAATCGTGACCGAAGGGCTTTTCGATGACCACTCGCTGGCGATTGCGATCGCTCAGCATGCCAGCGTCACCTAACTGCTCGATCGCGACCGGAAAAAACTTAGGGGATACGGCCAAGTAATACACGCGGTTGCCGCGCACGCCGTACTGCTGCTCCAATTGTTCGAGCAACTCATTTAGCTGGCGATAACTGTCGCCATTTCCCATATCAAGGGCGAAGTAATAGAGCCGACTGGCAAAACTCTCCCAAATTTCCTCCGAATTGAAGTCTTTAGCCGCAAATTCTTTTACGGCGTCCTTCATCTTGTCACGATAGACTTCGTGGCTCCAGGGGCGACGAGCCGTGCCGACGATGGCAAATTCTGGAGGTAAGCGCCGGTCTTGAAATTGACGATAAAGGGCGGGGATCAACTTGCGCGCCGCTAAATCGCCTGACGCGCCGAAAAGAGTAAATACGAGGGGATCGGGCGTACGCTCCTGAGTGAGGCCGACCCGCAGTGGATTTTGTGCCAGAGCAACCATAAGAACCGTGGGGTAGTGATTTGAACTGGACGGGAGCAAGATGTCAGTGATTTATAAAGATGCCAGTAATCTAGCGGAGAAAGACAAAGGCTGTATCTGGCTTCTAACACGTCGCTCCAACCGAAGCGCGATCGCGTAAACAAGCTTCAACCTCAGCCACATTGGCAGCACTACCAATGACGAGCGGAACTCGTTGGTGAATAGCTGTGGGCTGAATGTCAAGAATGCGTTGCTCGCCAGTTGTCGCACGGCCTCCTGCTTGTTCGAGGAGGTAGGCCAGAGGCGAAGCCTCATACAGCAAGCGGAGCTTACCTTCCGGCTTGGAGACCGTGCCTGGATAAAGATAGACCCCGCCGTAGATCAGGATGCGATGGACGTCGGCCACGAGTGCGCCACTGTAGCGAGCCGTGTAGCCATCTTGGCGATGAACGTAACGAATGAATTCCTGCATGGGACCCGACCATTTGCAAAAATATCCCTCGTTCACGCTGTAGGTATTGCCTCGCTCGGGCGTGCGAATATCAGATTTCGACAGGATAAATTCCCCTAGGCTGGGATCGAGCGTAAACGCATGCACGCCTTTCCCCATTGAGTAGATGAGCTGCGTACTGGGGCCGTACAGGACATAACCAGCCGCTAACTGCTCTGAGCCTGGATGCAACAGGTCTTCGTCGTTACCCTGGTTTTCGCCACTCATGCGAATGATAGAAAAGATAGAACCAATCGACAGATCCGCGTCGAGGTTGGAAGACCCGTCAATCGGATCGAATAACAAAGCGTAGCGACCCAGAGAACAATTCTCAGCTAATTCAATCGGTCCGGCCACTTCTTCCGACACCATGCGACAGACGAGGCCGCTTTGTTCCAACGCGCGGATAAATGCTTGGTTGGCATATTCATCCATGAGTTTGACGGGTTCGCCCTGGACATTCACAGTACCCGTAACGCCCAAGGCACCTTCTACTAAGCCGGCTTTGCTCAAGTGGCGTGCGATCATCTTGCCTGCCAGACTAATGCGGTGCATTAACGCGCTAAAGTCTTGAGCTTCAGCCGATAATCCGTCGAATTGCTGCAGGACGTGGTGGGTCAGGGTCATGAAGTCCCGTCGCATGGCCCGATCGGATTGGACGGGAAGTACGCTCTCGGAAGCTGTAGTCACTGTGGGTCTCCTCGCGTCCAACTCGTCAAAATGATCTGGAGAAATCGCTGCCCGAAGTCGGCATACCTGTCTGCCTCCACCTGACATACTAGGCACGCTAGCTGAGGATGACGTGAGATTCCGCCATACTTATAGATTTAATTCAGCATCCGCGCGATTGATATGACCGGAGTTAGCGTTTGGCTCTGTGAGGACGTAGCCTCGGGGCGTAATGATGCGATCGCCGCGAACAAAACTGGTACTGTTCCCGATCGCGATGGTGGTTAGCATGTCTGCCGTTTCGACGTTCCATTCCACCAACGTGGTGACTTGAATGCTTTCGTCAGGACGATAAACGGATTTGGCGATTGCCACTGGCGTGCTGGGAGATCGATGCTGCAAAAAGATCTGGCGGGCAATGTGAATCCCCTCCAAGCGCGTGCGCGATCGCGGATTGTAGAGAGCCACGACAAAATCAGCTGTAGCAGCTGCTTCTAACCGCTTTTTGATGACGGGCCAAGGTGTGAGCAAATTAGACAGAGAAATGGCGCAGAAATCGTGCATCAGAGGCGCGCCTACTTTAGCAGCCACGGCTTGTAAGGCTGTTACGCCAGGAAAAACCTCGACGTGGGGAATTTTGCCATCCCAACCGTCTCGCGCTAGAGCTTCTAGGATCAATCCAGCCATGCCGTAGATGCCACAATCACCGGATGAGATGACGGCCACGGTGAGCCCTCTGTTTGCTAGGGCGATCGCCCGCTGCGCCCGCTGTACTTCTTGGGTAATGGGACTGGCCTCAACGATCTGTGCGGAAGGTAAAAGTGTTCGCACTAAATCAACGTAAAGCTGATAGCCAATAACGACATCCGATTGCGTCAATGCCGCCCGTGCCGCTGGAGTAATTTGAGCTATCGATCCCGGCCCGATACCGACGAGATTAAGCTGGCCGCATCGAGACGAGTATTCAGTTTTCGCAAGAGCGATCGCCACCGTACAAGCTTTTCCATCTTCACCCCGCAAAATTTGCTTTTCTACCACCAGCGCTTTTGTTTCGGCAGCAGCTAAGGCTGCAGCTTCGGCCACTGAGGGCGTATTCACCTCGCGATTGACAGCTTCAGACGGATTGGGCACGGCTTGACTGGCAAGTATTTCAGTCTCATAAAATTGCAACGGCCATTCATATCGTTCGGCCAAAGCTAACAGAGCTGTTTCGTCACGCTTGAGTGCAATGGAGGCCAGACCCGCGATCGCCTCCCATGCCAAATTGTGTTTTTGCAAACTGGCTCGAATCCCTCGTTCCAAGGTTTCAATTGAAACGTCCCGCTCGCAGCCGATCCCGACCCAAAGCGATCGCGGGTGCCAACCGATCGTTGGCTGTTCTACAGGCTCAAACTCGCGCTCGGAAATCCAGATACGGGCGCTCGTTTCCTGCTCCTTACCCGAGCTATCCCAGACAAACGGATGCACCTCGGGAAGTTGTCGTTGCCACAAAGACGATCCACAGGTTTGGATAACTTCGATGGGATGGGCTTGGGCGATCGCACTGGCCACTGCCGTCCAGTCTCCCGATCCTCTGCGCCAGCCGAACGGCTCGCCCAGAACGTCGATTCCTGGCAAGCCTCTTGCTGCACTCGCGGAAGTGATGACCGGCTCGACCCCTAAAATCGCAGCTACCTGTCGCGCCAAAGCATCCGCACCGCCGATATGACCACCGCATACGCTCACTACCTGCGTACCTGCTTCGTTGACCGCGACAATTCCCGGATCGGTCGCTTTGTCTTTCAGGAAAGGAGCGATCGCTCTCACTACCGCCCCCACCGTCAGCACGAAGATGATGTTGTCGACTTGAGGCCAGAGGATAGAGATCGCCTCTGACAATCCCTCTCGATATGCCTGTAGCTCGGGCACTGGAGTTGACAGACTTTCACTGGCTTTCGTCCACAAACTTGCATCTGGCAATCCTGCTCGGATGAGTTGGCTCAGAGCCAGGCCGGTTTTGGTGGGAGCGACGAGTGCGATCGAGGGAGACTGACGATTCAAAGGAATTTCCATTGCGCCATCGACAATCTTAAGGGACGAAACTGGATTTCCCGATGGGTATGAGTTTCCAATGGTGCTTGGCGATCTTCTGTGCAAAATCTTTAGTTATGACAGATACCTTCTCACTTACCGACTTGTTAGACAAAGTGGCTGTTTTTAGATTCTTTAGTGAGGAAGACCGATTGGGTCTAGGGCTACACTAAGACATACTCCCGCCCCTTGGAGGAGAAGCCGATGTGTATCTGCATCCACTGCGACTACGTCGATCGCTGCATCACCTATCACGCCGTCGAAGGCCAACACTTGCAGCCGCATCTCACCGAAACTCCAAATTTCGAGCCCGTCCAGCCCGAAATCAACGTCAACATCCGCAACCACGGTACTGAGATGGAATGGGATGTCGTCGGCTGTCAAAGCTTTGTAGAGTGTCGCAACAAGTGGGCAAAACTCCGTCCTGGCGAGCTGGTGCCGACATAAGTGGCTGGACTGAGAGGCGATCGCATTTGGCCTTGGCGATCGATGTTGAATACGAAGCAAGGGGACATGCAATATGCTCAGAGCCGCTATCATCCAGCCTGACCAGTCCTAGACGTTTTCGGACTACTTCAAAAGCTTAACTTTGCCCTTCAGGACAACCTGGCATGTTTTAACGCTTCGCTCCAACGGAACCTGTTAACTCCAAATAAGTACTCAGGTGCCCTCGATCGCCTATTCGATCTCAAAACTCGCATTGAGGAAAGTCCGCCGCGTCTGAGTTTAACCTCAGAGATGGCACGTCAGGAGTTTCTGATTGCCCCCGTTCTGACTGATGTTTTGCACTACACCCATGCCACTCTCAATGTTGAGTATCCCGTGTCAGTGAATCGTCAGCTCAAAGGCAATCTCGATTATCTATTGCAGAATCAACAAATATTATTAGTCATTGAGGCGAAGAACGAAGACTTGGAACGCGGATTCGTACAGTTGCCGATCGAGCTGATTGCTTTAGATGAATGGATTAATTCCGACTAACCTATCCTGCACGGGGCGATCTCCACTGGAAATATTTGGCAGTTCGGCCAGTTCGAGCGCCAAACTCGACAAGTCACTCAAGAGCTAAACCTCTATCGCGTCCCCGCCGACCTCGAAGACTTGATGCGGATTTTAGTTAAGATTCTCAAACCTTAAAACGGCAATGGCTATGAGCTGTCATTCAGTCATAGCAGTACTTTCAGTTTTTTCTTGTATGGGTGGCGATCGCGCCTAACGTGTTCGTCTGCAACCCGTAGTACCTTGGTAAAGCGAAGTTCACGACAACAAACTATGACCGTTACCGCCCAGCCCAGCACTCGCGAGCGTGTCAGCCATCTGTTTAAAACCCTTCAAGATGACATTTGTGCGGGATTGGAAGCCGCAGACGGTGGCGGCAAGTTTGTTGAAGATGCGTGGGAACGTGAGGGAGGCGGCGGCGGGCGATCGCGAGTCATGCGTGAAGGTGCGATCTTCGAGCAAGGCGGGGTAAATTTCTCTGAGGTTACAGGAAATAAACTGCCTCCCTCTATCCTGAAGCAACGACCGGAAGTGGCTGGACACAGCTTTTACGCCACTGGCACGTCGATGGTGCTGCATCCTCACAATCCCTACATTCCCACCGTCCACCTCAACTACCGTTACTTCGAGGCTGGTCCGGTTTGGTGGTTCGGTGGCGGCATCGATTTGACTCCGTATTATCCCTTCCGCGAAGACGCGACGCACTTTCACTCGACTCTGAAAGAAACTTGCGATCGCCACCACCCCAACTACTATCCCGCCTTTAAATATTGGTGCGATCGCTATTTCTACCTGCCTCATCGCGACGAAGCCCGAGGCGTGGGCGGCATTTTCTTTGACTATCAAGACGAGCGTCCTGGCCATCTTTGCCACATCAAAGGTTCCGATCCTGAGCATTTGGCTGACCCAGAAAAGTTGGAAGTGGGCGATCGCACGTGGGACGAAATCTTCGCGTTTTCTAAATCTTGTGGCGAAGCCTTTTTACCCGCTTACTTGCCGATTGTGGAGAAGCGCAAAGATACAGAGTGGGGCGATCGCGAGCGTCAATTTCAGCTTTACCGACGCGGGCGCTACGTGGAATTTAATTTGGTCTACGATCGCGGCACGGTGTTCGGTTTGCAGACGAAAGGGCGGACGGAATCGATTTTGATGTCGTTACCCCCCTTAGTTCGTTGGGAATACAACTACACCCCTGAATCTGGAACGCCAGAGGCCGAGCTCTACGATGTGTTTCTGAAACCCCAAGATTGGGTGGGCATGGCTGGCGATCGCTAACTGAAGTCCCCCAGCGCATCTCAGAGGTAATGCCTGACTTTCCTGCAATGGTTAGAGGGACGTTCTCGGGCGCTACGCAACAATCTTTTGCCAACAGCCGACATCGAGCCATTGGCCGAACTTGTAGCCGACTTCCTGGAAGTGAGCGACTTTTATCATGCCAAATTTTTCATGAATGGCGACGCTGGCTGGATTGGGAAGCGTAATAACACCAATGAGAACGTGAACATCTTTCCGAATGGAATTGAACAAGGAGCGATATAGCTGAGTCCCCAAACCTTTTGAGGTGCTGTCGGGGGAGAGGTAGATAGTGACTTCGGCTGAATAACGATAGGCAATGCGTTCTTTCCATCGCGCGGCATAGGCATAGCCGATGACTCTGCCCTCTTCTTCTGCGACGAGCCAAGGGAAGTCGAAGTCTTTGATAGTTTCAAGCCGCGCTCTGATTTCTGCTGAAGATACCGGAGTCTCTTCAAAAGTAACGACGGTGTTTTCGATGTAGTGATTGTAGATAGAGGCGATCGCCGCTACATCCGAAAACTCTGCCGAACGAATCATGTCTTCGTCCCCGCACAGTTGTTCATCACATCATGGCGCGGGCAGGTTGATTGCGGAGGAACTCCGTATTCACTCCCGACTCGCGGGTAGTAGCGACCAGGCCGGTGCGGGCAATTTCGCGAATGCCAAACGACGACAGCATCTTTACAATCGCCACCATCTTGCCCGGATCGCCTGTCACCTCTAAAGTGAGAGACTCTTCTGCAACGTCTACGATGCGAGCGCGGAACATTTGCGCCATATCCATGATTTCCGAACGCGTCGTCGCAGTGGCATTAAGCTTAATCAGCATGAGCTCGCGCTGGACGCAAGGCGTGTGGGTAATGTCCTGCACTTTAAGAACGTCAATCAGCTTGTAGAGCTGTTTGGCAATCTGCTCGATTTCGCGTTCCGAACAGGGAATCACCATGATGATGCGCGAGATGCCGGTCTTTTCGGTTGGGCCGACAGTCAGGCTGTTGATATTGAATCCGCGCCGGGCAAACATACCCGCAATGCGGCTGAGGACGCCGGGTTGGTCCTGCACGAGGACTGAGAGGGAATGCTTCATCAGGAGCTATGGCTGAAAGAAGGGGTCAGTTGGCTAGAGGCAGAACATAATGATACACTTAGAGGCTGCTGTATTTGTATTTGAGATTCATGCCCCAGATCAAATCTGCGATTAAGCGCGTTGCCATTGCCGAGCGCAATCGCCTGCGCAACAAGGCTGCTAAGTCGACGATTAGAACTTTGATGAAGAAATTCTTCATTCAGGCTGAGGCGTACGCTGCGGGTGCTGAGGATGTCAATCTAGAGCAGGTGCAAGCCAGCATGTCAGCTGCTTTTAGCAAAATTGATAAAGCAGCAGGCAAAGGTGTCATGCATCGCAACACCGCAGCACGTCGCAAAGCCCGCCTAGCACGTACGTTGAAACAGGCGGAAGCAACCGCAGCCAATTCGTAACTCAGACACGAGCACAGTTCGACGTTTGTTCCCATATCTGGAACGAGGTTTGTCATGACTGCGGTTACCCAGCCTGCGATCGCCTCAGACATTCAGCTGGTAGATAGCCACGTTCACCTCAATTTTGACTGTTATGACGGCGAGTTGGATGAAGTCGCTCGACGTTGGCGCGAAGCAGGTATCGTGCAGCTCGTACACTCCTGCGTTAAGCCATCCGAGTTCGCCCAACTTCAGGCAATCGCCGATCGCTTTCCCGAAGTCTTCATCTCTGTCGGTCTCCATCCCCTCGATGCCGATGACTGGACGACAGAGGTAGCAGCAGATATTCGTAATAAAGCCCGCTCGGACGCTCGCACAGTTGCAATTGGCGAGACGGGACTTGATTTTTTTAAAGCTGAAAATGAAGTGATTCAACGAGAAGCATTTGGCACGCAAATAGCGATCGCCCGCGAGCTCGATCTCCCTCTCATCATTCACTGCCGCGATGCTGCTGAGACTGCCCGCGAAATGCTGAGAAAAGCGGAAAGCACGCGAGCTGTGATGCATTGTTGGAGTGGTACGGCCGAAGAAACCCAATGGTTCGTAGATTTAGGCTGCTACATCAGTTTCAGCGGTATCGTTACCTTCAAAAACGCTAAGACCGTAAAAGAATCAGCGGCAATGGTGCCGAGCGATCGCCTCCTCGTCGAAACAGATTGCCCATTCCTTGCCCCCGTGCCCTATAGAGGCAAGCGTAACGAGCCAGCCCGCGTTCTGCACGTCGCCGAATATTTGGCGGAGTTGCGGAACGTTTCGATGATAGAACTGGCGCAGCAAACGACAGCGAATGCGCGCTCTCTTTTTTCTTTAGCAAACCCGAAATACGAGAATTAGGCATTAGCACGAAGCGTGTATCCCACTCCAGTAGCGCTTTCACTACCAGGTAAAACCCGAATAAAATAGGTGCCTGGATCTAAAGTCGTTTCAATATCTTCACTCAGCGTTCCACTAGAGTTGCTTTCAAAAAGCAGTTCATTGAAGTCGAAATCGCCATTATTGTTCGAGTCCTGAATGAGTTCGAGGCGACCATCTCCTGATAAGTCCCTCAGAGTAATCTCAATGCCGGTAATTTGCTCCAACTCAAATCGGTAGAAATCATCTGAATCGGATAGGGTGCTGACGAATCCTCGGAATTCAGTATTGAACTCGTCAAGCTCAGTGGCATCGACAAGAGTATTTCCGGGTTCCGGATCGATTCTGTTGCCTGGAAGTGAAGCATTAACTCTGAGCGTATAACCCACTCCGGTTGCGTCATCGTCTCCGGGCAAAATTCGAATGAAATAGGTGCCGGGGTCTAATACGGATTCAATATCCTCGTTCAGCGTTCCGCTAGCGTCGCTTGCGAAAATCAATTCATTGAGGTCGAGATTGCCATTGTCATTCAAATCTTGAATGAGTTCGAGGCGACCATCTCCCGATAAATTCCGCAACGTAATCTCAATGTCGGTAATTTGAGCGAGCTCAAATCGGTAAAAATCATCTGCATCAGATAGGGTGCTGACGAACCCGCGAAAGTCGGTATTGAACCCGTCAAGCTCAGTAGCATCGACAAGAGTATTTCCGGGTTCCGGATCGATTCTGTTGCTGGGAAGCGACGCGTTGACCCTAAGCGTGTATCCAACTCCAGTGGCATCATCGTCTCCAGGCAAAACTCGAACAAAATAAGTGCCGGAGTCTAATGCCGATTCAATATCCTCGTTCAACGTTCCACTGGCGTCACTTGCAAACACTAATTCATTGAGGTCGAGTTCTCCATTGTTGTTTAGGTCTTGAATGAGCTCGAGACGAGCATCTCCCGATAAGCCTCTCAGCGTAATCTCAATGTCGGTAATTTGAGTTAGCTCAAATCGGTAAAAGTCATCTGCATCGGATAGAGTGCTGACAAAACCTCGAAAGTCAGTATTAAACTCATCAAGTTCTGTCGCACTGACCAACGTATTCCCAGGTTCAGGATTGATATTATTACTTGGAACTGAAACATTGGTCGTAAGCGTGTAACCGACCTCAGTAGTAGCATCCACATTGCCGGGTAGAACCTGAATAAAGTAAGTGCCAGGGTCTAAAGCTGATGAGATATTCTCATTCAGCGTACCGCTAGCGTTACTCTCAAAAATCAATTCTCCGAGGCCGAATTCGCCGTCATCATTGAGGTCTTGAATCAGCTGAAGTCGACCATCATTAGATAAATTTGTCAAAGCAATCTCAATGTCAGAGATTTGCTCGATCTCAAATCGGTAGAAATCGCTGGGGTCGTCGCGACCCACCGCGCCAGTTATAGTGAGCACGCCAGGAGGTAATGGTCCTAGAACGCGAGCTGTACCTGGAGTTTCACCAGGGTCTTCATTGGAAGAGGTAGAAGGCAAATTAGGAGGAATTGCCGCAATATCATTTGCCGTAAGCCCTTGACCGGGAACGAGACTATTGACGACTTCTGCAAGGACAGCCTCAGTACGTTGGTCTTCAGGAATTACGGTCGCTGCGTACAAGACAGCGACGTCAAGAAGGTCGGGCTGAGAGGGATTGGCTGTCTTAAGTGACTGGTCGGGAACAAAATTTGAGTTCTCAGTGTTGAGTCCTGAGAATGAATCGAAAGTAGAAATCACACCAGGTAGTAGCTGACTTGCAGCGAAGGCAAGATCGCGATCATTTCGATCTTCAACAGGAGTTCTGGAGAGAACAAAAGCCAGAGTAACGTCCGCGAAGTCAACGACGTTTGGATTATTGCGAAAAATTGCCGAGACTCGTGGCGCAGTGGAGCTCGTTTGTTCCGCTGGGGTTTGAGTGAGGGTAACGCTACTTGAACCTTGCGAGGTCGCCACCTCCTGGCTTGGAATTGTCGTCGTAGCACTCTCTCGACCACAACCGGCGATTCCCAGAATCACACACAGCAGAACCAAGCTATATCTCGACGCACTCAGCGCCAAGCTCGCGTTTACGCGCATTCAATTGCCCTCACACCACTTAAGACCAAGGTTAAATTTACTTAGACCATACGAAAATTAACCTACCGTGAGTTCGGAATGAGAAAAAGACATTTATCGTTGCACTTTCGGCCATTTACCTAAAATTTCTCTGTAATTAGGTTTATTCTCTACCTCCTCGAAAGGAGGGAGATGCATTTAGGCACAAACGATGAGCTGCTCGGCGTGCCACTCGGTATAACTCACGATCGCCCTTTGCACGACTCAACTCTGCTGCTCGCTCGAAATCTAATCGCCCTTCTTCTGAAAAGCCTTGCCGGCAATACGCTACTCCGCGAGCATTCCACGCCCTAGCATCAGCGGGTTCAATCGCTAATGCCTTGTCGTAATCCGCGATCGCCAATTCGTACTCTCCTCGAAAACCGTGGGCCAAACCGCGATCGACGTAAGCATCTGCAGAGATGGGAGCGAGCTCGATAACGCGTGAGTAGTCTGCCAATGCGGCATCGCTTTCTTTGAGCTGTTGGTAGCAATAACCGCGTAGCTTAAAAGCAATCTGATTGCCGGGATTTAGCTTCACTTCTTGCGTAAGAAGGTCGATTGCTCCCGCACAGTCTCCTTGCTGCACCAACTCTCGGGCGCGATCGAATTGACCGACATTTGACCCTGCTTCAGCTAGAACTGGAGTTGAGAAGCCCAACAGCACGGCCAACACAAAAGCCATTGCACCCCACAGAAGTCGTTGTCTCATGTTGCCTCGCGCATTTTAGCCACATTACTCATAAATATTTATTAAATTCCTCTTATTCTGTTCAAAACGGTATCTGTTGCTACTTTTTTATTTTTTGAGTTAAGATCTGAGTGCTAGGGGATGGCCCTTTGTCTTGCCGGAGGTTTTCCATGACTGTTTCTGATAGAGCTCGTCGATTGATGATGATGCACCGCGATCGCGCTAAGAATCGCCAGCAATCTTTGCTCAGCCGCGCTGCTGCTGAGGTGGGTTTGAGTGCTCGCGACATTCATTATTGGGGTCATATTCAAGGCAAACTTCAACCCACGTTCCGGACTGACTACGATCGCAGCGCTGTCACCATGAGCTAGGGGCGAGCGGGATTATAAGAACTCCTTAATTGTGACCTGCATTCGTTATCGAGTGCAGGTTTGCTGTTTTTAGGGCGGACTACATTGCTCGATATACTAGGATGCCGAGGTTCTGAGAACTAGCGTGAGCTACTACATTGCACCGCGTTATTTGGATAAAGTTGCCGTCCACATCACCAAAAACTTTCTTGACCTTCCCGGTACGCGTGTGTCTCTAATTTTAGGTATTCACGGTCCTAAGGGCGAGGGTAAATCCTTCCAGTGTGAATTGGTCATGCAATTAATGGGCATTGAGCCGGTTCGCATGTCAGCTGGGGAGCTGGAAAGCCCGGATGCTGGCGATCCGGTGCGGCTGATTCGGATGCGCTATCGCGAGGCAGCCGAATACGTACGGGTGCGCGGTCGCATGTGCGCGCTATTAATTAACGACTTGGATGCTGGGGCAGGTCGCGTGGACGGCACGACTCAATACACGGTCAATACTCAGCTGGTAAACGGCACGTTGATGAATATCGCCGACAACCCCACTGACGTCCAGCTTCCTGGCAGTTATGACAGCAACCCCACCCAGCGCGTGCCCATTATTGTCACGGGCAATGATTTTTCTACGCTCTACGCTCCGCTCGTGCGAGACGGTCGGATGGAGAAGTTTTACTGGGAGCCGCAGCGGGACGAACGAGTTGGCATTGTCAAAGGCATCTACGAACCCGATGGCCTGCCTAGTACAGATGTCGAACGGTTGGTAGATGCCTTTCCGGATTGCTCGATTGATTTCTTCAGTGCCTTGCGATCGCAAATCTTCGACGCACAAGTGCGTGACTATATCGACCGCATCGGCATCGAACGAGTGTCGGTCGAGTTATTGAACGGCCTCAGTGCACCACCGCAGTTTTCCAATTTGAACATTCACCTCGCCCGCCTTCTGGATGTGGGCAGCCGGATGGTGGAAGAACACGCTCGCGTGCGCGATCGCAGCCTACTAGACAGCTATCTGTGACGAAAAAAGGCTCTGCTAGTTTCTGCGAGCAGAGCCGTGCGGAAGTTTGGCTAGAAAGTGGCGGATGGACTGTGGTCCTAACGACGAGGTACCAAACTGAGATAATCCATCTTGTCGGTCGTTACTGCAACCCCCGTTCCCTTCGAATTGGTAAGACCACGAGCCATCGCCAAATACAGCGCGGGGTCGCCAGACTTTTCTTGCCTCTTGAACACGCCCACGCGCTTGGGTTCAAAGATGATTTGAGGGAAACCAAACTTGCCGCGGTAGTAATCGTCGTAGCGGGGCGACTTAATGTTAAAGGGTAGTTCGGACGTAGAGCGATCGGTTAGGGTACGCCGACGCTGGTAGGGTAGCGTATTGTACCCGAAGTTTTCCATGTACTCTTCGCTGTTCAGAAGATCGTCTACAAACCCTTCAAACCCCTTGGTTGCAATCACAATTGACCAAGCTAGTTTCTCCGCTTCGTTATAAACGTCACGGCCTAAGGTACGCTGCACGGTTTGCTCGACCAAGCGATAGTTGCTGTTGAGGTCGAAGAAGCTGCGACGGTAGCGATCGGATAGCAGCAGACCGCGGATGAAATCTCGGACGCTGATTTGACCGAATTTTAGCTGCGATTCTAAAAACACCTCGCGATCGGCTGCGAAGGCATGAAAGTAAATCTGCCGATATGCGGCATCGATCAGCTCGCTAATTTCTTCGGGGGATGTCAAAGATTCAGTGCTATAAATCCTGGGCGTGTCATCGTTAAGGACGTCATACCCAACCACGCGAGCATTTTGCGTTGTGGGTGCATAGCTTAATAAAGGAATGGCCACTGGGGAGGACTCCGGTAAATTGCAGGATCTTATGCAGTACAGATTTTAAAGCAATCAGACCCGCCTGGCCTCCCGCGTTCGCGCGATCGCTCCCCCATGCAACTGCGCCAATCTGACGGCGATCGCTCGATGCAAAAGATTAGGTCAAGCTTAGATTCCCGATTTGCAGGCGATCGCGGGCTTTCTCGACCGAATCACTGCAGCAGTGGCTGCCCGTTACGTCTGCCCGCGAATCGTTACATTTCGCAATGTTTTCCCAGATTAGGAGCTAGTCGCCAACTCGGTCGGAACGCTAAAGATTGAGTAGTTTGCCACAGCGGTTTCGCTTCCACTATGCTCCTTCCCCAGCTCAACCTCAGAGGCCACATCCACTCGTGCTTCTGTACAGAATGAAGCCGTACTGAACCCGCCAAAACGTTTGACGGTACTGGTGCGCATCCGCAACGTCGGACTGACGAAAGAAAATCGCTCGCGAGCACTCATGGTTTCATACTCAGTCGTGAGAATTAGAGCGTCCTCATCGTCCATCTCGTAACGACCAACCACGGGCATCAGCTCGGCATATCCTTTTTCTCGCAACAGGCGTCCTTGACGGGCATTGTCAGCATCGGGGACCAGCACCATCACGGTTCGATCTTGGTGAGCTTCCTTATCGGCTTGGTCCCACGCCATCACGCCGTGCCAACTAATAGCCGAGCCGCCCGCCGCCAAGGCCGGATCGATATCGTGCATCTGACATAAGGCGACGACGCGATCGCTCTCAGGTTCTAAGGTTTCAACCGTAATGTGTAGTTCTCCCACTTCAGCTCTTCGGAACGCGAGGTGATGGGTCGTCCGCTGCGATCGCCATTGCCCCGCGCTCAAACGAAAAAATTCCATTGCATCAGCTGCTTGAGGCCTCATAATTGCTCGCTCGCTCTATTAGTATCAGACGCGCCTTTAATACCGGACTTCATTCATCATAGGTGGGACCGAATGCGTACAGCGTGCAACCTGGGCTGAGGGCATAAAAAACAGTCCGAACGACCTGAATTCTGAATAGCTGAGATACCTCTCAGCAGCGTGACGGCGACCGCAGGCAAATTTGCTTATTCAAACGCAGTTTTAAGGCATGAATGCATATTTCCCCGAATTGGTCGTACTTATCGATACAGACAGTGGCCTTATTGGCACCTAAACATGTAAATAATGTTTGCATTGATAAGGATTGGCTTGACATCATGGGCAAGCTTATATCCAGATGCTAGCCTTGGGCTAAGCGTAAGACCTACTCAATGCGTCAGAACTCGAGGTGATGGATCGGGACTGACATTTGCACTTGCGATTTGCGTAGTTGTTTGGGGCGTTACGAATTTGGCGGCAGTCAGAGCGTAACGCTGCATATCGGGAGGACTCGTTATGTTACCGATGAATCTGACGATGGAACAGAAATTTAGACTGCAGGTTTTAGGCAATCAGGTGAAAGCACTCAGCCGCGAAGAGGCGCAAGAGTATCTGTTGGAAGTCATGCGCCAGATGATGATTAAGGACAACGTGGTCAAACATTTGCTGAAGACTCAGTAGTCAGTGGTTTTTGCCAGCTCCGGCCACAGCAGAATATGCGAGTTCTCGGCCCGTATCTCGGCCCGTAGTAGGGTGAAAAGGCAACCTGCTTTCGGTGTGTGGTGGCGACCAACTACAGGCGTTTAATTCCGTACATTCGACCTCATCGCCGCACGTTGACGCTGGCGTTCCTCTGTACGCTAGGGTTCGTCGCGTCAATGCCCCTACTGGCATATGCGCTTCAGCGCATGGCTCATTTCGTAGGAGCGGGCAACCTCGTTGGTATTAGTTGGCTGTCGGGCATTGCGTTGGTGGGCTTCGTCGGGCGCGGTGCGTGCCAGTACGGGCAAGACGCACTGATGGCCAAGGCAAGTTTGCGGGTGGTTCTCGCTCTCCGCCAGCACGTTTTTCGGCACGTGCAAACGTTAGATTTAGATTATTTTGCCCTCAGTCGGACGGGGGACTTGTCATATCGCCTGACGGAGGATCTCGATCGGGTTGGCGAGGTGGTGCATAAGTTTTTCCACCAGACCGTACCTGACGTGCTGGTGCTGGTTGCCGTGCTGGGTTACATGCTTTATCTCAACGCGCCGCTGACGGCGGCAACATTAGCGATTGCACCTTTGGTGGGTTTGGCGATCGGCTGGTTTGGCGAACGTTTGTTGACGAGTTCGCGACGTAGTCAAGATCGTATTGCTGACTTGGCCTCACTCCTGACAGAATCCCTCGGCGGCATCCAAACGGTGAAAGCATTTGCCGCTGAAAACTACGAGGCTAGTCGCTTCGGCACTTTTGCGCGACTGAATTATGAAGCTCGATTTCGCTCCGAACATGTCAAGTCGGTGCAGTACCCGGTCGTAGGGTTCTTGTACGCTCTCAGCGTCATCATTGTCTTTTGGTTGGGAGGCTGGCAGATTAGTGCGGGGCATCTGACGGGCAGCGAATTTGTCGGTTTTATTGCGGGAGTAGCCCTGCTGATCGATCCGATCGTGCAGCTAACTGACAATTTCAATCACATTCGGCAAACGCAGGCTTCCCTCGATCGCGTTTTTGTCCTCCTAGATCGACATCCGCAAGTTCAGTCGCACCCGCAGGCCGACATTCTCCCTGTCATTCAGGGCAAAGTCGAGTTTGAAGGCGTGACATTTAGCTATCCATCGGGCGCGACAGCCCTACAGCACGTCGACCTTCAGGTTGCGCCTGGAGAGGCGATCGCGTTAGTGGGGGCATCAGGAGCTGGGAAATCCACCGTGGTCAAGCTGCTGCCACGCTTCTACGATCCGCAAGCCGGTCGGATTCTAATTGACGGTATCGATATCCGCTCGGTGACGCTACCCAGTCTGCGCCGCCAAATCGGCATCGTGCCGCAGGAGACCGTCCTCTTTTCAGGCACCATTGCCCAAAATATTGCTTACGGGCAATTTGAATTCGATCTGGCTGAAGTCGAGCATGCCGCTAAAATTGCGAACGCGCACGATTTCATTTGCGCATTACCCGACGGCTATCAATCCTCAGTTGGCGAACGAGGCGTCAATCTCTCTGGCGGACAGCGCCAGCGGCTGGCGATCGCGCGGGCTGTCATGCTCGATCCCAAGATTCTGGTTCTAGACGAAGCGACCTCGGCTCTCGATGCCGAATCAGAGGCACTGGTGCAGGAAGCGCTCGACCGTCTCATGCAGGGGCGCACGGTCTTTGCAATCGCCCATCGTCTTGCGACTGTTCGCAATGTCGATCGCATTGTCGTGCTCGAACAGGGCACTATTGTCGAGATGGGCAGCCACAGCGAACTACTCGCTTGCCAGGGACGTTATGCCGAATATCACGCAAAGCAATTCATGCGGTAAAGTATGACGCTCCGGCCCCTAGCCAGCTAGACTTAACGATGGCGAAACAGCACCGATGTTTATAGCTCGAATAGTGGGTGCTAGTGCGCGCAAACGCCATAGTCTTTGGTGATGTTGTCTCCGCTCTTTACCTGGGTCCACCATGGCTCGTACCAAACTGACCGTTAGCGATCGAAAACAGCTCGTCGAACTATATCGAAATTCGAGTGCGACGCTGCAAGACTTGGCAACGAAATTTGAGGTCAGCTACAGTACGGCTTCGCGGATTGTCAAAGACGGCATTCCGACAGTTGAATATCGCGCACTGGTGAAAGCTAAGCGGGGCGGCGATCGCAAATCGCCAATGCCCTCTCCACCCGTGGATACTGAACTCGTTACCGCGCCGGAGGCAACTCAACCTTCATTATTGGATGAGCTGTCTTCCTCCACAGAATTGGGGGGCACAGCCACTGACGACAAGGATATATCGACAGAAGAGATACAAACAGAAGAGACAAGAGAGGTCGAGTCTGCTGCCGAGCTTGAAGAGCCCGAAGTGGTAAAGGATGTAGACGCGGCGATCGCTGACGAAGAATTTGCAGATGACGACGAGTTTGAGGACGAACCCTCCGACGAAGAAGCATCGATCGCGGCCGAGTTTATGGGTGACGAGCGAGATGTTGACAATGAAGGTGAGGATATCGATGCCTCATTAGATGAGGACTACGACGACCTGGATGATGATGACGATGAGATAGACGACGACGAGGCTGTTGACTTAGACGAAGATGATATAGATGTAGCCGCTGAAGCTACTGTCTCGCCAAACGTACGCGTCCTCGATTTGGAAGACATCGATCTACCACAACGCATCTACGCCGTGGTGGACCGTTTTCAAGAACTATCTGCGGCTCCCTTGGCAGACTTCAAACACATCGGCAATATTCCTGCGAAGATCGCTCAGGCTAGTACCCTACCTCTATTTGACGAACATCGCGTCGCCCGTCGCTTTGCCGACCGCTCCAAGCGACACGGTCGCCAGAAAAACCGACCCTTCGCATTTCCCGGTCACTATGTCTGGGTCACGCGAGCACAGCTGCGTGCTAAGGGCATTGAATACTTACTCTATGACGGGCAAGTTTACGCACTCTAACCAAGCTACCGCTGAACTATGGTTAAAGACGACGACAGTCAGCCAGTCGTGTCAGGAATGGGTGGGCAAGCGACGGTGCTGGAGTGAAGGCATTTGCCGACGAATTTGCTGGAGAAAAGCAGGATTGATTTCGGCGATCGCCACGCCTGGTTTGCTGCCTGCATCTGCTAAAATCGTGCCCCACGGATCGACAATAACGGCATGACCGTGGCACTGGCGGCGACGATAGTGAACGCCTACTTGTGCGGGGGCGATTACGTAGCAAGTATTTTCGACCGCTCGCGCTCGCACCAAGATTTCCCAATGGTCTTTACCCGTGAAGGCTGTAAACGCAGCGGGAATGAGCAACACGTCAGCTCCCTGAGCTGCTAAAGAGCGATACAGCTCGGGAAAGCGGATGTCATAGCAAACGGATAGACCCAACGTGCCTAAACTATCGACATAGCACGACTGCAGCTCGCGACCGGGTAGGACGGAATTAGATTCGCGATAGGTGTTGCCATCTGGCAAATTGACGTCGAATAGGTGAATTTTGCGATAGCGGGCGAGTTCGTCGCCGTCTGGTCCGAGGAGAGAAGCGACATTGTATGCGCGATCGCCATCCGCTGGCACAGGATACCCGCCGCCCAGCACGTACACCTGAAATCGCTGCGCCATTTTTTGTAGAAATTCTTCTGTGCGCGTGGCAATGTCTGCTGCTAATTCCATCCTGCGGTTATCTTCGCCCATGAAGGCAAAGTTCTCAGGCAGGGCAATCAACTTACATCCCTGCCGTACGGCCATATCAATCCATTCCTCCGCCTGGCGCAAATTGGCCGACAGGTCGGGAGTACTGGTCATTTGAATAGCAGCTGCCAAATACGGTTTCATAGGCTAAGAGTGGGCCATTTCAGGGAAATAACTTCCCGATCCTATCAGTCCTAGAGAACCTGTTCGGGCCGCGCAATCAACTGTTTCACGAGCTGACAGAGCGCAACATTAACGTAGTGGCATCGTCCGCCAAACTCACATCATCAGAAAGCTCACATCATCAGGCTTATATTATTTTCCGCACTCGCGTCATTATGAATGCCATTCTCGGTACAGCAATCGAGCTCGGGCGATCGCGTGGACCAGTCGGTCGCAAAGGGATACCAATGGCGATAGTCGTCTGGACAAATAGGGCGCTCCCCAGTCCCGAGAGCCAGGCGTATACTGCAATCGCTCGGCTCGAGAATGGCACTGTGTAGGGTGCCGCGACTGTTGACAGCACTCATGGTCAACCAGCGATCCGTGGCCATTGGGTTTGCAGTCGAGGGCTCAGATGCTTCGGCCTGTGGGACGTCGCTTAGTGAGGCCAAAAGATCGGCTGTGGTCGTCCCCGTGCGGACGAGTTGGCAGAGGCGACTGTAGCGCTGGTGAGAGCCCCGAGCTAGGGTGCGATCGTGCAATGCACTTCGCGATGCAGCAAGCTCGATATCGAGAAAATGATTGGTGCCGATTAACGGTTCCTCCGCAAGATGAGTGATGCGCGATCGCTGGCTGGTGAATTGTACGCGCGCAGCAGTGGTGGTATCGGCTAGTAGCAGACTATTCCCCTGCACGGGTTGATACCTATGGAAGTGTTCTAGGGCCGCTGGGACGGTAGGGCAGCGATCGAGTATGTCTCGATAAATCAGCGATACGCCCAACCCGTGCCAGGTCTGCTCGCGGGTCATTGCTGTCATAGTCCCCAAACTCAATCCCGCCGTATTGAGTCCAGTGAGCACGCCCACGTGACCGACCATCCCGACGGTTAAACTGGTATGACGGTCGGGAGCAGCAGGCGATCGCCGCACGGCCACCTGAAAGGGACGAGCGATCTGACCGACGGGGCCATAGTAGTCGAGGTTGCGCCCGACGACCACGCGATCTCGATCGGTTCTTACTGCCGTGGTCGAACAAGCAGTCGCCCAGCCCAACTCCATCAAGTTGAGTACGTCATCAAAAAAGTTGATTAGTAAGACATCGGTCAGCGGTAACTCAGCTCCTGCTGCCAATCCCTGCATCTCAGCCTGTAAGTTCTGAGGCACAAACGTCCACAGATGATAAAGGCGGGGCGGCAAGATGTGGCGAAATAGCCAGTATCCGACTCCACGAGCGAGCTGATTATAAAATCGGTCGGCGAACTCGTGCAGTAGCGCTTTCCATGCCACTCCTTGTTGCCACCCCATTTCGTAGTCCGAGCCACAGACGTGGAGGAACGGGAGCTGCCAATTTGACCCTACCAGTTCGACCACAGGAGCCGGTTCTGGCGGTAGAGTCGAGTCGAGCCACGGTAAGGGTGCAGCGGCTTTGGGTGAGGTAATGACGTGGCGTAAGACCGGCCAGAGATTCATATCCGCGATTCAACTTATTCAGCTGCTTCAGATTCACCGCTAGAAGAATCCGATGCTGAGGTATTTAACTCGGCAGGAACCGCCTCGATCGTGACCGGGTTGAGATACTGTTGCGCAATTTGGTCAATTTGCGCTTTCGTCGAAGCTGGAGCGACGGTTTCAGCTTGTTCGAAGAGTCCTGCCGCTTCCTCTTTCATCGCATCTGTTACTTCTGTAGCTGAAGCCAGAGCGATCGCCTTACCCACCAAGGGTTGAAAGTCCTCGGGACGCTCGGCAATCAGTCGATCGTAGAGTTCGAAAGCTTCTTGACGACGATCTCCGCGCGTAAGGGCTTCGGCCAAGAGTAACGTGGATTCGCTGCGTTCGGGATCGCTATCCACTAGGGACTGGTAGAGAGCAATAGCTTCGGGATGACGTTCGCCGCGAGTATACGCTTGCCCCAACAGTGTGGTTACGTCGCTGTTCTCAGGATGTTGCTCAGCCAGAGCACTCAAATGGGCGATCGCGGCATCAATGTCTCCCGCTTCTAGTCGGGCTCGGCCTAACAGCACGGCCAATTGCAGGTTATTGGGATCGAGTTCGGACAACTTGGCCATTGGCGCGATCGCGTCTTGCAATTGCCCCAGTTGCAACCGAGCTTGCATCAGTCCCTGTAGCGCCACCACATTTTCTGGTTCGCGCTCTACCACTTCGGCATATCCGTCGGCCAGAGTCTGCAGTTGCTCTTGCTGATTGGCGGCAACGACAGTGTGATTATTGGCATAGTGAGATGGATTAGATTGAAATGCACCGCTCGCCATTAGTATCATCGGGCCCCCGATGAAGGCCAAGGAAGCTGCACCCAGTACGACTTTAACAAACCAACGATTGCGCGATTGCTCTTTAGGCATAGGTCTCAGCTTTCCGAATAAGTGACAACCATCCTCTATCCTATGTACTGTATCAATATGAGTCTCTGTCTTCAGCAGCAGAAAACGTATTGCCATTCGCTAATATTCGCAAACCTTTATCGAGAGCGTTCAAATCGCGCTAACAATAGAATTGAACGGATAGCCGCAATCGGCTACAACCGTAGTACTCATTTGCCCATCATGTCGCGATGAGTCGTCGTATTTGCCGTGGGTACGTCGTCGGGCTTGTAGTCCCGGACTCGATCCTCAGTTCAGTGCGGTCGTGAACTTTGCGTATCGCAGCAGCTAAGCGGTTCGTACCTGCTTTGACTCGCTCGACTAGCAAACTCGCTCTTGGTGTCCCTCCATGCAACCTCAAAAGCCATTGCGACTGGTTCGTCCGGTTCGATTAGCCCCCCAATCTGCGGCTGAAACTTCAGCCCAGTCTTCAGATTCTCAACCGACATCGAACGCACCGTCCGAGTCGCAGGAGCTCACCGTACCTCGATCTCGTCCGCCGATCTCTCCGCCCGACCGACCGATGCAGTATCGCGCGATCGGTTTGATTGAAGGCCAATACCACCCTTCTGAAGATCAGCTGACCCGGGGCATGCTGCAGGCCAAAGACGGTACCCAGATTGATGCCGTCTTGCTGGGTCGAGTCATGAGCTTGGTGCGCAAGCACCTGGAAACCGATAAGGATTACATTTGGGTAGTCTACCCGCGTACGCGCGAACAAACGAATGACCTCCACATGCAAATTGTGGGCGTTTGGGCCCCTGAGGAAATGGGACAAGTCGAGCCTGACGATGATAGTGCTGTCGTTCCTGATTTCTTCTCCATTCGCGGTGAAGTTATCTTTCAAAGCCGCGAACGCGGCTTCATCATCGTCAAAATTTGGCAATCTTCGCGCAAAAATCAACCGGCCAAAAAGCCGATGGCCTTCAAGTTGCGGTTAGAGGGCCAGCTGGAGGGGAATGCTGTCGGTCAATTCTGGGATCTCACCGTCCGTCGCCAGGGAGCTCAACTATTCATCGCAGCAGGTACGGCTCTCGGCCCTGCCGCACGACCGTTTCACCGCAAGCCAATGAAGCGACCTCGCGGCAAATTTCCGCAGCCTCGCAGCGGTGAAGTCAGAACGGACCCGAACAAGTACTCAGGCATCCGCCCCCCCAAACCCAAGCTGCGTTCAAAAAGCCAGTCATCGTCAAGCCTTCCTCCAACTCCACCTGAGAAGTAGTAGCGCATGCGAGGGTAGATCGCAGGAAGCCTGCTGTCCTCGCCGCAAGCTACAATCGCAACAGTCAGGGTAAAGTTATACCCGCAAGGTGGAGGAGATAGAAATGAATGTACGTATATGGGTGGCTGCTGCAATGTCTGCAACATTAATAGCAACACCTGCTTTGGCCGACGCTCATAAGTCTGTGTCTGATGCTCAAACGATTTCAGACGAGTTGGACGCGATCGTATTGAAACAGCCCCCCCCAGAAGACGTGTTTGAATATCCAGAGTACGTCGTTCAGCGCCAATACGAGATTTATCAAGCTTACACGCGCGAGCTGTATACAAGTCAGTTCCGTTCGATGTCTCCGATTTATACGGTTGACCTGCCTAGCC
>JBCBVC010000055.1:0-23892 GCA_039817845.1 Cyanobacteria bacterium J06642_2
CAATCAAGCCATACAACTTTTGTCCCCGTACTGAGATTTCGACCTTGCAGCCACAGACCTCAATTTGACTCTGTACTGATATGGTCGAAGCAACCTATATTGATAAACTCGTTGCCCCAACATCGAGCCAAGTACTTGGCTCTCGAGAGCGCTACGTTCTGTCACTCTTTTCCTAGATGTGATTGTTCGAGATGTGCAAATTCTGATTCCGAAAGATGAATGGATGCTGCGCTGATATTGTCCTCCAAATGCGCGATAGATGTCGTTCCTGGAATCAGGATGATGTTTGGAGCGCGCTGAAGCAGCCATGCTAGCGCAATTTGTGTCGGGTTCGTGCCATGTCTTTGGGCAATTTGTGCGATCTCGCCTTCCGCCTGGGCTATTGGTGCACCGCGTTTGAGGGGATGAGCACCGAGGGAACCATAGGGAATGAAGGCAATGCCCTTGACAGTGCAATAGTCCAACAAGTTTTCGTGGGCGCGATCGAGTAGACCAAAACGATTTTGAACCGATGCAATAGGAACAATCGCCTGTGCCTCTAGCACTTGTTCGAGCGTGACGTTGGACAGTCCAATATGACGAATTTTGCCTTCCTGCCGTAGTTCTGCAAGCGCGCGGACAGAGTCTACAAATGGAACATTCGGATCGGGGCGGTGAAGCTGGTAAAGATCTAGGCGATCGCGCTTCAATCTTCGCAAACTACCTTCGACTCCTCGCCTCAAACTCTTAGGTCTGCCGTCAGCTTGGATACGATCTGGAGCTGATTTGTCAATGCCGCCTTTCGTAGCAATAATGATGTCTTCAGTGTAGGGAAACAGTGCATCCGCAATGATAGATTCGTTGGCTCCTGGTCCGTATGCTTCTGCAGTATCGATGAAGTTGATGCCCAGCTCAACAGCACGGCGTAGCAATGCTTTCCCCGCTTCCCAGTCTGCATAGGGACCGAAGTTCCCCGGTTGCCCTGTCAGACGCATGGCTCCATAGCCAAGTCGGTTCGCACTCAGATCGCCACCTATTATGAAGGTTTGAGGTGTCGCTGGCGATCGAGAAGAAATATTCGTCACGATTCGGTTACCTCCTGCTGTGGGTTGATGTGGATTCTCGGACTGTGGCTGAGGATGCCGAAAGTCGTCGGCAAGACATAATTTCACGGATGCTGGACTAAGTCGCGTCTGATTCCGCTTTTAGCTCCGAAATTTATCGCTTGAATTTACTATCGCAACGCCGACTAAAATTTGGTAGACGAGTAACAAAAATAGTTGACATACTCTTGGCGTATGAGCAAGTCACTCGATCGCCTGACGTTATTACAAACGTTCGTGCGTATTGCAGACGCGGGCAGCATCAGTGCGGCTGCTCGTGATTTAGGCTTGTCTCAGCCTTCTGCCAGCCGCCAGCTTGCCGAGTTGGAATCGCGCTTTAAAGCGCAACTCGTGCGGCGAACGACTCACGACCTTTCGTTAACTGCAGCAGGAACAGAATTATTGGCCGACGCTCGTCGGCTTTTGGATGATTGGGAGGCATTAGAGGAAAGACATCTCGACACCGAGCAAGCAATGCGTGGCACGCTCAAAGTGGTGACACCAATCGCGCTCGGTCAGCTTCACCTACTGGATATCGCACTTCAGTTTCAAAAGCAGCATCCACTCATTTCCGTGTCTTGGCACCTGGAGGATCGCAGCATTCGTTTTGCTGAAGTAGGCTGCGATTGCTGGATCAAGATTGGTACCGTAGCTGACGAGTCTTTGAAGATCGAACCTTTGGGGCAGGTGGAACGCCTGGTGGTTGTCGCTCCCGAACTACTCCAAACCTTTGGTCATCCCAAAACATCCTCTGGCCTCGAAAAATTTCCATTCGTGGCATTGGAGCCTTTCGAGGGAGGACGCATTCCACTAACTCATTCGCATGGGAAAAGTGCTGTTATCTTGCCCTCTTTGCGAATGAGCACGAACAATATTTCTGCTCTTCATCAGGCAGCGCTTGCTGGACTTGGAGCTGCCGTGATGCCGCGCTGGTTGATTGAAGATGACTTGACTAGCCACCGACTCATTGACGTGCTTCCCAAGTGGCGCGCACCTCAGCTCACCATTCACGTCGCGTCGTTGCGCGGACGACACCGTCCTCAACGCTTGAAAAGCTTCCTCGAAATCTTGAGAACTGAAATGCCGAAAATTCCCGGTATTAAGAATCTACCGACAGATTGAGATGAATACTCCGCCACATCTACCTGTTGCGACGCGCGTACCCAAACAAGCTAATTAAGCTGAGTCCCAACAGCGAAGAAGGTTCGGGCACGGCGGCGACATCAGTAACTAAGCTGAGCTGATTGATACCAAGGGCACTGGCTGGAACAGACGAACTAAATTCTAGTTTGGCAATACTCGCCTGTGCGTCACTAACACCAAAAAAGGCAGCGGAATTATCCAGGGCGAGAGAAGACGTACCGGGGGCTGAAAAGCTCCCTAACAGTTGGTCGTTGATATCAAAGGCCGAAATAGTCCCAACGAAGTTAAAAATATCGTCAACCGCAAGCTGAGCGCCGACTCCAAACACAGGTTCGGGAAAGGTAAGAGTAATCGGTCCAGGATTGCCAATAGCTGGAGGGGGGCCGGGAATGAGTCCTGTGAACAGAATGAAGTCACCATTGCCGAAATTCGTTTCAATTCCCGGAGCTGGGGTGGTTTGAAAAACAAAAGGTGGCAACACTCCAGGCACAGTCGTTGCGGGGATCTCGACCTGGACTGACCGACCACCCTGAGAGTTCACGCTGAATGGACTGGGCAAAAAGACACTGGGATCGGGGGGACCAAACGGACTAAAAATGGGGCCAACCACTGACCAGTCCACTAGATCGTTGCCACCAAGAGCGGCTCGATTGGTGACGAAGGTTGCGGCGGTAGCTTCAAGAGGGATTGCGATCGCGCTGAGTATCATCCCCAGACAGGCAGTTGGCACTACGGCTTTCGATAGCGGGCGTGCAGAGAATGCGTGCGGCAACGTGGATACTGCCCGTGACAAGTGTTGCATTTAAGGCCACCATCTGCGTACGTCACTGTTGGTAGATTAATCCGGATTTTCAATTCTGCATATAAAGATTCGAGTTTGGAATTAACACTCGAGCATGCTGCCTGACGGCTAGTGGTTGACGGTAGCTTAAGTGCTAGTCGTAGAAGCGGGAAGCTTTAGCGGAATAAGAGGAAGCCCGTGTGAGAGAGTTGAAAAACTGGTTTCTGCGCATCTCGTTATGCTCGATATCGTCCGTCAGCTTGCTACCGAACTCGAACTACCTGCTGCTCGCGTGCGGAATGCGCTCGAATTATTTGCAGAAGGCGCAACAGTACCGTTCGTGGCACGGTATCGCAAAGAACGGACAGGAGAGATGGATGAAGTGCAGTTGCGATCGCTCCTCGACCGCCATACCTATTTGACCGAGCTGGAAGAGCGCAAACAGACCGTATTGGAAGCGATCGCTGCACAACAAAAACTGACTCCAACTCTGCAAAAACAGATCGAGACGTGTTTGCTGAAGACCGAGCTTGAGGATTTGTATCTGCCGTTTCGGCCTAAGCGTCGTACCCGCGCGACGATGGCAAGGGAAAAGGGATTAGAGCCTCTTGCAGATTGGATTCAGGTTCGTAATCAGTCCCACGCACCCGCAGGAGATTTGGGGCAGGAGGCAGCAAAGTACGTTAGTGCGGAGCGAGGCGTCGGATCGGTAGCGGAGGCTTTGCAGGGGGCTGCCGATATTGTGGCGGAAGCGATCGCGGAGCAGGCAGATCTGCGGGCATGGTTGCGACGTAAGGTGCTGGCCTCTGGGACATTTGTTAGCAAGATGAAAAAGGCACATCCTGAGGGCTCGACGCAGTTCGAGATGTATCGGGATTATCGAGTGTCGCTGCGGGCGATTGCGCCTCATAACGTGTTGGCCCTGCTGCGAGGGCGCGATCGCGACTTTTTAAAACTGACATTGGAGTTCGATGAAGAGGCAGCGCTGAATTATCTCAACGGACAGCTCGTGCGTGCTAAGGTGCGACCAATCCGGCAGTTTTACGAGGGGGCGATTGCCGATGCGTTCCAGCGGTTAATGAAGCCTACGCTCGTGAAGGCCGCGATCGCGGAAAAGAGAGATTGGGCAGATGTGGAGTCGATTCAAACATTTGCCGCCAATGCGCGAGATTTGTTGCTAGCGGCTCCGGCGGGGATGAAGCCCACGCTCGCGATCGATCCGGGATTTCGGACGGGCTGCAAGACGGTGGCACTGGATGCAACCGGGAAATTTTTAGAATATCAAACGCTGTTTCCGCACCAATCTGCGGCGCGGCGGGAAGAAGCAGCGCGCTCGTTGCGCCAGCTCGTCAGCAAATATGACATCCAACTGATCGCGATCGGGAACGGAACGGCCAGCCGCGAGACGGATGCGTTTGTAGCAGAGGCCTTGAAAGAGAGCGATCGCCAACCTGTCAAAGTCATGGTGAATGAGGCCGGGGCGTCAATATACTCGGCCAGTGAAGTAGCGATCGCGGAGTTTCCCGACCGGGACGTGACGGTGCGGGGAGCGATTAGCATTGGGCGACGCCTGCAAGATCCGCTGGCAGAGCTGGTAAAAATCGATCCGAAGTCGATTGGGGTGGGTCAATATCAGCACGATGTAGACCAAAAGTTGTTGAAGAAAACGCTGGATGAAACAGTGGAAAGCTGCGTCAATTTTGTCGGTGTGGATCTGAATACGGCCTCAAAAGAATTGTTGGGCTACGTGGCAGGAATTACGCCGAAGCTAGCGGAGAATATCGTGGTCTTTCGCAATGAAACAGGAGCATTTCGCGATCGCCGCACGCTATTGAAAGTGCCCAAACTCGGCCCCAAGGCTTACGAGCAAGCAGCCGGATTTCTGCGCATTCGTAACGGCAATAACCCACTGGATAACACGGCCGTGCATCCCGAGAGCTATGGGGTAGTGCAAGCGATTGCGAAAGATGTGAACTTATCTGTAGAGGCGCTCGCCAAACAGCCCGACCGGCTGCGATCGCTGGACTTACGCCGATACGTAACGGAAGCGATCGGAGAGCCGACATTGCGAGATATCGTGCGGGAATTAGAAAAACCGGGGCGCGACCCACGCGCGCAATTTACCTATGCTTCGTTCAAAGAAGGCATCGATTCGCTGGATGACTTGAGCGTGGGGATGGAGTTGGAGGGGGTAGTGACGAACGTGGCAAATTTTGGCGCATTCGTGGACGTGGGGGTGCATCAAGATGGATTGGTTCACATCTCGCAGATGGCAGATCGCTTCGTGCATGACCCAAAAGAAATTGTCAAAGTGGGCCAGGTGGTGCGAGTTCGAGTGTTGGAAATAGATACCAAACTCAAGCGCATTAGTTTGTCAATGCGCAGGTAGATGAAGAGCCTTACCGTCATGAATGTACCTGTACAGCGATCGCACCTGCCGCCACTAACAGGAATGCGACAAACCCTACGACGCGCTGATTTGCACTTAGATCCTTGAAATGTTTGGCCGTATATCCTAGCGCCAATAAGGAAAGAAGAAGTGACGTGCTGAATAAACCAATGAAAAGTAGTGATGAGGCACTCTGTATTCTAAAACTTAGAGTAAAGCCAAATATGCGAGGCAGAGTAAGCGATACTGCGAGAACACTAGAGCTCATGGTTGCGAGAGAAAATAAGTTCTGATGCTCGAAATTCTTCATATTGATTGCGTCAACTCGCTCTTGATTTGAGATGCGATGCTGAGTTCCAACCGTCGGTAATCTTCAAGGTAGTTGGAGGGTAACAGATGCAAGTCACACTAGGGCTAAAATTCTGTAACACTGGATAACCTCACCAGCCCACGAGTCCATTCTGTCTGCCTATGTCGACGAATTATGTTAGTTTTCGCCGCTCCAAAGCCTGGTTAGCAAGAAACGGGTGGTATTAGAGTGCTGCCGTCGATACGTTAAAAAGAACGTTGCGATCTCTGTGGGAATCAGTTAGCAGCATGAAAGCACTGCCAGAGGCTAAAATTTACGATGCCGAGACCTATCAACACATTGCTAAAGCAATCGATTTTATTCGTCAAAATCACTTGTATCAGCCCGATTTAAAAACGATTGCCGAACACGTTCACCTCAGCGAATATCACTTCCAGCGACTGTTTACCGAATGGGCAGGCATCAGCCCAAAGCGTTTTTTGCAATATGTCACGGTTGAATATGCCAAATCAAAAATCAATGAAACGAAGAGTATTTTAGAGCTGAGTCTGGACTCTGGTTTATCCAGTCCTGGACGCTTACACGATTTGTTTGTCACCTTAGAAGCCATGTCGCCCGGTGAGTTTAAAGCTGGAGGTACGGGCTTACAGATTCGGTATGGCGTGTGTCTGACGCCCTTCGGCTACTGCGCGATCGCCGTCACGGAGCGCGGCATTTGTTATTTGCATTTTCTCGATCGCAATGACGAAGCTATTGCCGAGCGACATTTGCGTGCAGAGTGGCCTAATGCAGACTTGGTGCGCGATCGCTTACGGGTTGAGAGTATCTGCGATCGTATGTTTCGATCGTCGACGTCCGAACGTACTCCCCTAGTGCTGCACGTCAAAGGTACGAATTTTCAGATTCAAGTGTGGCGGGCGCTGCTAAAAGTGCCCTTTGGGGGCATCACCACTTATCGAGATTTGGCGGAATTTATGGGGCAACCGACCGCGACTAGAGCCACGGGCAATGCTCTGGGTCGCAATCCAGTTGGCTACCTCATTCCCTGTCACCGCGTCATTCGGGCTTCAGGAGAGTTAGGCAACTATCGTTGGGGCGCGGGACGCAAACCTGTGCTGCTGGGTTGGGAAGCCAGTCAAACTCAGAATGTCGTGTAGGAGCGATTGTGAAAGCTGCAGATATTGCCGTACTGTTACTGCTGGCCGCAGTCTGGGGTGGCTCGTTCCTTTTCATGCGCATTGCGGCTCCTGTGTTAGGCCCCATCTGGCTGATTGAGTTCCGCGTGTTGCTAGCAGGGCTGGTATTGCTGCCGCTCTTGGCCCAGATGAGTTTATTGCGCGAACTGCGCCAAAACTTCATTTCATTGCTTGTGGTCGGATGTCTTAACTCGGCCTTACCATTTTCGTTGTTAGCTTACGCTTCCGTGTCGTTACCTGCAGGGTTTACGTCGATTTTGAATGCTACTGCACCATTATTCGGCACGATTATTGCAGGAATTTGGTTAAAAGAAACATTCACACTTACCCGCAGCATCGGCTTTATTCTGGGATTTATTGGTGTCGTAGTTTTGGTGGGTTGGAAAACGGTTGACGCGACGCCGACGTCCTTTTTGCCCGTTCTTGCGGGATTAAGTGCGGCCTTAATGTACGCGATCGCTGCTCCCTACATCAAGCAAAATCTAGCAGGCGTACCGTCGTTGGTTGTCACTACAGGAAGTCAACTCGGTGCTGCATGTTTACTTTTGCCTGCATTACCGTTTACAGTGCCTCAGCAAATCCCATCTGTCGCTGTAGTCATATCGGTCATTACGTTAGCACTGCTATGCACCGCCTTTGCCTATATTCTCTACTTCAGACTCATTCACGCAGTTGGCGCAACCAAGGCGTTAACCGTAACCTATCTGGTCCCATTCTTTGCCATTCTTTGGGGAGCAATCGTCCTAAAAGAAGCTATTACCACTTCTATAAGTTTGGGATGTTGTTTAGTTTTACTGGGCACCGCGATCGCAAATGACCTCTTTACTAGAGGACTATGCAAAGGCTCGGAAACATAATTGCTGAAAAATTTTTCTCATTCTCTAACATTTCGTATATCTATCAGAAAGTCTGCAGGAATAGCTTTGCTTATCCCATATGATATTAGATGTTCAACGTCTGTTGAAGATGTCTCTCGATTATCCACTCCACTATTTAAGTGATTTGTCAGCCCATGCTCTAGAGTTTTCAAAATTGCAACAAGTAAAATCTAGCTAAAGATCGTTTCATAGATAAGTTTGCTAGTCCATTGCTTCTCTTTCATGGTGCCAAAACAAATACAGCGTTTTCTAGCCTGGTGAAGTACATCCATCGAAGCCTAGTAGTCAATAAATCTGATTAAGTGCGTGCCACACTAGCTCTAAAAAGGCTGTATAAATACAAACGCAGCCTAACGACCAACTAGCAAAGACAAAAATCCTATATAGAATTTCTCTGGTTCGATCGAGTTCGCTCATGTAGCTATCTGGAAAACCCATGTACTGTAATTCCATCCAAACAAGGCTTGAACGAATAAAGACGATGACTACGAATGCATAAGCCCATATTCGACTCCACTTCATATTGGTCAACTTCTCATCATCAACATCCAGACACATTTCAAAATATTTCAGAAGAATGAAGTCTCATTGTCAGCGATCGCGCCGGTTGGAAATTTTCCGAATTGGCAAAATTTGCAGAGTATTGAGGTTTTTTTAGCGAGAATCTTGAGAGCCAATTTGTAAGGCAAATCTTAAGAGGTCTCACGCTCTTGCCAGAAGAGGCTTGCAACTACTTTGGCTCGTGGCAAACAGATTAGCTAAAATCCTTGCTAAGCAGGAGGTACATGTTCGTTTAGCTCTAAAGCCAGGCTTGAGCGTTCCAATAACTGGCAAACTCGCTCTCAGAAGTGCTTCTGTCTAGAAAAGCTCGATTTGTCTGGCATCAAAGTTCCTGGTCTTCAGCTTGCGACGCGAAGCTATGGGGATAAATTAGCGGCAGAAGTGAATGCAACATGACTCGAAGCGCTCGCGTACCGTTTCCCCAATGCCAATAGAGCGGAATTTCGTAGACTTGACCCTTATTGACTGCGTCGAGCTGCTGCCAAATTGGATTGCGTTCGAGCTGTCGAGACAGAGGTTGGCGACCGTAAGACTGCACGAAGATGATATTGGGGTTAACATCAAGCACGCGTTGCAGCGATAGATAGGTTAGCCCCGGTTCGCCACGATTAGGTTGACGTTTTGCCCAAGGATAGCTGACAAATCGTTTTAGAATGCTCCCCAAAGTACCGCACCTAGTTTCAACTGGGTAACAATCGAACCAACGCTGGATTGCCGAGCCTCCCATCACGATCGCTGATTTACGTGGCTGATGCCGAAGGCAATGTTGAAACGTATGTAATTGTTGTTCCAGCGACGCGATCGCAGTTTCTGCAGTTGCCGTGCGATCCGTCAAATAGGCTAAATCCAGCAGTCGTAAAAGAGCTTCTTCATACCCGCTACCACTCATCAAGTAGACAGGGGCTATGTTTTTCAACCAGCGGCGATAAAAGCGATGCGGAAATCGCCAACCCAAAATCAAATCGGGGTGGACTCTTTGAATCGCTTTGGTGTCAGGCCACAGCCAAGACCCTACATTAGGCCATTGGGGCGATTGCTTGCCATAAAACTCTGGTCGTGCGGCCACGCCAGCGCGCAAACCACCAACAGGTTCTAGGCCCAACTCTAAAACAGCATCTAAACCAGACGCGCTCAAACACACAACCCGCTTGGCAGGATGTTTGAGGCATACACATACAGCCGTACTATCCGTGACTCGGTAGGTATCGACGTGCTGAGAAAGGAGAAGCATAGAGAGAGTGCAGAGCGCTTTCCAGAATTAGTTAACCTGGCGAATGTTGAGTATCAGAACCTGAATTAATCCGTTCAGGTTGGCCGAACAAGTTTGTCACGCGCTCGATCGCGTGTCTGAAACGCTCCTGATAGTCGAGATCCGGCGGGAACAGCCCTTCAAATCGGTCGTGCTCCGACGAAAACTGCCAACGTTTGAGTCGCCTGCGATCGAAAGCATGAGCTTCAATCTTGCATAGCTTACATGTTGGCTGCTGCAGCGATTCTGAAAAATGTACTTGCATTAACACGCAATAGCAGCTCATCCCAATGCAGTAACTTGAGAAGAAGAAACTCATATCAATAGAGTAGGGGTCGAGTTGAGCTTGGGTTTGAGGCTCACACAACCAGGGACTTAAATCGATGCTGACATCGGGAAACTCAGACCGAAACAGAGCGGCCAGACCGGCAATTTTAGTTGCCAGCTCGATCGTGATGGCTTGAGTAACTGCATTCATGCGCACGTCCTGGTATGCAAACAGCAAGAAGAAAGATTCTCAACAGGGAAGTATTGCCCAGCTTGGATTTCTCGTTTTTACAATTTCTGTAGCCTTTGGCAAAAACCAAAAACCCTATCTTAGAGAGGCTTATAGCCAAAACGAAACACCCGCAAGCCCTCTTATAGAAAGCAGGTGATTCGAGAAATCCATAGATTGACAAGCGTACCTTATTGAGATTTTATATCAACAATACGTGCGACGGCACGAGCAATATCACTCTGGGAGACAATTATGAGCGCATACTCACAGGAGCTAAAAACGACAGCGCAAGCCATGGTCGCCAAAGGCAAAGGCATTCTAGCCATGGATGAGAGTAATGGCACGTGCAACAAACGGTTTGACAAGCTCGGTATTCCAACAACCGAAGAGCGTCGTCGCGCCTATCGCCAGCTCATTCTGACAGCTCCCAACCTCTCCGATTACATTAGCGGCCCCATTCTTTACGATGAGACCATTCGTCAATCCTCCGCTGAAGGCGTTCCTTTTCTCAAGGTCATTACGGATGCGGGTATGATTCCCGGCATCAAGGTAGATACGGGAGCAAAAGACTTGGCCGGCCGCGCCAACGAAAAGGTGACTGAAGGTCTTGACGGCCTGCGCGAGCGCATTGCCGAGTACTACCAAATGGGGGCTCGCTTTGCAAAGTGGCGCGCTGTAATTACGATTGGTGACGGCATTCCGAGTCGCGGTTGCATCGTGGCAAATGCCCACGGTTTGGCGCGCTATGCGGCTTTATGTCAGGAAGGTGGGCTAGTGCCTATTGTGGAACCAGAAGTCTTAATTGACGGCAACCACACCCTAGAGCGCTGCTGGCAGGTAACAGATGAGACCCTCCATGAAGTGTTCGAGCATCTCTATACCCAAGGGGTCGAATACGACCAGATGATTCTGAAGCCCAGCATGGTCATTTCGGGCAAAGACTGCCCTCAGCAAGCCAGTGTTGATGAAGTAGCGGATGCTACCATCGCCTGCTTGCGGAAAAATGTCCCGGCTACGGTTGCAGGTATTGCTTTCCTCTCGGGCGGCCAATCTAAGGAACGCTCCTCTGCTCACCTCAGCACCATGAACGCGAAGTACAGCAGCGACTGCCCCTGGCCAGTAACGTTTTCTTACGCTCGTGCCATCCAACAACCTGCTCTCGATCATTGGGCTGGTGACGATAGTAAGATTTCTGAAGCGCAACAAAAACTCTTGCAAAGAGCAAAGTTCAATAGCGCAGCCAGCCGCGGAGAGTATTCCGAGGACATGGAAAAAGCCGTTGCCATGGTCTAGCAGACAAGCAGCTGTATCTGTCTGGAGCAAGCGACGCTTCTTAGAGGCTTATTCCACGAGAATCGTTACGGCATAGGGCTTCTAGGCACTTGTCCGGACAGAATGAGCAGCACTCTTCCTGGGGTCTGAGGGAGCCAGTCCAATCCCAATCCCATCGAGTACCGGGACCAGCGCCTCAGAGAGGAGTTGCTGATGGGACGATCGCTAGCGCAATGGATAGCGATCGTCCTTCCATGCCAAGAACAGCTCGGCAGCGAAATATTTCAACACCTTTGTGCAAGAAAACTTCACTCGAAATGTATTGCCAGCAACTTCCGTCCCCTATTACTTTTTTATTGACTGTTAATTGCAATAAGATTTCGAAGTTTGAAAATTGTTACTGCAATATGGAGGCAGTAAATGACAAGCAGTGCGCAAGCACCGCCCCAAGTGGGCGATTCAAGGTATTTCTGGTGGGCAGGAAATGCACGCCTCACCAATCTTTCCGGCAAATTACTGGGTGCTCACGTCGCTCACGCGGGTCTCATCGTTCTTTGGGCAGGGTTATACACCCTGTTTGAACTAGACCGATTTGATTCAAGTCTGCCCATGTTCGAACAAGGGCTGATCGTCCTACCCAACCTGGCTCGTCTGGGCTTAGGCGTTGGTGATGGAGGTGCGATTGTTGATACCACCATTTACCACCAAGTGGGCGTCGTACATCTCCTCAGCTCAGCTGTGCTGGGTATTGGAGGTATTTACCATGCGCTGGGTGGTCCTAACATTTTGCCCGGCTCATATGGCTACAAATGGAGCGATCGAGCCCAGATGGGGAACATCTTGGGCAATCACCTATGCATTCTGGGCGTAGGTGCGCTCTTCCTGGTGGCTAAAGCCATGTTTTTCGGTGGCTTGTACGATCCAGCCGTTCAGCAGGTACGCTTGGTGTCGCCCAACTTGAACCTCGCTCACTTGTTCGGATACTTCTTCGGCAGTGAAGGTCGGTTCTGGCTGGCTGCAGTTGATAATCTCGAAGATGTCGTTGGCGGTCACCTTTGGCTAGGCATCATCTTGATTAGCGGAGGTCTCTGGCACATTACCAATCCGCCCAAAGAATGGACGAAAAATCTGTTCGTTTGGTCCGGTGAAGCGTATCTGTCTTATAGCGTCGGTGCTGTCGGCTTAATGGCCCTCGTTGCAACGCTATTTGTTTCGGTCAATACCACTGTATTTCCGACCGAGTTTTTCGGACCTGCCTTGAATATAGGTTTCGATCGCGCGCCTTACTTCTACATTCCAGGCAGTGAGGGCGTGTACACGAACCGAGTGTGGCTAGCAAACGTACATCTCTGGCTCGGCTTTTTCTTCATACAGGGCCATATTTGGCATGCGCTGCAGGCCGCAGGATTTGATTTCAGTAAAGGTAAAGTTGACGCGTCGAAACGCGGGGGGATTGCATAATGACTGCTGCAACTCCAGCCTCTAGTTCGTCTGCACCCAAGATCGGCTTTTTAGCTGGTAATGCCCGATTTGTGGAGCTCTCCGGTCGCTTACTGGGAGCCCACGTTGCCCACGCCGGACTCATTGTCCTCTGGGCAGGTGCGATGACGCTGTTTGAGATTTCTCGCTACGATCCTACCCTGCCGATTTACGGTCAAGGGCTGATTCTGATTCCCCATATGGCCACGCTAGGCGTGGGATTGGGTGACGGCGGTCAAATCGTCGATACCTATCCCTATTTCGTCATTGGCATGGTCCACCTGGTGTCTTCCGCAGTGTTGGGCGCAGGCGGTCTTTACCACGCTTTATTAGGGCCAGAAAAGTTAGCCACAGGTGGCAGTTTTCCCGAGTTTTTCGGGTATGACTGGAAAGATGGCGACAAGATGACCACCATTATCGGCATTCATCTGGTTTTGTTGGGCCTTGGAGCTTGGTTGCTAGTAGCGAAAGCGCTGTTTTGGGGTGGACTGTACGATCCCGCAGTGGATGCAGTTCACACCATTCGGCCCAATTTGAATGGGGGTCATATTTTCGGCTATCTGTGGGGCGCTCACGGGTCTTACGGCATGGCCAGCGTGAATAACATGGAAGATGTGGTGGGCGGCCACGTGTATGTCGGCTTACTATGCGTTGGCGGCGGTATCTATCACATTTTCTCTGAACCCTTGAAGTGGGCTAGAGACGTATTGGTTTACTCGGGCGAAGCTTACTTGTCTTACAGTTTGGGCGCTTTGGCTTACATGGGCACCCTTGCAGCAGTATTCGTCTCGGTAAACGATACGGTATACCCGGTCAAGTTCTATGGCCCATTAGGTTGGACGTATACGGATACGGGCGAACCGACCATTCGGACTTGGTTAGCAACATTTCACGTGGCGTTTGCAATTGTCTTCCTGTTTGGCCACTTGTGGCATGCCATCCGCTCACGGGCTAAAGCTGCTGGAATTAATTTTAGAACCGGTATGATTACGCCTGCTGGTGCGGTTGACGCTGGCATGTTGGATACGCCGATCAGCTCCAACGATATTTCTCTCGGCTTTTTCAAGCAACTTCCGATTTACCGCAAAGGGTTATCTCCTGTCGGCCGAGGTTTAGAAGTTGGTATGGCGCATGGATACCTTCTGGTAGGGCCCTTCATCAAACTCTCGCCGCTAAGAGATACAGAACTGGCAAATCTTGCTGGCGGGTTGTCTGCGGTCATACTTGTCGTAATCCTGACGATTTGTTTGGCTATCTACGGTTCCACGGTGTTCCAGGGTGAAAGTGAGCCAGAAGGAGAACTGCCTAATAACTTGCGTTCGCCTGAAGCTTGGAACATGTTTACCAGTGGATTTTTCGTCGGGGCTTCGGGAGGAGCTGTATTTGCCACCTTCCTGCTAGAAAACCTCGATTTGGTTAAAAGTTTGGCGATACCCTCGTGATGTAACCCTCCTCGGGCGATGCACATCTGAAGGTAAGCCATTGTTTCCCTCACGGGAAACGCGTGACGACACAAGTCTTCCGCAGAATCCTCTCCTGCGGAAGACTTTTCTGATCGACCCGTTTCGATTGACCGCCAAAAGCCCTGTAAATGAAGCCTTCGAAGGCGATCGCGCATTCCACTTTACTAATGAAAAAAAGTTGCAATAAGATAAAATCCATGTAAACTGAGTCCGTAGGTCTAATGCATCTAGTTCTCAGTAATCGAAAGAGAGCGCATAGGCTTTCAAATTTTGGCGATAGGGGTCGTACGGGTAGAGATGCGGCTATCGCTTCTCGGTTCTGGCAGATCGCTCTATCATGAGTCCGTCATAGTCCATTTGCAAGGAGTCCATTGTGGCAAAGATTGGTTTGTTTTACGGCAGCACGACCGGCAACACCGAAGCTGCAGCAGAAGCAATTCAGAAGGAATTTGGCGGCGATGATGTCGTTCAGCTTCATGAAGTATCTTCAGCTGATGGCTCTGATTTTGGTGGTTACGAGTGCATCATCATCGGTTGCCCCACTTGGAATGTGGGAGAACTGCAAGATGATTGGGATGGCTACTTTGAAGAATTAGACAGCATTGACTTCAGTGGCAAGAAGGTTGCCTACTTCGGCACCGGCGACCAGGTCGGCTATAGCGATAACTTTCAAGATGCGATGGGCATTTTGGAAGCAAAGATCTCCGAGCGCGGTGGCACCACAGTTGGCTTTTGGCCGACTGCTGGTTACGACCACGAGGGTTCTCGGGCTGAGCGCGACGGCAAATTCGTCGGTCTGGCGCTAGACGAAGACAATCAGTCTGACCAGTCCGAAGACCGGATCAAACAGTGGGTACAACAGCTTAAGCAAGAGCTTGGCGTTTAGCGCTACGCTCGGCTGCTGTGTTTTTTTCAGCAGCCGAGCATTTATTTCCATCGAGGCAAAGCAACCGTGCAGATTCGAGAAAAGTACCTCCATATGCCCCCAGAGGTTCTGTGGTTGAATGTGAGCCCAAAATACAATGCGCTCAGTCTGCCGTATTTGAAGTACTTGGATCGCTTTCTGCACGCTGCTTGCTGGAACTACTGTCAGGAAGATGACGAGCCTAATTCGCTGGATATTGCTGTCAGTACGCTACGCGAATACTTAGATACTCTCCCCAACCCCATTCATCTCATTGGTCACAGCACGGCAGGCTTAGTGGGGTTGTTCTATGCTCGGCGGTACCCTGAGAAAGTCAAATCTCTAACATTGCTCTCTGTCGGGGTCGATCCAGCGATTGATTGGCAAGCTCACTATTTTACGCGTTTGAACTTATTGCCCTGCAGTAGAGCTCTTGTCCTGAGCCAGATGGTTCGGGAGCTATTTGGCTACCAATCGGAAGCTTCCATCCCAACTTTAGAAAGTATTCTGCAGCTCGACCTGGATTGCGCTCCTTCGCCACACACTCTGTGGTCGCGCGTCAGCATCGAACGAGGTGGATGTGACGTTCCGATGTTCGTGAGCGGCAGTGAAAATGACACTGTAGTGACCATCGATGCGATTCGGCAATGGCAGGAGTGGCTCAAACCCGGCGATCGCATTTGGGAATGTCCAGGCGGCAGATACTTTTTTCACTGCTTCTTCCCCGAGCTATTACAGGAAGAGCTCATGCAGTTTTGGGCTGAAGTGGACTTGGGCATCTCGGCCCAAGCAGGCAAGTGTAGCTTAGTTCCTGCTTATCAACATGTCTCCAGTTAGAAAATGAAGCCGACGTTTCTACCAAGCTTCTAACCTCCAAGGTTTGAGGGGGCTACGCCAAGAATTTCTTCGCACTCACTCACGTTTCTCCGCGCGTTCTCGAGACACATTGCTTGAGGCTTCCCAAAAACATGGTTTCTTCCGTTGCTACAGCACCTGCTCGCAGCTATCTGATGGTGCCCGATTCTGAAAGCGACCGTATCGTACTGTTCGATGCCCGTGACGGTGCCTTGGTTGACGACAATTTCATTGACGGTTCGGAAGAGGGGCTAGGTATTTTCTCGACGCCGCTCAATGCAATTCAGGTCGAGAATGAAATCTGGGTTTCCGACCAAGTGGCTGACGCCATTTTTCGCTTCGACCTCGGTGGCACCTACTTGGGAATTGTTGATGATACTGATGCTGATGGCGATACGGATGGTTTGGATAACATTCGCGGTATCGAGTTTGCAGATGGCCTCATCTATGTTTCGAACAGCGGCACAGAAAACGACGCCCCAGGAGATGGCGAAGTTGTCGTCGTTTTCGACCCAGCAGGTAATAACCTTGGTTTTTTCGATACGGGCAACCCCTATGATATCCGCGCTTACAACGGTCAACTCCTGATAAGCGATATCAACAGCAACGACAGCGGTGGTGAAGATATCGACATTTACACGCTCGACGGCGTGGACAGCATGTTGCGCGGCACCTTGGTTGAATCGGATGGTTTGACCGGAATCGATTTCCCCCAACAAATTACGGTGCGATCGTCAAACGCAAATCTGTTGGTCGGGGGCTTTTCGACTCCTGGTGGCGTTTACGAATACGATCCGAACGGTAACCAAGTCGAACTTTACAATGCTGAAGATGGTTTTGCAGAACGCTTGCGCGCCGCCTACGAGTTGGGTAACGGCAAGATTATCTGGAGCGGTGGCGACGGTATTGTCGTGACCAGTTTAGAGACGGCCGTTAGTACCGATATTTACTCGGTCAATACTTTAGACTTTCGACCTAGTACGAGATATATCGAACCACTCATCGTGCCAGGAGATGGCGATCGCAATCTGAATGGGGCGATCTTTTTAGGCGATCAAGACCTGGACAAGCTGTTATTGACCCAAGACCTCAACGGTGACGGAGACGCCAACGACCCGCTTGAAATTTCCACGTTTTTTGACGAGACCAATGCCTCTGGGTTGGTCGAACCTACTGCCAATGTATTTTCTGTTCTTCAGGCAGAGCTGGGGTTCGTTTTCTACGGTGATGGCAGCACGGATGCAGTTTACCGGTTATTTGACGCCAACGGTGATGGCGACGCGCTAGATAATGGCGAGGCAAGCATTTGGTTTTCTGAAGCAAATGCTAATGGTTTTACGCTGCCTACGCCCAATGGTCTGGCACAGGGGCCAGATGACGCTATCTACATCGTGAATGCGGGGACTGGGTCGAGTCCAGATGATGTCGTCTATCGCACCATCGACCTTAACGGGGACGGCGACGCAAATGATGCTGGCGAGTCGACGATCTGGTTAGATCTGAAAAGCCTCAATCCTTCATCTTCTGCATTCGATATCGAGTTCATTGGCAATGTCGCCTTCATTTCCGATTTGGTGGGTGGTGACGACGACGTTATCTACCGAGCTGAGGATGTCAATGGCAATGGTGCGATCGACGCTGGCGAAGCCGATGTATTCATTAGCGATGCCAATACCTTTGGCGTGTCGTTAGACTTTGGCATTGCAGTTGACGACACTAGCGTCTACACCTGGGAATCATTGGACTTTGAGGGACCTCAGTCTGTTTTTCGCCTCTCTGATGGTGACGACAGTGGCGCAATTGACAATCCTAACGAAGCTGTAGAGGTATGGAATACGGATGCCATTCCGGCTGGCTTTGCCTCGTTCAACGGATTCTCCATTGCGCTCGGTCCAGATCGCGAGTTAGTCGTCACCTCTAACGGTAACGAGTCGGAAAATAACCTTTTCCGTTTGGTCGATCTCAATGACGACGGCGACTAT
The DNA here is from genome assembly GCA_039817845.1 of Cyanobacteria bacterium J06642_2. Classification (GTDB taxonomy): domain Bacteria; phylum Cyanobacteriota; class Cyanobacteriia; order Thermostichales; family PCC-7336; genus JBCBTL01. The sequence continues at coordinate 18,044 of JBCBVC010000055.1, forward strand.
TTCGATGCAAATGAAACCATTCCCTACGCAGCACAGAGCTTGACAGGAACAATCCCCGACCGAGCGCGGGCAGTTGAGTACGCTCAAACCCCTGTTACGCCTATTGTCGGAACAGAGGACTCGGATAGCTTTCGTGGAACGAGTGCGGGCGATATTCTCGACGGCTTGGGCGGAAATGACAATTTGGGAGGCCGTCGAGGAGATGACCTCATATCTGGCGGCGAAGGCGATGACATTATCCAGGGTGATAAAGGTCGAGACTCACTCTTCGGCGGTGAGGGAGAAGACACTTTGCTCGGCGGGCGCGATCGCGATCTGTTGAACGGAGGAGCGCAGGGCGATCGCCTGGAAGGCAATGCTGGCAATGACACTTTATTTGGCGGTCTGGGCAACGATTTTCTGAAAGGAAACAGCGGTAATGACAGCTTAGATGGGGGTGGCGACAACGATACCTTACTCGGCGGCAATGGCAACGATGTTCTCGCGGGCGGCGAAGGCAACGATGTTCTAGATGGCGGCAACGGCAACAACACTATGACGGGTGGCGCGGGACTTGACACCTTCGTGCTACGGGGTAGTGGCGGCCCGGATACTATCGTCGATTTCCAAGATGGCGAGGATTTGCTACAGCTCTCGGGATCGCTCCGCTTCGATCGCCTCGACTTCGTTCAAGATGCCGCCGATACGCTGATTTTCAAGCCTAATGGCGACCTCACCACCATTCTCAGCAATGTGGATGCCAACACCATTGACCTGTCAGATTTTGTTTGAGCTTTCAATCTTATGCCGATTGCCTTTGCCGGAGGAATCGGCATTTTCTCATGGCCAGTATTAGCAAAACAGTTATGTTTCACGGAGGACCGACACGTGGAGTTTATCGAGCCAAACCGCTTTATACACGTCATCGATAGTGCCTACAGCGATCGCTGGGCCATACGCCGTCGCTTGGAAGAACTATCCATCGAGGTGCAAATGACCGCCTGCGGCAAGCTAGCTGTTTGCGTGAACAATAGCGTGGCTGCAGCCCAGCTTCGCAGCGTGATTAAGCAATTCCAAGCTACGCGATCAGAACTCATCACGTGGCTAGAAAGCTGCTTGGAGCATCCACCTGAGGGAGAATCTACACCAGCGGCTAAATAGCATATCCAGCGTCTTTATCGCGATCGCCATTTATCGCGATCGCTAAGTTATAAAGTGCTCGTACACGAGATCGGCAGCAACCTCCGCGCGAACTTTGCTGAAGCGGTGCTTTCCAGGAGAAAAAATTACATTTGGGCCTTGCTTGCATTTGCCCATGCAGCCTGTAGCTTTAAGCTCAACTTGCTCGGTCAGGCCCGCGTCTTCAAGTGCGGTAACAATTGTCTGCCACACCTGCCTACCACCCCGCTTCCAGCAGCTTGACTTCCGACATATCAACACTTTCTTGGGCTTGATTTTGGTCTCTGACGACGCGCTCAGTTTGCTCGACGAAGAAAGTGATGCTGGCGAGGTGTTCAGCGATGCAGGTCGAACTACAGCCAAATCAGCCGCAGGCTCAGGTCTTACGACGAGTGCTTTCAGTTTGGCCGCCCCCTTCTTACCTTCAATACTTTGCTCGCCTCTCACCACGATCGCGGTACCTGGAGCAACCGTGGCAGGTAATACCTGTCGCAGCAGTTTAGACAATTTAATGTAGTGCGTGCCGTTAGCAGTTTCAAGATAAATGCCCTTAAGCTTGCCGTTGTCTTTAGTGATGTATTCCGCCAGGTACCCAGTGGCAACAAACGGCATTTTGATCTTGGCACCCATAAACTTGCTGTCCTACACTAGCGAGTGATGCAACAATCGCCAGCGACAAGCGATTGAGCTTCTTTCAACATAACCTGTCAAATCACTCTGGAACGCTCTCCAGCCCACAATGCATTGGTTCTGATGAAAGACTCGTGATTGCCATTCGCAGCGTCGTAAAGGACGCTATCAGGAGAGTGCACTTTGTCCTGGCCACACAAGGTCTAGCTACCGAGCAATGCAAGACTGCTGCAAGCTGATAAATGATTCAGTTGCGGATTCCTAGGCAGTTTCAAGCACGCCGGAGCTAGCTGAAACTTAGCTGGCACACCAGCAAGTCTCCAACCAGTCAACCAGTTCTACACGTGGCGCTTGGAACTGTTTAATAACGCTACGAAGCAAAACGATATCTACACTGTTGCGAATCTCGACCTCTAGGTGACCGTCCGCAGCAAGTTCCACATCAATAGACAACTCTTCGAGACGGCGACGAATCAGCCAGCGATCGCCGTACGCACTGCGAACAAAGTGGCGACGTAGATCCTGACCAAAACACTCCATCTCCTAAGTCCTCTTTAGCTTCTGCCTATGTCAACGAGACGAACGAACTTTCACTCATAAGGTGCTTGAGAATTAGACAAATCGCACTACTCGGTGCAATCACTTGGGTCAAGTAAAAAACTATATACACAGAGACACAAAAGCTTTGCTGCGAATGAGTATCAAGAAAGTTCTACAGAGCAATCTAGCAAGTTCCCAGGCACTCTGCAAGCTTTCTCAACAAGGCGGATCCGGATAAATTGGGTGGAATGTTCCCCTGGAATCTGTAATAATCCTTTCTAATCGTTGTATGTCAGACTTTCCGGGTTAGGTTTTGAGCCTCTACAGCATACGCACTGTCTTCTGTCAGACGCCCTTATTGCAAAATATTCTCAACCCTGTCACAATCTCTTTGATGCGAAGTGTGAGCATTAGAAAAAATTGATTTGTAGATTGTTCTTCTCACGCATCGGCTAGGTTGCAACCTACTTCATTGAGGGTTGTTGGCTTGCTAGCTGCCAATACCTCGTTAGCCTTTTCTGCACTCATCGCTCTTTTTTTCGAACAGGTGGCCTTCTCGTGAACATCACCAACGTCCAGGTTGACAGTTTTGATTTTGCCTACGACCTTATCGTCCGATTCGGCTCGCAGACCAAATCTGTAAGAATATGCGGTTCATTCGACCTGGCATGCGATAGCTCCCTTCATTGTTTCGCCTCTCGCTGGGGCGTCAAAGTTTCCCCAGCAGCAAGCGCCTAGAGCATTGCAACCTGTTTCGCTGCAAATCAACTCATCCGAATCGCGGCAGGTTCTGAATGCAGAATGTGCGATACGAGTGAAAACATCACATGCCTGCAGGCTGAAGCTTTCACCCGTATTGATATTCGATCTATGGAAGCGTTAAGTTTCCAGCAGTAGCAGCAGTTAGCTCGCGTGGGGCACGTCCACTGTGATAGGGGTATCGTCGACGCGATCGCTCGCATCTACTGTTGTTTTAGAATTGCGACGCACTTTTTCGAGCAGCATCTGCGACGTTTCCACCAACAGCAAGCTCATCAACGCCACGTCATCAATTTGACCGATTCCCGGAATCACGTCGGGCAACAGGTCGAAGGGACTGAGCAAATAAGCTAAAGTGCCAAAAATAATAACCCAGCGATATTTTGAAGTGCGGATAATGGAGCGATACCAGGTGTACAGAGATTGCACGGGAGAAGTCACGCAGAGATCCTCATGTCGTATCTTTACAATGACAAAGACTTATCTAAAAAAAAAGTGGAAATCTAGACTGTGCATGTACGGAAACCCGTCATAAAACAGGATGCAATGGGTTTAAGCCTTAATTTAACTGCTTCTTTTAACAGAGTAAAATCATGAAATAAGTTGGCACTAGTCATAAGCTCTCGTTTTGCTGCTGTTTGCGTAAGTTGAGCTGGTGTAGCACCTCAGCATATCTTTCTCGCGTGATGGGATAAAACGCCACGCAGAGCAAGCTCAGAATTAGTGATATTGCTGGTAACGGTCCGATGGCAAAGCGAATGGCTTGCAGCGCGGAATCGGGTTGCTCGGTTACTGTTTCGCCAGCACCTGCAGAAATAAATCCGGCTATCTCCAACATTTGACCGACTAAAAAGAGTCCCAAAGCGAGACCAACTTTTTGCAACAGCACCATAAATGAGTAAAAAATACCTTCGCGACGTTCTCCAGTTGCCAATTCGTCTACTTCGATAATGTCTGGCACCATCGACCACGGAATCAAATAGGCTACCGATACCCCCATGCCCGCCATCACGCATAGGCCAAGCATGAGACCTAGCTGGCCAGGCTGCACCAGAAACAAGGCACAATGGGCCAAAAGCCAAATGCTAACGCCCATGGCGAATGTCACTCGCTTACCCATGCGGGCGCTCACTTGATTCCAGACAAATAGCATGGCCATAGCCGTACCCTGAACGCCCAAAATCGAAAACGAAATCCACTGATTGTCCAATCCCATCCAAAACGTGATGTAAAAGGGAATGATGGTGGCAGTAAGCTGTACCGCTAGCCACGAAAACAGATAAATCCCGATCAAGTTGAGATAGGCACGGTTGCGAAACGCAATCCGAATTTGCTGAAACAGGGGTAAGTCCGTCGTGCTGGCAGATTGATAGCGTTCTCTTGTACCCAAAAAGCAGTACAACAGCGGCAGTACAATCGCCACTGACCACATCGCACTGACGATCGCGTAGCCTCGTTGTGGATCGTCTTGAAACTGACCCATTAGCAATGGGTGAAGTACCCCAGCTAGCAGGCTGCCCGCAATAGAAAAGGTGAAGCGAAATTGATTTAGGCTGGTACGTTCGTCATAGTCTTGGGTTAGCTCTGGGGTAAGCGCCGTATAAGGTAAGTTGACGGCGGTATATAGAGTATTGAAGAGAACAGCGATCGCGATGTAGTACCAAAATAAAGCCGTGGTGTTGCCTGGAAAGGGAACGAGCCACTGCGCAAAAAAAACTAGCCCGAATGGAATGGCTCCAAATAAAATCCACGGACGGCGTCGTCCCCACCGCGTGTGAGTTTTATCAGACAGGATGCCGATCATCGGATCGTTGATGGCATCCCATATTTTACTAATGGCCAAGATATTTCCGGCCATTCCCGCAGGTAGCCCAGCCACAACCGTAAAAAACGGCAGCAGGAAGAAAAGCTGTAAGTTAGCGGCAATTGGCGGCCCTAAGTCGCCCATGCCATAGGCTACCTTGGTCCGAAAACTCAACTTGTCCGAATCGAACTCAGAAGATGCGGTCATCAGGCGATCGCCAAAACCTCACAGCACTCACGTCGGGAGCAACATCCCGTGTCATGAGAATAGAGCATAGAGGAAAGGAGAGGTTGAAAATAACCTGGCGTGCAGTGAAATGGCCAGCATGTTCGATCCCAAGTAGCTTTAGAGACTGATAACACCGTAATAGGCCAGCAAAATAGACAGCACTAAAACAGCAACCAACGCGCCGCCACTGCGCGCGAAAATAGCTCCAGCCGCACGCACGCCTGGAGAGAAGGGAGCGCGTTGCCAAGCCCACCGTATGCCAGGAACACCAAATATCGCAGGTTGGCTATCGCTGAAATTATTACCGAGAGCTTCTAACTGCTTGAGGTGATTAGCATCGTAGCGGTGCCAGCGCTCGAAGGGAAGCTCGCCACTACTCCGCTGAGGCAGAATTCGCCGCCGTTGAAACGGTACGGTATCTAAATTAAAGTTTTCTAGATATTCTTCACTATCTAATAGAGCGTTAATAAAACCTTCTAATCCTTTGGTAGCTAATACAATTGACCAAGCCAATTTTTCTTTCTCGTTATAGATATCGCGACCGAGAATACGTTGAACGCAAAGCTGGGCAAAACGATAGTTAGAGTTGGTTTCATAGTTCAATCTGCGAAAAGAATCGGAAAGTGCCAATCCTCGAATAAAATCTCGTACCGATATTTGTCCAAACCGCAATTGTGATTCTTTTCGCAGATTGAACTATGAAACCAACTCTAACTATCGTTTTGCCCAG
>JBCBVC010000056.1:0-23883 GCA_039817845.1 Cyanobacteria bacterium J06642_2
GGACAAAAATGGTGAAAGAAGCTGCCCCTGTTTAGCTTTTATCTGAATCAATAGTTTTTCGGGCTCTCAGTTTTTCTAAGAGCCCGTTATTTTCGTCCAAAATCTGCCGGAATCTCACCCCGAAAAACTATTGATTCAGATAAAAGCTAAACAGGGGCAGCTTCTTTCACCATTTTTGTCCAGCCCAACTCTTTGAGGTTGCTGTTGCGGCGGATGGGGCGGGTGACCATTTCCAGCATGTCTTTGGTGTTACCGAAACCGTGGATTTGGGCGAAGGTGAACTCTACCGACCACTTGGTAGTGATGCCTCGGGCTTCTAGGGGGTTGGCGTGCGCCATGCCCGTGATCACGAGATCGGGGAGACCGTCGCGGATGCGCTGGAGTTGGTTGTAGTTATCGGGTTTTTCTACGATACGGGGCTTGAGTACGCCCATCTCCTCGCAGGTGCGCTCTAGCATCTCTATTTCGGATTTTTGGAAGCGCTTGTCCATATAGGGGATGCCGATTTCTTGCACCGTCGCGCCGCAGCGGATCAGGAAGCGTGCCATCGAGATTTCTAACAAGTTGTCGCCCATAAAGAAGATGGACTTGCCTTTAATTAAATCGATGTATTCCTGCACCTGCGAGTGATTCCAGATTTCCGCTTCGCGATCGCCTAACCCTTGCGGTTCAATGCCTAATGCTTTGCAAATCGCCTCAATCCAAGCTCGCGTGCCGTCGGGGCCAATGGGGAAAGGGGCGTTGATCAGGTTGCACTTGCGCCGCCGCATCAGAGTAGTCGCAGTGCGGCTAAGGAATGGGTTCACGCCGACGACGTAAGTGCCCGGCTCGACTACGGGTAGATCGGTGAAACGCGGCGAGGGCAGCCAACCGGAAACCTTAATGCCCTGCCTTTTAAGCTCTAGGTTGAGCTGCGTCACCACGGGGTCGGTGAGAGACCCAAAGATGACTAGGGGCGGATGCTCTTTGTACTCCGTCTCGACCTCGGAGACTTCTTCTTTTTGGCCGAAGCTAAGCAGCGAACCGAGACCGCCGCGCTTTTTCTTCTCTTCTGAAGCGGCGGGAGCAGAGGCGCTGGTGGGGCACTTCATCGCCATCGCCGCCAACACGGTGTCTTCCCCTTGGGTGAAGGCGTAGTCGAGACCGTTGGCGCGGGCTACCACCATAGGAATGCCTACTTCCGCTTCCAGCTTGGGAGCCATGCCCTCCAAATCCATCTTGATGATTTCGGTGGTGCAGGTGCCGATGAAGACGATGACGGAGGGATTGCGATCGCGCTTAATGTCCAGGCACAGTCGCTTCAGTTCGTCGTAGTCGTTGAGTTTGGCGCTGATGTCGCCTTCTTCTAGTTCCGCCATCGCGTAGCGGGGTTCGGCGAAGATCATCACACCCATCGCATTCTGCAAAAAGTAGCCGCAGGTTTTCGTGCCTACGACCAGAAAGAAGCTGTCTTCAATTTTTTGGTACAGCCACGCCACACAGCTAATCGGACAAAAGGTGTGATAGTTCCCGGTTTCGCATTCAAAATTCAGCGGATTAGGGGCAGTGGGGGCGCTTGCAGTCATGAATATTCGGCTCCTGGAAAATGCGCGCGACGAGTGGTGTATGACAGGATCGAGAACATCTCAGCGATTGACGTTTGCTGCTGACTCCTGTCCAGATCGGACGAACTGAGATGTCAGATAGAAGCGAGCAGGCGATCGCCGCTGGAGTCACGCGATCACCTCAAAAGCTTTAGGCAACGACCTGCGAAAGAGGCGACTTGGATACGTCACCGTAGAAGTCGGAGAGGATGGAGAACAGCTCGCGGTCTTCCGCATCCGTGGGCACGATGCCTTCCGGCTCGGAGAGTAGCTGGTCGGCGATGTTGAGGTAGTACTGACTGACAGCGGCAAGACTGGGGTCGGATTCGGCCATCTCGAAGATGGTTTTGCCCTTCACGCGAGAAACGCGGATGTCTTCGATCAGGGGCAGCACTTCCATCACGGGCATCGGCACAGTGGAGATGTATTTGTCGATCAGGTCGCGCTTGGAAGTGCGGTTGCCAATCAGCCCGGCCAGACGCAGAGCGTGGGTGCGCGCTTTCTCCCTGACGGAAGCGGCGATACGGTTGGCGGCGAACAGGGCATCAAAGCCGTTGTCGGTAACGATGAGGCAGTAGTCGGCGTAGTTGAGGGGAGCGGCGAAGCCACCGCAGACCACGTCACCCAATACGTCGAACAGGATGACATCGTACTCGTCGAAGGCGTTCAGCTCTTTGAGCAGTTTGACGGTTTCGCCCACCACGTAGCCACCGCAGCCCGCACCCGCCGGAGGGCCGCCCGCTTCCACACAGTCCACGCCGCCGTAACCCTTGTAGATCACGTCTTCCGGCCAGATGTCTTCGTAGTGATAGTCCTTGGCTTCGAGGGTGTCGATAATGGTAGGAATCAGGAAGCCCGTGAGGGTGAAGGTGCTGTCATGCTTGGGATCGCAGCCGATTTGCAGCACTTTCATGCCGCGTCGTGCCAGTGCAACAGAAATGTTGCAACTGGTGGTGGACTTGCCGATCCCGCCCTTGCCATAAACCGCTAATTTCACGGGAGATTCTCCTAATACGAGCTTGAAACCTCAGACAAGCGATCGCCACCCTCCCGACAACTCGCCTGCTTTAGTCAGTATTATCTGCACTCCACAGAGCAATGAAAAGCATTCAGAGCAATAACTTAAGGTTCTAGAAGGCTTCAGGATTGTCTGGACAGATATTGAGGAGCCAGATGGCCTCCTAATATCTTTTCATACTGCTGAGAGGATTCTAACTATAATTTGTTTTGCTTTATAAATTAAAAGCGGATCAAAAGAAAAACTGAATTTCAGGCCCTACTTCGGGAGCGATCGCGATGCGGCGGATGAATTCGCGGAAATAGCGACGGCGTTCGGACTCAGTCAGGTCTTGCCAAAACGGTTCGATAGAGACTGTGGCACTAATGTCTGAAAGGCTGGCAGGTGGGAACTGTTCGAGCTGCTGTTGAAGCCTTGCGGTTTTGGCGGCGAGTCGATAGCGGCGGAGTTGGACAGTGTCGGCATCGAGGATGTCGGCCTCTTCCAATTGCATCAGGCTGTTAAGAATGCTGTCGTTTTTTGCGATCTGCTTTGCGATCGCCTGTTTTGCTTGCGAAATACGAGCGCCATCGAACGTCGCCACCCGCTGCGGTAAGTCCGCACACACCTGCCGAATCACCTGGGTTAGCGTGCGGTCGTAGTTGAGGCTGTACCCGCAGCGATCGCAACGCAAATACAGGTATTGCTTTGCCTTGCGTCGTTGCGTAACCTGCACGATGCGCAAAGACTGCTCGCAAGTCTGACAAAACACCAATCCCGCCAGCGATCGCGGCGCGCTAGCCGATCGGGGGGCGATACTCCGATTCCGCCGCAGCCAGCGATCGATCTGAGCGGCTTCGTCCCGCGTCAGAATGGCTGGATGGATATCCCGCAGCGTCGCGCCATCCTTATATTCCAGATCCCCTCGATAAGCTGCTTGGGTGAGCCACCGTCGGCCCGTCGCCACCGACATGGTTTTCCCAAATGTGCGTCGCACGTGGCGCACGGCATCCCGCAGCGAGCCATAGAGCAAAAAGCGATCGAAAAACTCCCGCACGATTGCCGCCGATCGCCGATCGGGAACGTAGCGATCGCGATCTCGCTTATACCCAAACGGCGGACGACCAGGGGGCGATTTCTGCATCAGCCGACTGCGCGCGTGCCCCACTGCTACCTGCCGACTGCGTAACTGCCTCGGCAGCTCGGACATCCAACGAAGAACGGTGTCGAGATCGCCAGCCTCCTCAATCCCCGCCTCAGTCACTACTTGGATTGCGACATTTGCCTGTTCCCACTCTTGCAAGCGCTGCCCAATCTCGGCCACTGAATCTCCTAAATCGGCCAAGTTCAGCAGCAAGAGTTGGTCAATCTCGTCCGATTGAGCTCTCTGCCACAGTTCGGCGTAGTGGAGACGTTCGTCGCGATCGCAGTAAATTTCGGTTGCTCCAGCATTTTGGAGGCGATCGCGATCGGCCTCCAATGAGAGTACAGACGGACGGAAGGCGTAGCCGATGGAAAGCATGAGGAGGAGGGCGATCGCCTCCAAAATAGCTAATGACAGTCAGGCATAGCACGGTCGTGTTTAACAGAGTTTAAATAGTCAACGTCTTTTTCTACCCATCGCACTATGAATTCTACGACGCGGTCTCCTCTCAGCCCGATCGTCCAGTAGCCAAAACAGTCATCAGCGACGTAGCCATCAACCTTATCTATCAGATAAATCATCCTCCTATAGGCTTGAAGGCTAGTTTTCTCAAACGCAACTTTATCTTCATCGTGCGCGAGAAGAACAGTAGCTCCCATTGCCCAGTCACGTATCTTTGCATGATGAATGCCAAGTTCAGTGGCTATCTTGACAATCTCGTAACGGTTGAGATTCATCGATCTACAACAATCGCTTCAGACTAGCTCTAAGGGTAAGTTGATAGCACACAAGGAACAGCAGACAACAGGGTTAGGGATGAAACTGACGTGACAATCGCCGCGATCTCGTTACCGATGGAGAGCATTGCTGAGTTTTGTCACAAGTGGCAAGTGACAGAATTTGCTCTATCTGGCTCTGTCCTGCGCGATGACTTCCGCCCCGACAGCGATATTGACGTAATGGTGCAATTTCATCCAGAGGCTCACCCCACCTTCAACAGCCTGGATCGGATGGAAGCAGAGTTGCAAACCATTTTTCATCGGGACGTTGACCTGATTACGCGTCAGGGGATTGAAGCCAGTCGTAACTACTTGCGCCGTCACGAAATCCTTTCCTCTGCTCAGGTGATTTGTGCAACGGAATCTTCAGTTCCTGCTCGATATATTGCAAGCCAATTGAACTTGACAAGAGCCTATTTCTAACAGTTTCCTAAGGGACAAGTTGCAGCCTATTGACTATGCGTTGGAAAAAACTACTCCTCCCACTCCTGTCATTCTTTTCCGCGATCGCGATCTCCTTTTCCGCAAACGCCCAAACTGCTCCCAAACTAGGCTTGCCCATCTCCTGCACGCTGGGAGAGGATTGCTTCATCCTGCAGTATTTCGATCGCGATCCAGGCCCAGGAGCTACCGATTTTAGCTGTGGCCGCATGACCTCTGACGGTCACGATGGCACTGATTTTGCTATTTCTGACGAACAAACGATGGCCTCAGGTATTCCCGTTTTAGCTGCAGAAAAGGGAACAGTGTTGCGAATTCGGGATGGTATTCCCGACTTGCGCCTGGAAGGGGATAGCGATCTCTCTGCCCTTGAAGGGAGTGAGTGTGGCAATGGCGCGATTGTCGATCACGGAGGTGGTTGGGAGACTCAATACTGCCACTTGCGCCAAGGAAGTGTAACCGTGGCACCGGGGGATCAGATCTCCCAAGGGGATGTGTTGGGTTTTGTCGGTGAGTCGGGGTTAGCCTCATTTCCTCACGTTCATTTCACTGTTCGCCATCAAAATGAGGAGGTTGACCCATTTGTAGGTTTGGTTCCACCGGCAAATTGCCAAGACCAACCGCGACAACCTCTTTGGAAAACTGAAGTCACTTACAGCCCCACTGGATTGATTCGGGCTGGATTTTCCGATAGACCACCTGAAATCGCAGAGTTATGGGCTGGGCAGTTTGATGGCAGTCGTCTACCAAAAGACAGTTCAGCTATAGTCTTCTGGACGCACATTTATGGAGTGTTAGAAGGAGATATCGAGCAAATTCAACTGTTAGATCCGAGTGGGACAGTAGTTGCCGAAAATCAGCAAAGCCTATCAAAATCCCAACGGATATGGACGAGTTTTATAGGGAAAAGAGCTAACAGCAATAATGATTTTGCAGCAGGAACTTGGCACGGGAGATATGTCCTCGAAAGAGATGGTGAAATTCTCATTCAATCCGAAACTGCTATTGAGCTCACTGCCAATTCCCTTTCTTTGCGTGAGTGATATCCACTATGAATTGATAATAAGGGCCCAGCTCAACTTTGACACTTTGTACAGAAGCTATAGCAGCCATCAAGCTGCTTAGGACGTTTTAGCTACCCAGAACCCATGCGCGGTCAGGGCCTCTGTGGCCTAACTAAAACGTCAAGAGCAATAAGTCCTGTCATCGAGGTTGTACGCTAAGCTCGGTTTTGAATTCGAGCCTTCATCGTCGCATCAGGTCAAACCTTTATGAAGTGGCTGCAACGTCTGATCTACAGTTTGCTGCTGGGCGGACAGTCGTTTTACTACCTCGCACAAGGGCGGGTGCATCGTCGCAACACGATGGATCAGCTTACAGCCGTGGGTACCGAGTCGCTGATGGTGGTGTTGGTCACTGCGGTAGTGATTAGCGGCGTGTTTACCATTCAGGTGGCACGGGAGTTCATTGCCTTCGGGGCTTCATCCGCGATCGGCGGCGTACTCTCCCTGGCACTCTCGCGAGAAATGACTCCAGTAATTACCGCCGTGATTTTAGCCGGACGGGTGGGCTCGGCGTTTGCTGCGGAGCTAGGAGCGATGGAAGTAACCGAACAGGTTGATGCTCTTAAAGTATTGCGAACGAATCCAGTGGAATATCTGGTAGTGCCGCGGTTGTTGGCCTGCGGCGTAATGCTGCCTGTATTGTCTTTGCTTTCGCTGATTGTCGGTCTGTACGGTGGATTGATCATCTGCACAAATCTCTACAGTCTGTCGAGCAGTATTTTTTTGGATTCGGCACAAGACTTCTTGGCTGGATGGGATTTGATTGTTTGTTGCATTAAATCTTTCGTATTTGGTAGTTTGATTGCCACTGTAGGCTGTGGTTGGGGGTTGTCGACCACGGGTGGAGCGAAAGGAGTCGGTACCTCCACTACGACTGCTGTTGTCACCGCACTGCTCGGTATTTTCGTGACCAATTTCTTTATGTCCTGGTTCTTCTTTCAAGGTCCAGGTTCCGCTTTCAGCAACATTTAGAGACCGAGCTTCAATTATCAGAAGTGTCAGACCCATTATTTAGATAGCATTCGAGGATGCGATCGAGGCGATCGATAATCTGTCGATTGCTATCAATAATTTGGCGGTTGCTGGCTAGAATCTTTCGGTTGGATTGCTCGATGGTTGCTACATCTCCAATCTTGTCTGAGAGCCTTTCGAGTGCTTGTGTTATCTAAAGTTGCTGGCGTTGGAGTTGCCCTGACGTACGGGTGAGTTCTGAAATTCCGCTCTGATTATTTGCTTGCAGATCGGCTAAGTCTACTATCCGACCGACTAAATTTGCTATCCGCCCTGTGCAGTTCGTCATGCGCGCGGGTCAAATTCGCATCACTCTGCACGACAGTCGTCTGGGTATTCACCACGCCCTCAATGCGCTCAATTCGGTCTAGGCGATCGCGGCTCTCTGTCATCTGTTTTCTATCTTTGTATTTCTATCTTTGTGTCTGTAACAATCTCTGTATCTGTGACAAGCTTGGCACGGATGCGCGTGAGAGATGTTTCCATCCCGCGCGATCGCCTGCTCGTCCAGAGAGCTTTTCCTATGTCTTTTAAGTACGCCCGCCCCATTTTTCTCAAAGACACCGATGCAGCAGGCGTCGTCTACTTCGCCAACGTTTTGACTATGTGTCATGAAGCGTACGAAGCGTCTTTGCATGCAACTGGAGTCGATCTGCAATCGTTACTGAAGCCAGAGGCGATCGCACTCCCCATCACGCGGGCCAACGTTGATTTTCGTCATCCTATGTACTGCGGTGAAGTCTACATTGTTGCGCTGGTGCCCCAAGTAACTTCAGAGAGCAGTTTTTCAATCTCCTACACTTTGCACCGCAGCGATCGCCCGGATACCATTTCCAGTCGAGCGGTGACCGAGCACGTCGCAATCCATGCCGATCGTCAACGCTGCACTTTGCCAGACAACATTCGTGCTTGGCTCGATAATCTGAGAACCACCTGAGAAACTGTTGAGCACTCCCTCTCCAACTCTTTACTGCTAGTTCAGCCCCTGCCTAGCTGAGGTTCAGACCCATCTTGTTAATTAAGGAGTAGACGACAAACCGTCATTCCTCAACACTCAGGCTAGGTTTGTCAGTTCTATGAGTCTGAGTTTCAGTTTCGGAGGTCCAGATCGTGAAACGCATTAACACCGGATTGTTGGCTGCCGCCATTGCTTTGGGCACGGTTTCTGTCTTTGGTTCCGCACCAGCGGAAGCTCGTCCGGCTATCGTCGAGCGTTTAGCCGAAATTAACACCCGCGGTACCGGCAAAGATCACGGCGGTCTCGCCTATAACGAGCGTTCCGTCAGCACTACGCAAGAGAAGCCCGTAGGCGTGTGGACTGCTTCTGGCGATGGTTTCAGTAGCTCTGCGAGTGGAGATACTGTGGATCGCCCGGCTATCGTACAGCGTTTGGCCGAACTCAATGTGGCTGGTACGGATAAAGACCATGGCGGTCTCTCCTTCAGCTCGCGCACGTTGCGTTAAGTCATCTCCAACTTCGTGAATGGCGATCGCATGTCCTCGGCAAGAGAGGGGGCGATCGCTTTTATTTACCAATACAAAATTGACTGAAAATCCGCGCCAAAATTGACTCAGTGGCATCTTCACCCGTGATTTCCCCAAGGGCGTGAATGGTATCGCGTAGGTCGATCGTCCAAAAGTCAAAGGGGGCCTGAGAATTGGCTGTAATTATCACTCGCTCCAGTGCCAAACGAGCTCGTAACAAGGCGGCTTTCTGACGTTGATTAATCGCAATATCGAGATTGGCAGCCGTTGCTTTTCCCACTGTTGCAATCTCGGTAATTGCGCGCTCCAAGGCTGCAATGCCGTTGTTTTCTATAGATGTGTCGGGATGAAAACAGGTGGGGACAACCCGATCGCGCTCGAATGCCGTGGGAATGGCGACGGTTTCAAGCGGGGCTAAGTCAATTTTGTTGACGGTCAAAATGACTGGGAGATCGTCGAGAATTGCGTAAATCTCGCCTTCCGTTTCTCTCCAACCGGCGGTGGCATCTACAACCAAAATGACTAGGTCGGCAGCGCGCGCGACGCGGCGAGAACGTTCGATGCCCATCAGTTCAATGCGGTCGTCCGTGGCGCGAATGCCAGCCGTATCGAGCACCCGTACGGGAATGCCATCGACCACCAGCTGTGACTCCACCACATCTCGCGTCGTACCGGGTAAATCGGTCACGATGGCGCGATCTCGACCGCTCCAAGCATTTAACAAGCTGGACTTGCCCGCATTGGGTCGCCCAACAATGGCAACGTCTAAGCCGCGATGCAACAGCTCGCCCCGATCGGCAGTGGCGAGGATGGCTTCTACTTCGTTACGTAAGGACTCTAATGTGGCGATCGCAGCCGGAATATTCAACGGCGGCAAATCCTCTTCAAAATCAATGCGAGCTTCGATGTCGGCGAGTAAATTGACACATCGCGAACGTAACGCTTGAATCGGCTGCGCTAGCTTGCCCTGTACGCCAGCCAAGGCAGCTGCAGCAGCGGAAGCTGACTGCGCTCCTACCAATTGCGACACGCTTTCTGCCTGAGTTAGGTCAATTCGGCCATTGAGAAACGCTCGCAGCGAAAATTCTCCCGGCTCGGCCAAGCGCGCGCCTTGTTGCAGGCACGCTTGCAATACGCTCTGAACCGCCATCATGCCGCCGTGACAGTGAAACTCCACCACGTCTTCGCAGGTGTAGGAACGCGGTGCCTGCATCCACAGCAGCAAGGCTTCGTCAAGCTCGCAGCCTCGGCGATCGCAGATATGTCCGTACAGCACGCGATGGCTCTCCCAGACCGGACGACCTGCCGGCCGGAACAGCGCTTTCCCAATTGTCACTGCTTCTGTTCCAGATAGGCGCACAATCGCCACACCTCCCTGCGCGGGTACAGCGGCAGTGGCAATGGCAGCAATCGTATCGGTTCCAGCAGTCACTTCGCGATGCTAGCGCATCTAATGCTGGCGCCGGATGGCGACGCCATCACGCGATCACGCCTGCAGACGTGTCATGAGGACCGGGCAAGCGGCATGAACGCGCACGTAGTCTGAAACCGACTTTCCGAGCAAGCGCTCCAAATCGGGCAGTCCCTTAGCCACGGTCGGGCGGCGATCGGGAGACCCCATCACCAATAAATTGGCCCCACTTTCTCCTGAGAGCATGGCAATCTCGCGTCCCGGATCGCCGATAGCAAAGTAGGCGCGATGAGACACCTTGTCCCGTTTGAGTAGAGCCAACGCATCAGCTAGTACTTTGTCTTCTCGTTCGAGCTGCTCGATCGGCGCTTTACGGCTGGATGCCTCAGCGCGGTCGATGACGCGGGCGAGTAAAATTTCGCTCCCAGATATATCACGCACGAGCGCGATCGCGTCGCTTAAGGCTTCGCGTGCAGCCTCGGAGCCATCGATGGCCACCATGACTCGTCGCAGTTGACCGATAAATGCCTCTTCTTTTACCAGCAGCATCGGTCGAGTCGAAAGTTGAAACACGTACTGGCTAACTGAATTCTTCAAAATCGACATCAAGCGGCCCATACCCCGCGCGCCCATGACAATGAGCGAAGCGTCAATGTCATCAGCCACCTTCAAAACAGTCGTTTTAGCGTCTCCTTCTTCCAGACGCGTGCTAACTGTGATGTCGGGTTGTACGCTCAATTGCTCGACAGCGTCTTTCAGGAATTGCGCGCCTTGCTCCTGATTTTCGCGCATGCTGACTGCGCCAGTCTGCTTGGGAACTACGTGCAACGCAGTGACCTGTGCTCGCGATGTGCTTGGCAGTTTGAGCAGCGATCGCGCCATCCGCACTGAGTGGTCCGTACTGTCTACGGCAACCAAAATTCGTTGAAACAGCGGCACGATATGTCCTCCATCAGGTCTAGTAGTCGGGTAGATGAGTCGTTGGGTTTTATGGAGTCGTCAGATTACAGAGGCATTCGCGGCTAGGAGCTTAGTTGTAAGTATCTCAACCTGAGCTTACGAATGGATTTCAATCTAGTGTGATTTTTGAGAAAACCTCGTCATTTTTTGCAAAACTACATTTGCACTCATATTTAGAAAAATAGCGATCGCCCCGTTCGAGGTGCCCTCGCTCGACGAGTAGGCTGCCGACCTTATCCTTAAAAAGAGCGGATTGCACCAGCAATTTGCGCGGCACCAGACGAGCGCGATCGCAGGAGATACGGGCATGGCATTTGATTGGTTTCGTCGTAGCAGCGACGCAGCAGCAGCTGAAGCGGAGGCTGCTCGGGAGGCATCACCTGACAATTCCACTCCGGAAGCAACCGAACCTGCCGCTGAAGAACCGGATTATCTTGCCTTTGCCAAGGCTGCTTACGCTAATCTCAAAGCTAAGCAAGCAGAAGCTGCCAAGCAAGATGCGCCAGCGGTCGAGTCCTCCGTTGAAGATAAACCCGGCGACGCGGCTGAGTCGAGTGCTGCAACAGAACCTGCTGCTGCAGAAGCCGCTGTTATTACAGAAGAAGTCGAGCGCATCGCACCTCCGTCAGCCGTTGCTGCAGATAGAGAAGCTGCTGCTGAAAAGGTCGAAGAAACACTGGATACATCTCAACTGACAGTGTCAGAAGCGCTCGATTCCGAACCAGCTTCTGCCCCATCTGTACCTGAACTTGGCGAGTCGTCACCAGAAACTCCGGCTGCGATCGCCCCCGAAGCTGCAGTCCTAGAACCAGTTTCTGCCCCCAGTCCTCCGGCAGAATCGGACACCGTGCCAGCTCCTGCCGCAGCGTTCTTTGACGTTGCACCTAAGGCAGAAGCTCGCTTGGAAGCTCTAGAAGCAATGGCGATCGAAGCTCCCGTCGAGCCAACTACTCCTGCCGAGCCGACCGTTGCTGAAGTAACGACGGCTCCTGCCGTTCCTCCTGCCTTACCGGATTTTCCTGAATTTGACGACGGATTTCGCTGGTCCGCGGAAATTTTGGCGGCGCAAGGGCGCAGGCCTGAAGACGTCACGGTGGAAGAAATTTCTTGGCTGCAGAAACTGCGGTTCGGCTTGGGGAAAACGCGGCTGCGCTTGGTCAATCAACTCAAATCATTGGTAGGCCAAGGCCCGATCGATGCCGCTGCGATTGAAGAAATTGAAGCCGTCCTGCTGCAATCAGATGTCGGGATTGCCGCCACCGATTACATCATCGAAGCGCTACAGGAACGAGTTCGCGATCGCTCCCTTCCGCCCGAAGAGGCCGTGGCCTATCTAAAAGAATTGCTGCGGGAAATCTTATCCGTGGGCGAACCGACCTTTGCTCCAGAACAGGGTGCGCTCAATATTTGGCTCATGGTGGGAGTTAACGGTGCTGGCAAAACCACGACTTTGGGTAAGTTGGCTCACCTCGCCAACAAGTCAGGATATCGAACTCTGGTGGCGGCGGCCGATACCTTTCGGGCCGCTGCAGTCGAGCAGGTGCAGATTTGGGGCGATCGGGCTGGGGTTGAGGTGATTGCCAACCAAGGAGCTAACACCGATCCTGCCGCAGTGGTATTCGACGCTATCTCAGCTGCCCGCTCCCGCGATACTGAGTTATTACTCGTCGATACTGCCGGACGCCTGCAGAACAAAAAGAATTTAATGGACGAACTGGGCAAAATTCGGCGTATTGTCGAGAAAAAGGCTCCCGAGGCCCAGATCGAGTCTCTTTTGGTGCTGGATGCCACGTTGGGGCAGAACGGGATGCGGCAAGCTGAAGTTTTTGCAGAAGTCGCCAATCTCAGTGGTGTCGTGCTGACCAAGCTGGACGGAACGGCCAAAGGTGGTGTGGCTCTGGCCGTAGCCAAAGAACTTCAGCTGCCGCTGCGCTTTATCGGTGTGGGAGAAGGCATCGAAGACCTTCGACCTTTCTCTAGTTACGAATTCGTCGAAGCTCTCGTCAGCGAATATTAAATCAACCGGTCAAATCAACCGTTCGCGAGGCGATCGGGTAGGCTACGTTCGGTAGCAATGCTGCTCCACAGCGGCAAGGACAGCGGTAGTGAGCCTTCCTGAATTTCAAGTTTGTGAAAACGATATTACCGAAGAGATTCTGACTGCTTATCTAGCCGACCCTGTGCTTGCTGTTGACACGGAGGCGATGGGATTGCTACCCCACCGAGATCGTCTGTGCACGATACAGTTAAGTAATGCAGTCGGTCAAACGGTTGTGGTGCGGTTTGCGCGAGGCGTTTCCGATGCCCCAAACTTGAAAACGCTGCTGGAAGCGTCACAAACAATTAAAACGTTTCACTACGCCCGCTTCGATATCGCCATGTTGCTGCATCACTTTGACATCCGCACGCAACCTTTGTTTTGCACCAAAATTGCTAGTAAAATTGCTCGCACTTACACGGACAAGCACGGCCTCAAGGATGTAGTTCTGGATCTATGCGGCATCGAACTCGATAAAACCGCGCAATCGTCTGATTGGGGCGCTGTCCAAGAACTCTCCGAAACTCAGCTACGTTATGCAGCCAATGACGTACGCTACCTCATTCCCTTGCGCGCACGCTTGATCCACATGCTCAAACGCGAAGAACGCCTTCATTTAGCCGAAGCCTGCTTCACCTTTCTGCCTACTCGCGCCGAACTGGATCTTTTTGGATACAGTGACATCTTGAAGCATCACTGATTGAGCCCCTATGTCCTGCAACCCGGCTGGTAGAGCTGCACGGATCGATTACACTTCGATCTCAAATCAAGTTTGAATTTTTGTAAACGCGGTTATGCGCGTGTAAATCATTTTAATCTCTCATAATTAAAGAGAACGCTCGTTCAGTTGCGCTTTAGCGAGCTAAATTGCAATTTTGACTTTTATTGCCAATATTCGGCTAAATTTCAATTGGTTTTACCTTAGTATCCGCTCTGTAATCGCCACCGGAGGAGGCAAATGACTGCTGAATCGGTGTTGTTTTGTGTATTTAGATACACTTATCAAAATTTCATCTCACTAAGCATCCCGCATCCGCAGCAAAAATCAGTATCTTAGTTAGTGAAGGCTTCCGTGCGAGGGAAATCGGTCATGCTGACTGTGTTGTGTGCGAAATCATTAGCCCGACTCAAGCACCGTCAGCGCGCCCTCGAGAAAACTCGTGAGAGTCATGCTTCTTCGCCGGATTTGAGTGCAAAGGCACTGACCTCAGCCCCCGATTTCTGGGATCGACAGCACAGTGCTTTTTCGTACGTAGACAGTAAAATTCAACGCGTCAAGCACAGTGCTCGGTATACGACTGGCCTGCTGGCCTTAGCTCTGGTCGCTGATGCTGGCATTATCTTGGCGGGTTTGGGTATTACGAATGCCTTTCAGCGCTGGCAGACTGCCCGCAAGCTCCGGCCCGTGGATCCTGTGGCTGAGCAGATGATGCTTCCCTCAGCCTCTGCTTTTCCGACTGTGGTGAGTCACAGCACGATTGCTGCAGAATACGAGTTCGACCCAGTCCGGGCTCCTCAGCAACATCTACAATCTGGCGATGCCTCGATCCAGAAAAACGCACTGCTTCAGCTCAGCGTGTTGCGAGAGGATCCGCGCGTTGCCAATATCCTGGCAGAGGTGGCGCAAAACGATATTGACTACAGTCGCGAGGTCCGGCAATTAGCCGTGCAGCTTTTAATTAATGCGCCCGATATTCGCACGACAACGTTGCAAGACCTTTTGAATGACTCCGATCCCATCATCGGTCGCCAAGCTCTGGCCGCAATCCGGGCCTTGTCTGGAGAGGTGCGATCGAACGCCACCGCCACCCGTAACGAGACCAAACAGCAACTGGAGCATTCGTACCCGAGTCTGGCTACGCGTCACCGTCAATCTACGCTGGCTCAAATTCACTATTGGGGTCGCAGTCATTCCACGCAGCACGTTCCCGTGTTGGTGAACTACTTGTCAGATCGCGACGCCTCCGTGCGAGAATCATCGGCTCTGGCTTTAGCTGAGATTAACGATGTCAACGCCTGGATTCCGCTGCATTCGCGTCTGGCTATCGAGAAAAATCCCCACGTTCGGCGCGCCCTAACTCACGCCATCAGCAGCATGACTCGCCAGCGATAGCTGCACGTAGATAGCGCGGTCATCTGGGGTTTTTACATCTGAAACTGCTGTGTCGCAGCCGCCGCTTCGTTACAGAGTGTGGCAAAAGTCGTGCGCGCCTCGGTACATGGCTTAAAGTGTGATGCAACCGCAACGATGAAAGGAGCAGGGTCGTGGCAGCGATCGCAATTTGGGCCATTTTGCTGTTTGCACTGGCAATCGGAGCTGGTGGTCTAGCTGGGTATTTGAAAGGCAAAAGTAAGGTTTCCCTGATCAGCGGCTCAATTAGTGCCGTGTTGCTGGCAGTCGCGTGGCTCTTAGCCCGCCAGACTCCCGGTACGGGGTTGATGATGGCGGCCGCGATCGCGGTGGCGCTCTCAGTGGTCTTCGGGATGCGCCTGCTGAAAACGCGTAAATTTATGCCGGCTGGAACCATGGCGATCGCGAGTGCGGTTGCAACCGTCGTGTTTATTTCGGGATGGATGTCTGTCAGCTCTTGAGTTTTTGAAATTTGACTTCAAGTAGCGAGTTTCGTGCCGACTCAACTCATCATTGATTGCGATCCGGGTGTTGATGACGCACTCGCAATTTGGTTGGCGTTGGCCTCTCCAGGTGAACTTGAAGTCCTTGGCATTAGTACGGTTGCTGGTAACGTGCCGCTGGCCCTGACCCAAGCAAACGCCCGCAAAATCTGTGAATGTGCTGGACGCGTTGATATCCCCGTTTACGCTGGATGTCCGCGTCCGCTGTTGCGATCGCTGGTTACCGCAGCTGACGTGCACGGCGCGACGGGCTTAGACGGTGTCGAATTGCCTGAACCGCAGATGCCGCTATCGGAAAGCCATGCCGTGGATTGGACGATATCGACTTTGTCAGCGGCCAAGCATCCCGTCACGATCGCGGCATTGGGTCCACTCACTAATTTGGCAGTTGCACTAACGATGGCGCCGCAAATCAGCGCGTGCATCGAGCGCGTCGTCGTCATGGGAGGGGCGTGCGGGTCAGGCAATATTACGCCAGCGGCTGAATTCAACATGTACGTCGATCCGCACGCAGCTGCAATCGTCATGGCGGCGGGATTGAACCTCACGCTCATCACGCTGGACGTGACGCATACCGTCATCACAACTCCAGAGCGCTTGCACGCTATTCGCGCGATCGCGACACCCGTTGCCCGCGCTGCCGCAGATTTACTGGAACACTACGGACAGTTCGATCTCCAACGGTACGGCACGCCTGGTGGCTTCTTGCACGACCCGTGCACCATCGCTTACTTGCTCGCACCTGACCTCTTTCACACCGTGCCAGCTTGGGTCGCTGTCGAAACCGCAGGAGAGCTGACTTTAGGGAAAACGGTTGTCGATCGCTGGAGTGTGGGCGATCGCGAGCCTAACGTGACGCTCATAACCGCGATCGATGCCGATGGGTTTTATCAACTGCTGTGCGATCGTTTACAGCATCTGTAAGGTCGAAGAAATCTCCTCACAACTCGATAGAACGAAAGCGATATAGCCTTTTCTAGGCTAGATGGAGCGAGATTTCTTAAAAAAGTTTCCACCTTCTTTACCAAGGAAAGCTCCGAGTTATGGATTAAAGTTTTCTACAATCGGGTGCGGATTCACTCCACCCTAGGATTCCTGGCCTCAGTTGAATTTGAGGAGCGACATGGGTCGTCGCTAGACCGAGCTGTTGCTGCTTAATTTGACTGTCTATGTTTTTGGATCGAGTTCAGATCGCAGCCTAAGCGGACAAGTCAGACAGTACATTCCTCTTAAGCTTTACTTTGCAAATCATCTCTGAGGAGACAATCAGCCATTTTGAATAATCTCTCTTTTTTGGAATGTTTGCTTATGTTCTTCATGTGCAGTGAGATTTTTAAATATAGATAAATAGCTGCTCTTATATTTGCGATTATATTTAGGGATGAAGCAAAAGACCGATCTCAATGACTGATTCAACATTAATCTTCTGCGACAAGCAATTGGTAGAACAAGTTGTGTCAAAAATCTCGGAATTTTAATAATTTAAACAACTCTCGATCGGTCTTTTTTTTTTAATTGCAGGCAAATTTTAACTTAGAGTAATCCTCGATAGCGAATGAATGTCAAAATTGCAGCCCAAGACCCTAAAGCCACTTTGAGCGCTACCAAAATATTCAAAATCGGAATCCAGCCGCCACTAGCCAAGGCTCCCATCTGGCCGTGAGGCGGTTCGCTCCCCGTCAGACTCAGCCCGGCGATCGAGATGAAGATCAATACCGATACTTTTTCCCAGGTGGCTGCTTGCCAGCGACGGTAAATGCTGTCCATCCAGGTCGATGATGATGTGATGGCAACCAAACCGATTGCCGTTCCCCCTGCGACGCCAGCGGCAAAGCCCCCTCCGGGACTGAGGTGGCCGCGAATGGCAAGTTCGATGCTGACAATTGCAGAAATGGTCGCTCCTAAGCGAGCCAGGATGATGGAGGGGCGATCGGGAAACTGGCGGATCGTGCTGCGGGGAGACTCGTCAGCTAAGAGAAACTTTACGCCTGTAATAGCGATGGTAAAGACGACCACCTCAAAAATCGTGTCGTAGAGTCGGTTACGGAAAATGATGCCAGACACCGCATTAGGCACGCCACTCTCCATGGCCACCGTCTCGACCACAGCAAACTCGGCGGTGTCGATCGCCGGATTCGGCAAGACAAGCATTTTGATGTAGATGGCGATGCCAGCAACGATGTAAATCCAAATCATGCAGGTTCTCCGCTAGATGAAACGCGGTCGTGGTGTGTAGCCTGAGGTTCTAACTGGTCGGTGCTAGCGAGATCGACATGGGCGAGACTGACGTGGCTGGGCAGCTCGGGTTGAATGATGTCGTGCAGCCTGCGGACGCGAGTTTTGAAGTGGTAGACGTAGGGGAGATGGGGAGAAGAGCTCGCCTCGAAAGTGCCGTGCACTTCTCGCTCGTGGAAAGCGGTCTTTAATGTCTGAGTGTCGGCATAAGTTATCACTTTTAAGCGGACGTGATGAGAACTCAAAGCTTTGCGGATGGAGGCAATGGCCAGTTCGAACTCCGAGGCTTGGGTGGAGAGGGCGATGACTTTAGGTGTCTTCTCTTGGTTCGGGACTGCGGATTCGAGCACGCCCAAGCGCGTAGTTAGGGACGATCTCACTGCCACTGCGTACAGCGTAATAGATAGCATTGTGCCCACTAGCGCCTCAGTCAACGCCACATCAGCAGCACCGAACGCAGCATAAACCAAAGCCGCAACGGCACCCATAATTCCGCGAATGACGAGGGCGTGATATGGATTGGTCTGCGCTACGGTCATGTAGGCCGTGAGGGGTAGCAGAGCGGCGATCGCTACGATTGCAACGTCTTCAGTCATGGCGATCTCCTGAACTCGAACAGTAGGCCAGCACGTAGCCCAGCACTGTATTCCAGATAGCGAGAGAAATCAGGGCCAACACCAACAGCGGCCACTCGCGTGGAATTTCCAACAGCAAACCGACGATGATGCTCATCGAGCCCAGTGTGTCAGCGACAGAGAGGCTGTGCAGTTTAAAGAGAACAGAGCGATCGCCCACTAGCGGCCACGTCCCCCAGAACCAGAATAGAACTCCGACTGCCATCAACAGAGACCCCAGTATGTCGATCGCCATTCATTCACCTCGCCATCAAGAATCCGGAAATATCGATCGCGACTCGTTCACTCGCTTGATGATGTGAGCCAGCAGCATCAGTGCCGCATTACCGACACTGAGAATCAAGACTCCGACTACGCCAATCGTCCAGTCATCTCGTAAGACCGAAAGCACGAGAATCATGATGGATGTTTTGGTGGCAATACTGGCAAAGGCAAGCATCGTTTGCCAGATATCTTCATCCTGCCAAGCCTCGTAAATCGGAATCAGTAGAGCCAAAATCATGGCAAAAAGAACCCAAGTCACGATCCCTCCTCCCGCCCGACACGATGGACTTCATACCAACCGTCTTTGCGACAGTTCAACACGATGGTTTTGGGGGTGAATGTGATCAGAAAGATGTCTAAAAAGATCAACCCTGGCGAGCGATTGGGTTTGACGCGTTCGTAGACGATTTCTTCCCGTTTATGGGGGCGCAGCATCATCTCAAAAGCCTCGAAGTAGGCTTGAGGAATCGCTACCAAAATTTCTCCAATAACGTGCAGCCAATCGCGAAGGCGCGAGGGTGTGACATATCTACGGTGCGGCAGTAACAGTGCTACGCAAACCCCGATGATGATATTGGCCACGCTCAGATTGGCAGTCAGTAAAAACCAAATGGCCAGCCGCAGCAGTAAATCTAAATATCCGATCATGTCAGCACCATCCAAAACACCAGGGTGAGAACGAGGCTCATCCCTCCAATCAAGTGTTCGAGCCGTTCTAGGCGTTGAGGAACTCGCAGCGATCGCTGCCGACAGAACAACCAATACGCGACCCAACCCCCACCGACAGTGACGAGCGCTTTCGCGACTTTCGCCACCGTGTAAGCTTCTAACGACAGTCCATTGACTGCTATCAGTCCTGCCAATAGTGGGAGTACGGCCCACCCGTAACCGCGCGAAAGCGGTTTACCGTCCGCATCAGCACTCGTCGGCAAAAACAAAAACTTGGCAAATACGATCGCCGTTCCCACTGCCGCCACAGTTAATACGTTGGCTTGCCAAGGCACTATGCGATCGAGGGTCAGCGCCTTAGCTCCAAACCCGCCGAGCAAAGGGAGTCCAGAGATAGACAGACCAGCGATCGCCACCGCACTCCACAACATCATTGGCATCTTTGTCTGACGCAGCTCCTCGAATCGGCGGCTGGGCAGATTCCCCGCGCTTAAGAACAACGTTGCTTTCGCCAGTCCGTGAGTGAGTGCGTAGACTCCAGCTGTCGTTGGAGCGACTAATACGAACCCGAGTTGCGAAATTGTGCTCAACGCCAGCGTTCGCTTCGTGTCCCGCTCAAAAATGGCAAATCCTACCCCCAACAAAGCAGTTCCTACGCCGAACAGAGCCAGAAGTGGCTGGAGCGTCTCGAACTCCAGCGCAAACCGCACGAGCGGGAACACTCCCGTTTTCACCACAGTCCCCGACAGCAGTGCTGATACCGGAGTGTCGGCCTCTGAATGGGTCATCGGCAGCCACAGACCGGACACGAATACGCCACCTTTGGTTAGCAGCCCCAAGAAGATTAAGGCAATCGCCTCCGCCGGAGCATTGACGAGTCCGGCGAATCCAAAAGACTGATTGGCTTGGTACACCAACACCACACCGATCAGATAAAAAACCATTGCTGTATTGCTGACAAACAGGTAGCGCAGGGCAACCCAAATGGCGCGATCGCTCCTGGGATAAGCAATCAACAAAAATGCTGCAATTCCAATTACTTCCAAAGCAACGTACAGACTGATCAAGTCCGCGCAGATAAAGACTGCATTGACGCTGCCGTGCAGAATAATGGTCTGAGCGAAAAAGAACGCGGATTTATCGCTATCCCAGCAGTAAAGGATGACAGCAATGGTGACCAGCGCGTTTGTCAGAATAAAGTACCCGCTCAGGGCATCTGCAACGAGCTGCACGCCAAAACTATCGAGAAATTGCAACGCGATCGGTTCGGGTTGGACGAGCAATGTCACTGCATATGCCAGTGACCCTAGAGCACCTAGCAATGCCAAATAGCGTCCGAGCTTGGCAAATAAATAAATATTGAACCCTGCAAATAAAGGCAGGGCTATCCAAGCAATCGTGATGTCAGTCATGGCATGTGACTCTTTTCAATTTCGCTGCACTCCAGCGTGGGATTATCCCGAGCCAACTTCATGACGCCAACTAACATCAGCGCTTGAATCGAAAATCCAATGACAATCGCCGTGAGAATGACTGCCTGCGGTACCGGATCGGCGTAAGCAACGGATTCCGAACTATCTACGATCGGGGCAAACGACCCTCCTCGGGCAGCGACGAGCACGTAATAGGCGATCGCCCCCGTACTCATCACGTCCATCGAGACAATCTTCATTACGAGATTTTGCTTGAGGATGATGCCGAAAAAACCGAGCATCACCGTGGCAAATACGCAGGCTTCCAGCAGGTTCGTCCTTGCAGACAGCCATTCCCAAATCGCCATAACCCTCAAACCTCCGCAGTGGAATCGCGACCTTGCAGTAGTGGTGCAGACATCGCAGACACCACTTGAGATGCAGCAAATTCTAGGGCGGCAGCGCGATCGGTAAATAAATTCTGCGGAGGAACGATGTCGAACACCTTCAGTTTCTCCAAACGTCGCTTCGTTTGTCCGGCAGCACCGACGATCGCCACGGCTCGTCGCTGTTCGATGGCTTCTTCAATTGCATTTTCCAGCGCTAGAGAAGCCGTCACGCCCAAATGGGGCACGTCGCTCAAATCGAACACAATCGCGTCGCATTCTCCAATCGCGTTGTGCTCCCGAGAAATGGCTTTGGCTACGCCGAAGATCATCGGGCCGCTCAGTTGGAACAACAAAACGCGACCCTTGCCGGCATCTAGCCAGCGCTTTTCCTCTGCCGTAAGCAACACCTTGTCATCCGCATCAGAAATGGCTTGAACGGATTTGGATTGCAACGCACTCATGCGATCGATCGTCAGAATATTCGCAACAAAAACACCAATCCCTACGGCTGCGATCAAATCCACTAGCACGGTCAGGATAATGACCCCATACATAATGAGCGCGCCCTTCCTTGAGATTTGATGCGCGCGCTTGAGGAAGCCCCAATCGATGATGTCGATACCGACTTTCAGAGCAATTCCAGCCAGGACAGCCAGCGGAATGGACGCAGCTAAGCTCGCCGCCCCTAACACAATGACTAGCAACACACCCGCTCGAGTTAATCCTGATAGCGCCGTACGTCCACCCGCCTGGATGTTGACCACCGTTCCCATCGTGGCACCTGCACCCGCAATGCCGCCGAACAAGCCGGACATGATATTGCCCAAGCCCTGACCGACAAGCTCTTTGTTCGAGTCATGTTCCGTGCGTGTGAGACTGTCAGCAACAACCGAAGTGAGCAGGGCGTCGATGCAGCCCAACATCCCAAGCACGGCAGCATCCACGAACATGAGCTGAATTTGGTCGAGACTAAACGTAGGCATCTGCATTGCCGGAAATCCCGTCGGAATTTCACCAATGCGACGAATATCCACACCAGGAAACAACACCAGCGAAAGTACCGTTCCCAATATCAAAGCCGTTAATTGTGGAGGCACGACGCGTTTGTATTTCGAGGGCGTCAACCAAATGATACTAATGGTGACCACTGCCAAAATAGTCTCCGCCGGCTGAATGTTGGCGAGCAAGTCGGGTAAATTTTGGAGGGTACCGACGACCCCACCTTTCGGACTAGCTTGCCCTAGAAACGGAGCCGTTTGGAGGATGGCTAAGATGATACCAATCCCTGACATAAAGCCCGAAATTACCGTGTAAGGCATCATCGTTACGTACTTGCCTAGCTTGAGCGCGCCAAACACAATTTGGAACACCCCTGCCAGCATCACGACGGTAAACGCCATCGCCATCCCATTTTCAGGATTAGCCGCCGTTAAATTAGCAATCACAGCCGTCATCACGACGGTCATCGGACCAGTTGGCTCGGAGATAAGCGTGGGCGTCCCGCCAAACAGAGCTGCAAACAGACCCACCAAAACAGCACCTCGCAGTCCCGCGGCAGCACCAGCACCAGAGGCAACGCCAAATGTGAGCGCCATTGGCAGCGCGATCACAGCCGCAGTTAATCCTCCAAACACATCTCCGCGTATGTTGCGGAAATGAATCGTATTCGTCAATTGCATAGGTCACTCCGTAACTAGTGCCTGACGACAAAATTCAAACCAGTATTCGCTGACATGCCTCCATGAGAAGCATGTCCCATCGGCCACTGCACTAGTGACCCCCCTAAAAGCTTCGCAATTGCAAAGCCATATCGAAACTCGTGCCCGCCTCACACCGACACAGGTTCGATCGCGCAGAACGAACTTATGAAGAAAAGATGAAATGCAATAGGTGCATTGTAAGCGCAGAAACCCTGAGGAGGGGCCCGAGTCACACGAGCATTGATGATAAGAAATATAGCCTTAGATTATCAATCAGGCCTTATGTCTTATGATCGCCTTATGGGTCGATTGCTTTGGCACAAAGTACTCAAATCCCAAAACATAGCCTGCAAATATGCACGAGCCGAAAGTTTGGCGAGATCTCAGATATCGTCATTCTCCAAGTGGTGAATGTCTCGAAACTAGCCGCCGAGTACGCTCGACCTGCG
Organism: Cyanobacteria bacterium J06642_2; assembly: GCA_039817845.1. GTDB lineage: Bacteria > Cyanobacteriota > Cyanobacteriia > Thermostichales > PCC-7336 > JBCBTL01. The sequence continues at coordinate 23,301 of JBCBVC010000056.1, forward strand.
GAAACTCGCTTTTACTTCTGGCTTAGCTTGCTTGGAGTGTTGTCAAGAACTCGTTGAGAGCCAGTGAGGAGCGTAGTCCCCATTTTCAACTTATCGCCCAATGTCTTTTTAGATAAAGCTGCAGAAAGACAGAGCTTATCGCAAGTAGTAGTTTCCTGACGTCGCTGTTGAGCTTCATAGCTTTCCCAAATTTCACGCGCGCTCTGGAATTTCACATTGCCAATGGGAGGATGAAACCAGCACACTTCCACGTCTCCATTCGTGCGGATCGAGTAGTGTCGCAGTCCCACTCGACATGCGCCTAAAGATGCAGCAGCGCGTTCTTCCCGAAAATGTGCTGGCCACATACTTATTGTGAGTTGACTGTTAAGAATAGGTGCACCTTGATTTTTCTGCTCAATCAAACTGTTAACAACCGCCTGTAATTCATCTTGCCGATCTTCTTCAATCCAAAGCTCCTCATAAGTCTCAGGGGACCAGCGATTGACGGGCTGAAAATGGACAGCAGTGGCACCGATATTGTAAGCCCAGGCAGGCATATCAGAAAGATACTGCAAGTTTTTAGCATGAACTGTTGGCTTGA
>JBCBVC010000057.1:0-23348 GCA_039817845.1 Cyanobacteria bacterium J06642_2
CGAGATGTTGTCGCGATGCCTCCCTGCATTGCTTTCGTCAGGAATAGAGCGAGTCGGAGGTATCGACGCTGTCGATCGAGACTCATACGTTTATATCGCACTAGATAGTCTATACGGCCTGAATTATTCACGTATTTTCTCGGTTGCAACCATATTTATCGAAAAGGAGCTAATGGATCGTTCACCAAGATTTCACAAACGTTTAGTAGATTATATTTATGGGTTCTCATCTCCCAATTGGCTGATGTGAGGTCGCCTGAGAGTTTATAGGTGAGTATGCTCGCAGGTCGAAGGGCTTGACCGAAAGTGGGGTCGCCTCCGATATGTCAATCTATTTTTCTACATGGATATACTCACATGGCGATCGCTACAATAACTGATACTGAGTGCCGCCGTATGGACGTGCTCGATCGCTACCGACAAACGTTGCGCTCGACTCGTACTCCTCTAGTTCAGTTGGTGAAGCTCGCGACGCTGGTATTTGACGTGCCTTTCGGCGTGTTGAGCTTGGCCGATCCGAGCTCCGCGCCCATTGCTGTTGGCTTTGAGTTAGATAGCTGGGCGTTAGAAGTCGGGCGATCATTCGATCGGATTGTCGAGCTTACGGTTATTGCAGATGCAAGGCACGAGCCCGAGTGGACGCAGCATCCTCGCGTTCAGTCAGAGCCTCACCTCCAATTCTTAGCCGCTGTACCGCTACGCTCGCCGACGGGAATTGTCGTTGGGGTGCTGGCAGTGGCAGACTGCGCCTCTCGTTCGCCTTCTAAGGCACAACGAGATGCCCTAGTTACTCTCGGTCAGCAGGCAATCTCGCAGCTGGAGTTACAGCCGCATCCTCTTAATCGTGTCGAAGCACCGTTCGCAGAGCCGACCGCCACCCAAACGAATGCTCTCGGGTCAGCCGAGCGCTGTTTAGCCGTGCTGGCCCGAGTGCAGCAGCAGCTCGCGCGAGAGCGCGGCAGTAGTGACCTGTATGATTCCATCCTCGAGTCATTAGGCATTGCAGCGAGCGCGAGCCGCGCTTATTTGTTTGAAAACCATCGCGATCGCGATGGACGTCTGTTTACCAGTCGTCGGACAGAATGGTGCGCGCCCAATATTACGCCTCAAATACAAAATCCCCACCTGCAAGACTTGCCCTATGACACTTTGGCTCAGAACTGGTTTGACCATTTAAATTCCGGCTACATGATCAATCAGCTCGTTGCAGATATTCCTACTGCCAACGATCGCGCTCTGTTTGACGAGCAAGGCGTGTTGTCTCTGTTGTTAGTACCGTTGAGCGTCCGAGGTGAATTTTGGGGATTCGTCGGTTTTGATAACTGTCTGGAAGCAGCATTGTGGTCGGCAACAGAAGTAGATCTCCTGACTGCCGCTGCCGCAACTCTTTCGGTGGTATTGGAAAATCAACAGGTACAGCTGACTTTGCTACAGCAGGAAGCATTTATCGCTGGTGCGATGGAAGCCGAGCGTACGGGGCAATGGACGTGGAATACTATCTCGGATACGGTTAGCTTCGACACGGCATCGCAAGCGCTGATGGACGTTGACCCTGCTGACATGCCGATGTCGTGGGCGGCTTGGTGTGCTCGCATTTATCCTGAGGACCGGAGGCTCTGGACGCAGGCACTGCAAGCTCATCTCGACAACGTGGAACGAGAATTTCGTTGCGAGAGGCGCATTTTAACTCGTGACGGCCGCACCCTCTGGTTTACAGCTGTTGGGAGCAGCAGCACCGACGAACAAGGGCTCCTCCGGTCGCTCACGGTGACCGAAACCGACATCACCGAAACCAAGCTCGCGACTGAGTTGGATCTCAGCTTAGAGCGGGTGAAGTATCTAGAAACCCAATTGGAGATCTTCAAGCGCCGCGATCGCTCCAAGGATGACTTCCTGAATACGGTATCCCACGAGTTGCGAGCGCCGATGGCCAACATGAAACTTTCCATTCAGATGTTGAAACTGGCGCCCGGGCAGGACAAGCAACAACAGTACTTGAATATTTTGGAACGCGAATGCACTCGCGAAATTGCTTTGGTCGACGATTTGCTCGACCTGCAGCGGCTCGACCATCAGGACGAAGTCTTGGCCCTCAGTTCCATCAGCTTGGTTGAGCGGCTGGCACCGACCCTGCAGTCTTTTCGCCTTCGGGCCGAACAACGGCAGCTCGAACTGCATGAAGAGATTGACGATGTTGTCATGACGACCGAACCCCAGAGTTTGCAGCGCTTATTCGATGAATTGCTGCACAACGCATACAAATACACACCTCCGAAAGGCTCAATCTCGCTGACCGCGCGCGCACACGACGCGATGTTATCGCTCGCAGTGAGCAACAGTGGTAATCCCATCTCGGCCGAGCATTTGCCGCGCGTATTCGAACGCTTTTACCGCGTCCCTCACGGCGATCGGTGGGAACAAGGCGGTACGGGCTTAGGACTGACGCTAGTGCAAAAACTCGTCAATCGGTTGGGGGGGCATATCCGCGCTACGAGCAATGCCGATCTGACAACATTCCACGTCGACTTACCTTTGGCTCTAGAGTAAGCTAACTCAGAGAGGACTTCAGAAGCAATGAATATCCACGCTTAGGATGCTTGAGTTCAGGGGCAGTCACCCCTCCACTCACGTTAGGATAGTCGAGCTGCGAGCTAGGAGCCAGGTTCCGTGTCAACGACTCATCTGACGTTAACCGTGCCGAAATTAGCTTGTTCGGCCTGCGTGGAAACAGTTACGGCAGCCGTTCGTGCCTGCGACGCACGCGCGCAGGTCAATGCCGACCCCAACACGAAACAGGTCGAGATCGAGCTTTCTGCCCATTTTGTCGATGCGACCGACCGACCGGAAGCAAGCGTGCGACAAGCAATGACCGATGCGGGCTATCCGCCTACATAGCCGACAAACGCGGGATGAAACTTTATCCAACGTCTTCCCTAACTTCTTATGACTTGCATAAGTTAGGCCAGTCCGAGCTAAATGTGAGCTATGTGTGATGCTGTCTGTTCGTACCGACTGGCTCGCTATGGATGCGTTATTTGAAGTTGTTGTTCTCAGTCAAACCCCCGATCCTGAGCGGGTAATCTATCAGGCTATGCATCAGGACTATAGCTCTGAGTTCGTTTCGCCAGCGTCATCCATGCCCGATCGCTACGGCGAAGCCGTGATCAAGCACTTGCTCCACGGCAACCGGGGCCATTACGGACCGCTGGAGCACCCTCAAATTACGTTCGCGATCGGCTATTTCCCTCACATTGTCATGCAGCAAGCACGCACCCATCGCGTGGGCGTCAGTTTTGACGTGCAAAGCTTGCGATATACAGGCAAGATGCTGGACGAATTGGGGGCAGAGTTGCGAGATCGCGAGATCCTCGACGAAGCTGCTAGCGATGCCATCCAAAAGCTTTTTTACGTACCGGAAACCATTGCTAAAGGTCGGGCAAAAACTCGACAGGGGATGAAAACTATTGCTCCAGAAGCCCTAGAAATCGTGCTCGAACAATACCGCCAGCAGGCGATCGCCTATCACCGTTTGGTGAGCGAATGCGGCTTGCCTTACGAAGATGCCCGTAACGTAATTGGTTACGGCATTCGGCAGCACTTTGTCGTGTCGTTTAACTGTCGCAGCTTGATGCACTTTCTCGATTTACGCGCGAAGGCTGACGCCCAAGGCGAGATTCAATCGATGTGCGAGCTGATGCTGCCTCATTTTGAGGCTTGGTGTCCGCACGTAGCACAATGGTATAAAGCCAATCGCTGGGGGAAAGCGCGGCTGTCACCTTAAAGCGCAAACTTTAACTCCACAGCCTGGTTTTGCCATTTTCACTCGCTGCAGTTTCCGGTACGGAGATCGCTAGTGCAGCATGTGAGTGGTGACAAAGTCGGCAATGCACTCGAAATGAGAAACAGCATTTGGAGGCGGAAGCTGAGGATTGAGGGCGGCGATGCGGTCAAAGAGCTCGCTCGCCTTACTGTCGGGCACGAAGGTTTTAGGGTCGCGCTCGTGAGTGTGGAATGTTAAGGAAGGACGGTGGTGTTGGCGGTGCTTAATGGCACGAATCATCCAAAGCATCATTTATAACCTATAGCAGAACTGGATTGTTCATTCACTATGAGGTAGAGTTTTACATCGAGCAGCGATCGCGATCGCTGTGAGTATATCTAAGCTGTTTTCAGCGCAAAATGCTCTAGATTGCAGGCTGTAGTTCGACCGTGCAGGATGAGATCGCGGATAGCGAGCGCGGTGAGGGGAGCGAGCAAGACGCCATTACGATAATGTCCAGTCGCGACGATGGCATTTTCTAGCCCTGGAATGTAGCCGAGGATAGGGGCGCGCTGACCGCTGGGGCGCGGGCGATATCCAGCCCAAAAGTTTTTGAGTTCGGCCTGCGCGATCGCCGGACAAAGGGAGATCGCCTGTTGCAAAACTGACTGAACGCCGCCTGCAGAAGGATGGGGCGTAGCAGGCTCGAATTCGACGGTGGCACCAATCCAATGAGAACCATCTACTAACGGTACGAGATTAATGTCGTTGGTAGCGATGACGGCTCCGGCAGACAGCGAGGGCAAGTATACGCGAGCAGCTTCTCCCTTCACCGGAACGACAGGAATGCGCGCACCCATGAGTTCGCCCAGGCGCGGACTGCCGACTCCAGCCGCAACGATCGCGGTATGGCATGCAATGGTTTCCCTAGCTGCATAAAGTGCGGCAATCCGATTGCCACGAATTTTGACTGACTGAATTGGCGTGTGAAACAGAGTTTGTACTCCCTGTCGTCGAGCAGCCTGTAGCAACGCTATTACAAAAGCACGCGGTTCGATTTGGCGATCGGCAGGCGAGTACAGTCCTACTTCCCAGTGAGAAAGGTCGGGCTGCATATAAGAGATTTCAGTCGGTTTAACGACGTGTAGTTCGTAACCAGCTTCGCGGCGCGCCGCGATCGCGGGTTGCCATTTTTCCCACTGTTCTGGGGCAATCGGGCGTAGAATCCCACGCCGATTGACAGGTAGCGTTCTCCCGAGGATATCTTCCAATTCAACAACGAGAGGCTCGAAACGCTGCAAACTGTGCAAACGCAAATCTGCGACATCGCCACTCGCTTGCAGTGTTGCAACAGCCATCAGTACTCCCAGGGCAGCCCCGGTGGCTCCCTCGGCTGGATTGCCCGCATCGATCGCCACCACAGAAAGCTCAGTTTTGGATAGTTCGTAGGCAATTGCTGCTCCCACCACGCCGCACCCGACGATCGCGACATCGCACTTCATGACTGACTCCAGTGGGGGTTAGCGACTTGGATCTTAACGCCGGGATGAAAAGGGGGCTTGAAAAGTTTCAACGGTAAGTCGCTGATGAAAGGCGCGTAGGATGAGCTGCTCATACTCAGAGTCTGATAATCGACGAGTAGAGCGATTGCGAATGGCAGTTTCCAGTCCGAGAGCCTGCAAGCGATCGCGCAGCTGCTGCACGTCGCTATTGAGGTAGGCTTCGCGAGCAATGGGATCGCGCACGCCAATCTCAATTGCTTGGATTGAGGGATCGAGCCTCGATGTCGAAGAGGGTAACCAGTGCGAACGTCTGACAGTCAGTCCCAATCCGAAGACAACGGTAAGCACAAATGGCAATTGCAGCAGCAACAGAAAAACAGTGTTGGCTCCCGTCCAAAGCGGATGTTTTTCTCGTTCGGCCGAGATGCGCTCTCTCGACCTACGTTCGAGACCTGCCACAAGCGTGTAGACGAACGAACGATTTCTCCAGGGCAGCGAACCGCGCATGTCAACAGGCTGGTCTTGCCAACAGTAGGGCTTTAGGGCGCGCTCGATAGCCTGGCATTGGGCTGCGCTCAGTGTAGCGATGATAGAGGAAGGCACTGCTTGCCAGAAGGACGCGAGAAAGGGATCTAGCGATCCCAGCCAGTCAGCCTGACGGGGAAAGCGAGCGGGTCGATGATTCGCGCAAACCACGAAGGTGACAAAATACCGCTGTCCCTGCCAAGGGATAGAAAATCGCAAGTTCACCAGAAACGAAGGCTGACCCGCGACGGCAAACGCGCGCGATGCAACAGCTAACTGCGCAGGCTCTAACGTATCAGCCAAATCGACATCCCAACCAGCTCCAATCCTTTGGAGTTCGCTACGTTCGTTGGCATGTGACTGATGAGGCAAAGTGTCAACTCGGAGCGTCACCGTGGGTCTTTTCTCTTCAGAAAGAAGGTACCCATCTCAGGTGGCATTCGTAGCGATATCTACTTAATGCCTCTGTTTAACGCTTCCGTAAAGTCGAGCTTAGGCTCGACTTAGCCCCAATTGCACATTCCACAATCCGGCGTAGAGGCCGTGATTCTGATTCAATTCTTCGTGAGTGCCGCGTTCGACAATCCGACCTCGCTCCATCACGTAGATACAATCGGCATTGCGAATAGTCGACAGTCGGTGCGCGATCGCTAGAATGGTTCGCCCCTGGGCAATGGCATCCAGAGATCGCTGAATGGCAGCTTCCGTTTCGTTATCGACGGCAGAGGTGGCCTCGTCCAGAATTAAAATTGGCGGGTCTTTGAGGACAGCCCGCGCGATCGCCAGTCGCTGCCGCTGACCTCCTGAGAGTTTTTGACCGCGCTCGCCCACAATCGTGTCGTATTGCTGCGGCAGTTGCTGGATGAACTGGTGGGCTTCGGCGGTTTTAGCTGCGTTGACAATAGCCTCTGGTGTCGCGTCGAAGCTACCGTAAGCGATGTTTTCTGCGACGGTACCGTGGAACAGAAATACGTCTTGACTGACTACGCCAATGGCTTGTCGCAGATCTCGCAAGCGTAGGTTGCGAACGTCAATGCCGTCTACGGTGACTCGGCCTGAGTTTACCTCGTAGAATCGGAGTAGGAGTTTCACTAACGTACTTTTGCCCGAGCCAGTCGGTCCTACGATGGCAATAGTCTGTCCAGTCGGAACGCGCAGCGTTAGGTTCTCCACAATCGGAGCGCGATCGCGATAGGCAAAAGTGACCTTCTCGAAGGCAATGTCTCCGCGTACGCGACTAATCGGGAGCGCCACATCACCCGTCCGAATTGCGACGGGGGTTTCGAGCAAGGTTTTGACCCGATAGATTGAGGCCATTGCTCGCTGGTATTGATCGAGCACCTCACCCAACCGAGTCAGCGGCCACAGCAATCGCTGGGTCAGAAAAATCATGACGCTGTACGTACCCGCTGATAGCTGACCGTTTGTGGCTTCGAGACCGCCAAACACCAGAACGGCAATAAAGCCCAACAGGATAATAATGCGAATGAGAGGGATGAAGGCCGCGCTGAGGGCGATCGCCAGGCGATTGCTGGCTCGATAGGCTTCGCTATCGACGCGAACCCGATCGGCTTCGTAGGTTTCGGCTGTGAAGCTTTTGATCGTCGCCATGCCGCTGAGGTTGTTGGACAATCTCCCGTTCAGCAAACTGACGCGATCGCGCACCTGGCGATATCGTGGGGCGAGCCGATGTTGAAACTGAATGGCCCCCCACAGAATAAAAGGCATGGGCAGGACGGCCATCCAGGCCACGCTAGGGGCAATTACAAAAAAGGTGCCGCCAATGATGACAACCGTAGTTACCACCTGTAAAATCTCGTTGGCTCCCACGTCTAAAAACCGTTCGAGCTGGTTGATGTCGTCGTTCAGAACGGCCATCAATCCCCCCGTACTGCGCTCTTCAAAAAAGGCCATCTCCATTTGCTGGAGGTGCTGATACGTATCCAGACGCATGTCGTGTTGAATGCGTTGAGCGAGTTCTCGCCACAGCCTGGCGTGAGCGTATTCAAATGCAGACTCCAATGCCCACACCAGCACGCTCAACAGCGCCAAAACGATCAACTGCTGCTCGACCGGAACGATGCCCAACCGGGCCAGCAAGGAATCCTGCTGCTGCACGACCACGTCCACGGCCGCCCCGATCAAGGCTGGAGGGGCGAGGTCAAAGATTTTATTGAGCGCCGAACAGGCGATCGCCAACCAAATGGTACGCCGATAGGCTTGCCCGTAAGCAATCAGGTACTGCAAAGGATGCATGAGTCAGCCATCGCCAGGAGAGAAGACCATGCTACCAAGCTCAATCATGACGTGACGAACAGCGAAGCTAGGTTCAATATCTGCCCGCAGAAAAATGATTGCACACGTCATCACTTAAGGCTGGCAGTAGTTTTTCAGAAGTAAAAGATGGTAGTCCACCGAATGTAAGGATACATATCCGTTAGCACTCGTGAGCCAGTCATGTTGACGCCAACTTGCCCGAGCTGCGGCTGTAAGGAGACTGTCAAACATGGTCGCATCCATAACAGTAAGCAACATTTCAAGTGCAAAGCCTGTAGCCGTCAGTGCGATGAGATATGGCTGTTTGTGCGAGATAAAGGCAACAAGCAATGGATTGGAATAGCTCTGGATATTACTCTGGCGAGAATGTCGGCGTTGATGTGGGCGTTGGCTCCAGACAAGGGACCCCAGAGATTGTGGCATTAGCGGCTGGGGGGCTACCGTCAATGAGATCGAGTAGACCGCTGCTAGCTTTGCAGGAGTGACGATTTCCTCTTGGAGCTACTGCAACCCCTCATGTTTGAGGTGCGTCTCTCAATTGCGCGAGTTGTTGTTATATTGATTCAGCGCATTTGTCGACTGGATTCGCATCTCCGGTACAATTCCCTGTGAAGTTCGATGGCGATCGCACGTCAGTGGATTTTAGCTGCAAGGAACCGTACCGAAGTATTGAGGAGATGGGGTTTGCGCGTCGTTCTATTTACCGAAACCTTCCTGCCGAAGATTGACGGTATTGTCACTCGCTTGTGTCGTACCATCGAGCAATTGACGGCTCGCGGTAATGAAGTGTTGGTGGTAGCACCGCAGGGGGCGCCGCGTCACTATGCCCACGCTCGCGTTTACGGCGTTCCAGGTGTGCCATTACCGCTGTATCCCGAGTTGAAGTTGGCAGCTCCCGGCCCCGCGATCGGTCGCATGTTGCGGCGATTTCAGCCTGACATCATTCATATTGTCAATCCCGCCGTGCTGGGATTAGGTGGGCTGTATTTCAGTCAATCAATGAAAGTGCCGCTGGTAGCTTCGTATCACACCCACTTGCCCAAGTACTTGCAGCACTACGGGTTGGGCTTTTTGGAAGGCGTGTTGTGGAACATGCTGCGCACCGCACATAATTACGCCCAGCTCAACCTGTGTACTTCGTCAGCGATGATGCACGAACTGAGCAACCACGGCATCGAACGCGTGAACGTCTGGCAACGGGGCGTGGATACTAAGCTCTTTCACCCCAGCGCTGCTTCGACCGAGATGCGAGATCGCCTCTGTGCTGGCGAACCCGGGCGTCCTTTGATGCTTTACGTCGGTCGCCTCTCAGCAGAGAAAGAGGTGAGCCGGATTCGGATTTTGCTCGACGAGATGCCCCAGGCTCGGTTGGCTATTGTGGGTGATGGCCCCGAGCGAGAAGACTTAGAACGATATTTTTTCGGTCGAGACGTGGTGTTCACGGGGTATTTGCAGGGACAAAATCTGGCCGCTGCCTTTGCCTCTTCCGATTTATTCGTGTTTCCCTCTCGAACTGAAACTTTGGGGTTGGTGTTGCTGGAAGCAATGGCGGCTGGATGTCCAGCGATCGCGCCTCGCTCTGGGGGTATTACTGACGTGATCGATAGCGGCAAAAGCGGTTACTTGTTTGCCCCGGATAGCGATCGCGAGTTTGTCCAGGTGGCAAAGCGGATGTTTGAAGACGGCGAGAGCCGCAATGAATTGCGCCAACAAGCTCGACAAGAAGCCGAATGCTGGGATTGGGAAGCGGCCACCGTTCAATTAGAAGATTACTATCGAACTGTGGCCACTTGTGCGCGTCACTGATATATGGGTTCCGGCTGATACCATGAACTCCACGAGTAGAATGACGAAGTGATTCACCTTACAGAAATTTGCGTTCTGGACACTCCGATATGGCGCAAGTTTCCGAACCATCGCTGGTTCCTCAGCGCGTGGTCGGCCCCATGACGCGGTTTCTCTACAAAGAAATCGTTCTGGTGTTGATTCTGCTCATCAGCCTGGGATTGGGAGTGGCATTGGTGGGAACATACCGGCTTTCGACAGATTTGATCGAGAGTCAAGCGTTGCAGCAGGCTCGGCTCTCAGCGCGATCGCTCAATGAAGCTTGGTCGCTCTACAGCCAAAGTTCGGTTGGGCGGCTCGCCAACGTTGATGAAGTGACCATTAGTCCTGACTACCACCAGCTTGATAATGCCGTTCCCGTACCGGCTACCTATGCCATCGAGTTGGGACGACAGCTCAGTTCCTCGCGCGACGGATCTTCAGTCCGCCTGTACAGCGCTTATCCATTCTTAAATCGCACGGATTCTGGCGGTCCTAAGGACGAGTTCGAACGGCAGGCTTTGGATTATTTTCAAACTCATCCTCTGCAAGCGTTTTATCGCAAGGAAACTGTAAGCGATCGCCTGGTGTTTCGCTACGCGGAAGCGGTGATCATGCAGCCAAGCTGTGTAGCTTGTCACAACTCGCTACCCGAGAGTCCCAAGCAGGATTGGCGAGTAGGAGACGTGCGCGGTGCCATTGCTGTCGATCAACCGATTGACCGCGTGGCGTTGCTAGCAGAAGATGGGTTGCGCTCGATTAGTATTGCCTTGAGCGTCATCGGGGGCTTGGCTTGTGCGAGTGCAGCCTTTGTTTTTGGCTATTTGCGCAATATTAATCGTGTTTTACAGGATGAGGTGCGCGTCAAAACAGCCGCACTCCAAAAACTTGCCATTCTCGACGCTCTCACCGAACTGGCCAATCGACGCTGTTTTGACGAGACATTGCAGCAAGAGTGGAATCGAATGCGTAGGCAACGGCAACCCTTATCGCTGGCCATTTGTGATGTCGATTATTTCAAGCGCTATAACGATACCTACGGGCATCAGGCGGGAGACAAATGCCTACGAGCAATTGCGAGCGTCCTGCGCGAGAATATCCAGCGAGCGGGTAACCTGCCAGCTCGATATGGTGGGGAAGAATTCGCCGTAATCATGCCCAGCACGGACGAAACAGAAGCGGCTCGCGTGGCTAACAAAATTTTGCAGGCCATTCGCAACCTCAACATCACTCACGACAAATCGGATGTGGCTACTTACGTCACCATTAGCATCGGGATTGCGACTACTATTCCCCAAGAGCAAGATCATCCTGACGATCTGATCAATCGAGCCGATCGGGCACTGTATGAGGCCAAACTTCGGGGTCGCGATCGCTTCGTGAATGAGAATTCAGCCATTCAGGCACCTAGAAACACACCTGAACGAGACCCATTCGGAACGTTTGAGTCGATAACTTCTCAGAGGGAGGAAGATGAAAGCTAGCTCGTCGTTGCGGCACCTTGCAGGAGGCTCAAAAGAAACCTGGGAACTGGGACTGACTACAACAGGCTAATTACAATAAACTAGATTCATAGAGATAGGGATGCGCCATGACAACGTGCAATCAGCTGCGGGTGGGATGGACGCGATCGCTTTTGCGTCTTAGCGGTGTTGCGATCGTCAGTCTGATGGCCATTGGTTGCAGCCGAACCCCATTTCAAACTCCGCGCCCCAATCTATCGAATGATGGTCTGAACAGCCTATTTCCCGATAGAGATCCATCTGTTTCTGCCAACGGTCGCTTCATTGCCTTCTCTTCCGTACGGGAAGGATCAGAAAACGTTTATCTTTATGACCACGAGCGGCAACGGCTAATAGATTTGCGCGGCCTAAATTCTGACGAGTTGGCGGCTAGCGATCCCGATATTTCAGCTGACGCTCGTTACATCGTCTATCTCTCCACATTCAATGGAAAATCGGACGTATTTTTCTTCGATCGCCAGTCGGAGCAAAGACCTGAAAACATCAGCCGTAGCATTGCTGGTGACGTGCGCAACCCCTCCATCAGTCCTGATGGACGCTATATCACCTTTGAAAGTAACAGCGCCGGCCAATGGGATATTGAAATTTACGATCGCGGGGCCGAGCGTCCTACGCCCGAGACAACTCCTCAGGCCCGTTCTACTCCATCACCTTAGTTAAGCCGCAAGCTCATCGTCGTTTAACTGATGAATTTCTGTCAGCACAGAATTCGTATTATTAGTGTTTGTACTACTTAGTGCTACCTGTAGTTCGCGCGGTGCGGGCCAGCTTTGCTTATATTTGCTGGGTCGATCTCGACAACTTTTGACAAAAAGGAGCGTCATCCGAGATGCTACCTAAACGTAGTTTTGCGATGAAGTTTGCATTCATGCCTCAGGGATTCGGCTCTGTTGGCATTGTTCTCCGGCATTTTGAGGAATAGTTGTGCTTTTCAGAGCTTGCCTCTAGCATTTACTCGACTTCTCAGTATTTTCACCATCTCAGCACTACGTCCCTACTTCATTTTGCTACTTGTCTGGAATGTATCCTCATGCGCGTTCTCGTTACCGGAGCTGCCGGGTTCATCGGTTTTCACCTCACTCAACGCCTACTAAAAGACGGTCACGAGGTGTGGGGCATCGACAATCTGAACGACTACTATGACGTACGTCTCAAGCAAGCGCGTCTCGAACGACTCCTGCCTCAGGCAGCATTTCACTTTCAACCATTAGATGTGAGCGATCGCGCGGGCGTGACCCAATTCTTTAAAACCGAGCAGTTCGATTGGGTAGTAAATCTGGCTGCACAGGCAGGAGTGCGGTATTCCATTGATAACCCGATGGCTTATGTGGACAGCAATCTCGTCGGGTTTGCCAATATTTTGGAAGGCTGTCGCCATTCCCAGGTCTCTCATTTTGTCTTTGCTTCCTCTAGTTCTGTTTATGGAGCTACAACCAAAACTCCTTTTGAGCTGGAAGACCGAGTCGACCATCCCATCTCGTTTTACGCAGCAACTAAACGGGCTAATGAGTTGATGGCTCACAGCTACAGTCACCTCTTCCAGTTGCCAACTACAGGCCTGCGTTTCTTTACGGTCTACGGACCGTGGGGACGTCCGGATATGGCGGCATTCAAGTTTGTGAAAGCGATCGAAAATGGTGAGCCTATTGACGTGTACAATCACGGCAAAATGAGGCGGGACTTTACCTACATTGATGATGTGATCGAAGGTGTAGTGCGTGTTTTACGCTATCCGCCAACACTTGGGACTGCAACTCCGAGTGATGCTCCCTATCGCCTTTACAACATTGGCAACACTGCGCCAGTCGAACTGATGGACTTTATCAAAGCGATCGAGTCAGCTCTTGGAAAACCCGCTAAGCTAAATCTAATGCCAATGCAACCAGGTGAAGTTCTCGTTACCTACGCTGATGTCAGCGCGCTTGTGAATGATGTCGGTTTTTGTCCTTCAACTTCTGTAGAAGATGGCATGAAGGCATTTATCGATTGGTATCGAGATTATTATGGATTGCGGAGAGTAAAAGTCGACTCAGAGTCTCCAGTTGCGCATTAATTCACTTCGCAATAGTGTTTGACTTGAGTGAAAAAGCTTGTTGGGTAAGACGTTTTGATTTAGATATGCAAGTCAGGGCCATTTCATTCTAAAGTTTGGCGGAATATGTCAGAACATCAAACGGTATACAATACAGCATTCCATGGACTCGCCCCTAGTAGCAATCTCAAACCACTACCGCCCCCAACGCGCCCCGAGCCACCCACAGAAAATACTTGCAGAGGGTGGGGGAGTCAGGCACCCAATCGCGGGAGTTTGAGGGTGGGCGAGGCCAGCCTCTGCGGGAATTTCGTCCCAAATGGTTTGCAGAACTTCGTTTTCCACATCAAGGAAGAGACTAAATATTCTGCTGAAGAGACGCGATTAATACAAATCTTGTATGTGTTTCTACACCTTCATCAAGGAAGAGACTAAATATTCTGCTGGAGAGATGCGATTAATACAAATCTTGCATGTGTTTGTAACATCTATAGATTTGATAAAATAAGCTGCAATTCTATGTTAATCTTTGCTTCATTGCTGCCCTAGAAGTTGGTAACAGTTGTCGCTTTTTATTGGCCAGAGGATGAAGATATGGATATGTTCGAAGGAGTTCTTGGCGGTAGTATCTTAGCCGGCGTTTTTCTTATGGGTGGTCCGGCGATCGCCCGCACAATCACTGAAGCTGAGGTCAACGAGGCGCAGAAAGTTTGGGCTGACGGAATCGTTGAGATCGGCAAAGCCTATTTGAATAGTGGCGACTATAAGGGGCTGGCAGCAGAGCATGTAGATACTCTCTATGGCTACGACGAAGGCGCTGTCCTCTTCAAACCGACAAAGGCTGCTAGTGACCAGTTTCGCCTCACTGAGGATGAAGCTGTCTCCTATTTTGTTGGCGGTATGGTGAGTGAAGACACCGGCTTCGCGTTGCAACCATGGAGTGCGGTCCGCTTCGAAAATGCTGATGTTATCACTGACAGCGACTCTGCTGTTGCCATGGGCAATTACTACTTTAAGGATGCAAAGACAAATCAGGAAGTAAAGGTAGAGTACACATTTGGGTATGTTCGTGGTGCCGACGGCAATCTCTTGATCAATGTCCACCATTCAGCTCTCCCGTACAACCCGACGAATTGACGCTTTGATGCAATAGTGCGAATCGATTGATTAGTAGTTTGGATTTGCGAAGCTGGTAACCCAGCAATCATAGATTTTTGCGTATTTAATCTAGCGCTGGAGCGAATGTGATGGCGCAAGGTTTTATTTCGCAGTAAATGCTCTCACGCCGCTCAACTTGGCCGCATTGTGGCGATGAAGCCAAAAGCATTCAGTGGGAATACGAAGAGACTAAAGGTCCGGAATTCTGGGGCGCACTACCTGATGAATTCGCAGTATGTTCTGCAGGCGTGCAACCGTCTCCCATCGACCTGACTGGGCCAATTAACGCAGATTTCGAGGCACTCGAACTCGACTACCAACCGTCTCCTCTCAGAATCCTCAACAACGGCCACACCATTCAGGTGAATTACGCGCCTGGAAGCACACCTTAACTCTCGACGGCCAACCCTACGAACTGCTGCAATTCCACTTCCACGATCCTAGCGAACATACAGTTGAGGGCTCGGCATATCCGATGGAAGTTCATCTGGTTTACAAGAATGAGGAAACAGGCGGATTGGCTGTCGTCGGTTTCTTCCTCGACGAAGGTGCAGAAAACGAAGTTCTGCAAACCATTTGGGACGAAATTCCCGCAGAAGCAGGCCCTGAGATTGTGGCTGAAAATGCTGAGATCGATGTCGCAGCATTACTTCCAGAAAACACTGAAGATTACTATCGCTACTTTGGCTCTCTCGCCACACCTCCATGCTCTGAGGTCGTGAACTGGATCGTACTAAAAGAGCCAGTGCCAGTTTCGCCTGGGCAAGTTGAGAGCTTTGTGGCAGCTGTGGGTGAAAATGCTCGCCCGGTTCAAACGGTCGGTCGCCGCTTCCTACTGGATTGAGCATCAAGGCTTTATTGCTTGCTTCGCTGGAGTTTGACAGCAGAGGTTTGGATGGTTTGTCTAGGCTTACTCTGCTGTCAACATCCTCTACGGTGCGATGTTTCTACAAAGCGATCGCCCGATTTAACTTTCCACTCTGCAACCCCTCCAAATCCAGCGCCACATACAAAAAACCAGCCCTCTGAAACTCCCTCACCAACTCATCCAAATCCACCGTCTCCACAAACTCCCCAATGCGATCGCGTGGAATCTCAATCCGAGCCGTATCCCGCTCCGACCGCACCCTTACCTCACGCCAGCCCAAATTCCGCAAATAGCGTTCTCCTGCCGCCACCCGCGCCAACTTCTCCGCCGTAATCCCCTCGCCATACGGAAACCGCGAACTCAAACACGGCTGCGCCGGCTTATCCCACCACGGCAACCCCAAAAATCGCGACAGTTGCCGTACCTCCAGCTTAGTAATCCCCACCTCCGCCAAAGGCGATCGCGCCCCTCGCTCCTTCGCCGCCTGCACCCCCGGCCGATAATCGTGTAGGTCGTCCGCATTCACCCCATCAATGGCATAGGGATACCCGCGTTCCCACGCCAAAGGCCGTAGCGTATCGTGCAGCTCGCTCTTGCAAAAGTAGCAGCGATTGACCGGGTTGCTTACGTAGTCAGGATTCTCTAGCTCACTCGTCTCCACCACTTCATGCGGCAACCCCATGTGGGCGGCCTGCGCGGCCGCCTCATCAAAATCTTCCGGCATCAGCGAAGGCGAATTCGCTGTCACCGCCAGCACCCGCTCCGCCCCCAACTCGTCCAGGGCCAACTTCGCCATCAACGTACTGTCGATACCTCCAGAATAAGCAATTAACGCCCGCCCCATCTCGCCCAACAAAGCCTGCACGCGCGCGTATTTGTCAGCCAACTCGCAATCGAGCTGTGCCGCTTCTGTTTGTATTTCAGAAGACTGTGATGTAGCCGCGATCGCGCTCATATCTCAAACTCTTGCGAACATCTGGGTTGATAATGGCATCTGCCATTGCTACCTGCCAAAACTCATGGCTTGTAATCGATACCAAGCAGCCTTAAATAATGAAAAGAGCCCTGGGCGGGGCTCTCTACGGTTAGCGTTCAATTGTCTCAAATCTCGACCTATCGAGATGGGCAAATCCAGCGCTAAAGGTCGAGAGTCTTGCCCTTGGGAAGACGCAGCGAATCGGGATCGACATAGTGGCAGTGAGCGTCATCAACGCAAATCAGCGCCCAACCATTTTCGATACCTTCCAAGGTGTAAGAAGATTCAGGAACGAAAAAACCTTGATGGTTGCGCGTATCAACTTTCACGTGCACATTTTCCATCTGAGACATCTTTAAACTCCTATAAGTGAGTTAGCCGCAGCGCTTGAATTGGGGTCAATGTAACATAGCTCTTATGAGCCATGTATTACGAGATCTGCAGCAATGTCTCAGCTTTTAACGAGATAGTTCAGTTTGTAAATAAACTCAGGGAAAATAGGCAATTATTCCTCCACCCATGATTGCACGCGCGTAATAAAAAGCCAATCTTTCCGCCGTTTTTGGCCCTCATCCAAATTATTCTTAATATTTGCTTTGACCTCGGCATCGGCACTCATCAGTCGTTTGGCTACCGCAATTTCGTCTCGCACTCCAGTGGAGCCGGTTTCGAGCATGGCCAAGCTGAGGTTGACGCGTGCCTGCGGATCGGCTGGGTTAATGCGTACGGCGGCTCGCGCGGCTTTGAGGGCTTTTTCGGCTTGGGCATCCAGCAAATACAGCCACGCCAGGCACGTCCACACGGCATCGCTACGATTGAATTTCTCGCTCAACTCCTCAAAGGTGGGAATCAGCGTATTGGCCGCTTCTCCTTGTTCGTAGCGCGCAAACGCGGCTTCAAAAGCATTTTCAAGAGCTTCAGTCATCAATTCAGCTTATGTCTCTGCAGTCCGGGTCAAAGCTGTTCGAGCACTACGGGCGAGCTCGTGAAAGTTTTCCAATGCTGGAAGCGCGCGCTCGCCCTGCTCATGCAGCCACAACCAGTATTCAATATTTCCAGCCGGGCCGACAATGGGCGACCAGGTTGCATCCCGATACCCCCAACCCAATTCCACAGCGGCTCGTGCCACGTGTAATAGCACTTCTGCGTGGACAGCCGCATCGCGTACGACTCCCTTTTTGCCGACGCGATCGCGGCCGGCCTCAAATTGCGGTTTGACCAGCAGGAGGGCTTCGCGAGGCGATCGCAGCAGTTTCCAGACAGCTGGGAGAACTTTGGTTAGCGAGATAAAGGAAACGTCAATGACAGTTAGGTCAGCCCAACGCTCCACCGGACGTTCTCTCTCGTATAGCTGCTCCGGAGTGAGGTGACGTAGATTAGTCCGCTCTTTGACGTGCACGCGTGGGTTGGTTTGTAACGACCACGCCACTTGGCCGTAGCCCACGTCAACGCCAAACACCTCTTCTGCCTCTCGTTGCAGAAGGCAATCAGTAAAACCGCCTGTAGAAATGCCGCCATCCAAACAAATGCGATCAGCGATCTCTACATCAAAATATGCCAATGCTCCAGCTAATTTCTCCCCGCCGCGCGAGACAAAAGCCGGTTTGGCTTTGAGCTGAATTCCAGGCTCGCCGACAACAGCAGTCCCAGGCTTGTCAATGACTTCACCATCAACCTGAACTTCGCCAGCCAAGATAGATCGCTGGGCTTGCTGACGCGAATCGAAATAGCCGCGCCGTACCAACCAAACATCGAGACGATCGCGCGGCATGACAAGTCGTGTTCTCGAAGCTAGGTGCGTGACACTAGCAGACGTTAGATGTCGGTCTCGCCCAACTCGGCAGCCATGTAGTCAAACGGTTCGGCTACGAAGCTGTACTGCTCGCCATCTCCCAAGCGAGCCAACACTTCGTCCTTCATATTTTCAATGCTGCAAACGATCGGCCCCAAGGGCACTCCCAGCGAGTTGTAGGTCTCCCGCAGCCCAGCCAGCACTCGGATGTCTAAGACTGCGTTGCTGCCTCCCACCAAAGCGTAGCTAGCGTAGCGCAAAAAGTAATCCATATCGCGCAAGCAGGTAGCGTAGCGACGAGTTGTGTAGGCGTTTCCGCCGGGACGCAACAGCTCGGGCACTTGGTCGAATAATCTTAGCGCTGCCGATTTGACAATATCTGCTGCATTTAACGTAATCGCCTGCGCGGCTTCAATTCGAACTGACCCAGTCGAGAAATAAGATTGCAGGCGTTCCATGGCGCTGCGGTCGAAGTAACGACCGGCCAGATCGTATTGTTTTATCAAAGTAGCGACAGCATCGCTCATAGTTGAGATCTCCGGTTAAGCGCGTGCAGAAAAGAAGGTATCAAAACAGTTATTTAGAGGCGATCGCGCATCCAGTACGTTTGTGCTCGGCTCGCTGCCACAAGCGACAGCCGGGCGAGACAGCCACCTAATGGCGCTGGTATCGTCTCAATTCACTCCAGAGTCTACCACGCAGCGCCCTAGCTATTTACTCAGGCGCACGGCGTACCACTGCACAGTTTGGCCAGGACCTATATCAAATTCACAGGTGGTTTCGAGCAGGCGCTCGGCGCGATTCCAGTCGCTAGAATACTGCTTGAGATCGGCATCAACTGATTGCGGATACTCCTGCAACAGCGATTGTAAAAATGCCAGCATTTCTGCTCGCGATAGGAATTCCTCTGGCGCTCCTGGCATTAACAAAACGTAGTGATTTTCGTCCAGTAACTGTTCGGGCATGAGTCTTGTCGCAGGTATTTGAGTCGATACTAATATCTCGTTCAAGAAGCAGAACTGGATGGTGACGGTGTAATACGCTTGCGTAGCGACTCAGCTCGCCGACAAGCTAGCTGATTGCTCGGGTCACTCACGATCGCGGCTTCATAGGCTTCCAACGCTGGGCCAGTCAAGTTCTTTTTCTCGTAGGCGTGGCCGAGATTATTCCAGGCAGTTGCGTATTTGGGCTCTGCGCTCACTGCCGACTTGTAATATCGAATGGCCAGATCGTATTGCTCCTGGGCAAAGTAGGCAAACCCTAAGGCATTGCACACGGGGGGAATGTCCTCACCCGCCACCGCGATCGCTTTTTTAAACTGCAAAATGGCTTGTTCGTACAGGCGCTTTTCCAGATAGACGCTGCCCAGCTCGTAATACTCTTCTGGCGAGCCTTGTTCTTTTCTTAGTTTGGGCTGCAGCTCTCGAATGACATTCTCCTGTCGACGCGTGCGCGAGACCTCGCGAAACACTTGCCAAGCTACCCAACCCAAGAATCCGGCCAACAACACCAGATACAGTACGGGAGAGACTTCGCGCATCAGCTTTTGCCACCTCACAGTCGTCGCACGATCTCAACCTAACATCTATATATTGAGATTTTTCGGCGATAATTCTGCGTACATAAGCGAGTGCATCTAACCCGAAGGCACGTTGGCTAAGTTGTGCGCTCTTGTCAAAGGTATTTCACTCAGAGCCAGTTTAGCTTGAGCGTAAGTTGCAATACGCGCAGGCAAGGGTGAATCGCGTCAAATACGTAAAATCCCTGGCGACCTCCGCTCGCTCAGACTGTTAGGCTGGCAGCGAATTCATAGTTAGGATTACGTAATAAGCATGAGGGTTATGACACGTACTCACGACAGTACCCTCGAGCTCAAGTTGGTTCAGCGGCTGATTGATATTGGTATTGCACTATCTGCCGAAACCAACCTCGAACGGCTGCTCGAACGAATCGTAACAGAGGCACGATCTCTGACTCATGCCGAAGGGGGTAGTCTCTACATTCGGGAGGGGGAAAATCTGCGCTTCTGGGTGAGTCAAAACGATCGCCTCGATTCGCACCAGAGCCATCTCACTGACAAGATTTTCAAACCCTTTCTACTGCCGTTGCGCGATAACTATCGGCCCAGTATTGCCAGCTACGTCGCGATGACAGGAACGACCCTCAATCTGCCAGATGCTTATGCGATCGCTCCTGATGCTCCGTACCAGTTCAATGCCGACTTCGATCGCAAAAACGACTACTACACTCATTCCATCTTGACCGTGCCGCTGAAGGAACCTTCAGGAAAGACGATTGGAGCGCTGCAACTGATCAACTGCCTCCGCTGGCACATAGAAGGTGCCGAGGGAATTATGCAGCCATTTTCTGACCTATCGGCTCGCTTGGCTGAATCGCTCGCTTCACAGGCTGCCGTCGCCTTTAGCAACGTCAAGCTAGCAAACGAACTTAAAGACGCTTATTACGACACTATCTCCCGGCTTTCAGTAGCAGCTGAATACCGCGATCCCGAAACCTCTAATCATCTCAAGCGCATGAGTAACTACTCGCGCATCATTGCTAAACATATGGGGATGTCAGAAGCCGAACAAAACGCCATTTTGTTAGCTAGCCCTATGCATGACGTCGGTAAAATCGGCATCTCTGACGCGATTCTGCTTAAACCGGGGCGTTACTCCCCCGAAGAACGAGAGATTATGAAGGCACATCCCCGCATTGGTGCCGACATTTTGGGCGGTTCAGATTCTGCCCTCTTGCAGAGAAGTGCGACAATCGCGCTGACTCATCACGAAAAGTACGATGGCACCGGCTATCCCAATGGAATAAAGGGCGACAATATCCCGCTCGACGGCCGCATTGTTGCCTTAGCTGATGTATTTGATGCTCTGGCTAGCAGGCGACCTTATAAGGAGGCGTGGGACTTGGAAGAAATTCTCGCCCTGATTCGGCGCGATACGGGGACGCACTTCGATCCCAAAGTCGTAGCGGCATTCGAAGCGGGGATTGACGAAATTATTGAAATTTATCATCGCTATCAAGACGAGCCAGAATCTACTTGAAGCGATCGCAGAATTAACTAACCCTCTTCTCAAGTGAGACTTCTGTGGGCTTAGAAGCCTTAATCATGCTGGGCTGCCTCGAATGAACCTGATACACTCAAACTCTGGGCCGCAAGGTCTGAGCTAGTCCTGGTTTCTGCTCTTTTGGTTGTTTCACGATAACTTTGCATGCTCCCTCCCAGCGTTGGGATCATCTTCAACGATTCCAAACCTTCTGCTCAACGCGCAGCAGAAACTCTAACCGAGTGGCTGGAAAGACACGACTATACCGTTCATAAAGCTCCTGGCTGGGGAGGCATGCTTGGGTACGCGCCGCCAAACAGCCCAGTTTGCCATACCCCGATTGCAGCCCTCGCACCCTCTGGCTTTGATGCCAACATGTTATTTGCAGTCGTCCTCGGCGGAGACGGCACCGTTTTGGCGGCGGCGCGTCAGCTTGCTCCACACGGCATTCCACTGCTTGCGGTAAATACAGGACATTTGGGATTTCTGACCGAGACCTACGTTTCGTCGTTGATTAAAACCGCAGAAGCGGCGATCGCGGGAGACTATATTCTCGATAGCCGCACGATGACGCGAGTTCAGGTGTTTCGCGACAACGATCTCCTCTGGGAAGCGCTATCCCTCAACGAACTGGTCTTGCATCGCGAACCTCTCACGAGCATGTGCCATTTTGAGGTCAGCATTGGCGAGCACGCCCCTTTGGATGTCGCGGCCGACGGCATTATCCTGGCAACACCAACAGGCTCGACTGCGTACGCCCTAGCAGCAGGTGGCCCTGTCGTCACGCCAGGAGTTGCAGTTCTCCAACTGATCCCCATCTGCCCGCACTCGCTAGCATCGCGCGCCCTCGTCTTTGAAGACAATCAGCCGGTCTCCATCCGCTCGCAGCAAGAACAGCTCATCTTGGTCGTCGATGGCAATGCTGGTTGCTACATCACGCCCGAGGACGAAATTCGCGTGCGGCGCGCCCCTTACACCACTGACTTGATTCGACTCAGGCATCCTGAATTTTTCAGCATCTTACGTGAAAAGCTGGGCTGGGGGCTGACTTATATCTCGAAGCCTACCTCAGTCGAACTCCCTTGAGCGGTAAGATGCTAATGCCAGCGTTGATGAAGCCATAGCTTCAGGTTTGTGAACGTTTATAGTTGGCTCCTGAACACTTGTCCCTGTTGAGAATTTCCAGCGCATGCAGGCTATCGTTATTGCCGTTGATGTCTCCTCGGAAGCTAATCCCGTTGTTGAGGCTCTTCAAAATCTCTATATTTCGCCTGAGACTACACTGGTCCTGGCTCACGTACTAGCACCAGTTCCCTCTGATATTCCTGCCGATATTCCTGGAAAAAACAGCGAGCCCCACGAGCAGATTCTAAAGGCGGAACAATACTTAGAATCGCAAGCCAAACGCATAGCTACTACTTTAGGAGATGAATGGAACGGGGTTTTAGAGGTGGAAATAGCGTCTGGAGATCCTGCGGAGGAAATCGTTCGCCTGGCCGGGATTTATGAGGCTGACTTAATTGTTCTGGGCAGCCGAGGATTAGCTGGAATGAACCGAGTTATCTTAGGTTCAGTTAGCGCTCAAGTCGTAGAACAGTCTAGATGCTCAGTCTACGTAGTTAAATAGTTGTAATATCTCCTATTTCTTAACTCTAGTTCGTCGATCGTGTTATGGCACAATCGCGATCAGATACACAGCCTATGCTGAACTCAATTGGAAGAATAACTTCAAGTGCCTCATAAGCTTGGGAAATGAATGAGTGCTGAAAAATAGTCTGTATGCGTTCACTTCATCCATAGTTAGATTTACAAGCAATGGTATCCTTTTGCTACTTCTAGCTAGAGAATGGGGACCAACAACGTTTGGTGAGTTTATCCTTCCATATATCATTGCTAACGTATTAGGCCTTGTGGTTGATTACGGTTTTAACCTGCATTTAGTCAAAGATATTAGTAAAGTGCAGCATAAAATATTGAGTTTAACTTTTCTGGCTCTTTACTAATATCTTTGACTAAATGCAGGTTAAAACCGTAATCAACCACAAGGCC
>JBCBVC010000058.1:0-23064 GCA_039817845.1 Cyanobacteria bacterium J06642_2
CTCATCACTTTATGCCTCAGTAAGTGATATCTGATGATCTGGCATCTGGCTTAGATAGTCAATTAATCGAGGTGCCCAATTGTTAATTTATCTAGGGAGCTTGTGCAATACCGGCACCAACATTATCTGCTTCTTGATCGGGAGCGAGGGTACTCACTATACCGCTAGAAATCAGTCGAGCTTTCAACACTTGCGCATTTACACTTCCCAGCGTGTCTCGCAAATGGTGTGCCCATAGGGCTGAAACTCCAGCTACATGTGGGGTTGCCATGCTCGTGCCGCTTAAGCCAACTAATCCTCCTCCAAGAGCAGCGGAGATCACATTCACGCCGGGAGCTGAGATATCTACTTGATCGTTAGAGAAAGAAGCTACTGAAAAACCGGCTGAAGTTTCTTGCAGAGCTCCAACTGCAATAATTCCCGTACCAGCAGCAGGAGGGGCAACAGCAATTTCAAATTCAGGTCGGTTACTTTCATTTCCAGAAGCTGCAACAACAATCGTTCCTCGACCAGTGAGAGCACTTTGTGCTTCTATAAAACGCGATAACTCTGTGAACAAATTAACGTTGGCGCGATAACTCTCTAGAGCTATTGAGGTCGCAGCTTCAATCTCTAATCCCTGCATATGTACTAAAGACTTTACAAATCCAGGAAAGTCAATCCCTAATGACATTGAAATAACGTGAGCACCTTCATTTAGTGCCCATTGAATAGCCTCTGCCAGGGTTGTTGATGACCCTCCACCCTCTCCCAAAACCTTTCCGATTAAGGCTCGCTGAATGCCTCTGGCCACGCCAATTCGCGTGCCCTCAACATCCCGACCCAATATCGTTCCAGCACAGTGGGTACCGTGTCCGTTGAGATCGTTATCTGATTCTGATGTGAAGTTACGCCGAACCAGGTCGACATCAGCAAAAGCAACGTGATGAGGATCGATGCCTGTATCGAGAACAGCCACTGTAATTCCCGTACCATCCAATGTCGAACTAGAAGCACCGACAGCTTCAATCCCCCACGTATTTCCAGCCATAGGAGTGGTAACAGCTTGAGACTTTACAGGCGCAATCAATCTCATGGGCATGACTGGAGCCATTGCACGAGTTCGCGGATCGCGTCTGAGATCATTACGTTCTGACAGACTGAGTTCCGTTTCCGAAATGTTTAATCCTTCAAGGGTAGATTCAAGTAGCCTCGCTCCCATGCCTCGAATTGGTGATGACAGCCTAGCGAGATTATCCATAGTTGGAACTAAAATATCTCGACTGCGAAGGATGGTATACTTCACGCCTTTATACATGTTCTATCTCCTACAATCAAAAATTTGATTTCATAATCAACCTCTCTCGCCGACACAGCTGCAAGAGTGAGGAAGAATGCAAGCAAAAAGCTAAGGAATCAATATCAGTGGGTTACACGGATATAAAAATATCGTGCTGAGATAGAACATTTATGCAGAGCATCAGGTTTTAAGTTTGACATCTTCAGACTTTGGATCTTCAAGCACAATTTACTTGCATGCGATTGCAGGTTTTCTCGGTAGATCGAGCTTTAGAGGGCACCTACCAGAATTGAGTATGGGTTACTGAGCCAGATGAGTTCATTTCTAATGAGATTGCGGGCGATCGTCTTTATCTGAGGTGGCAAGCGATCGCCTCGATCTTTCTCTCTTCCGTCTTCAAACCTCCTTCGAAGTATCCGCACTTTCGGATACGGGAGCCAGCGTGAACGTGCTTCCCTATCGCATAGGTCTCCAGCTCGGCGCGCGCTGGGAAGACCAAACTATCTCCGTCACCCTAGCTGGCAATCTTGCCACCGTTGAAGCACGTGGTCTGGTCGTTTCTGCCCAAATCGCCCATTTCGATCCAGTCCGCTTAGTTTTCGCCTGGAGCCTATCGGATGACACTCTCCTACGACGCTTCCCTCCCCGAAGACATCCTGAATGCCTTCGAGGCTCGATGAACCTATTGCTAGACACTCATATTTTGCTGTGGTTCATCAGAGGCGATCTCTGACTTCTTTGAACCACCAGAAACGCTCCTGTTGGAAGCCAATACAGACATCGAGCGGAGATGGGTTGTTTTTGTTGTATTGAAAGAGAGAGGCGATCGCCGTAGTTCTGTGCCAGTCGCCGAGTAGGATTGGGAGTGTACTGCTTCGATGAAGCGACTTCATGCCCAAGCGACTTTTGGCGATTAGCAATGGTCACGGCGAGGACAATCACACGTCCCACGTCATTCGGACGCTGCGCCAACTTTGCCCCGATCTAGATATAGCGGCGCAAGCGGTCGTGGGTGAGGGCTGGGCCTATCGCAATCTAGACGTACCCGTCATTGGGCCAACGCAAGTTTTACCTTCAGGCGGGTTTACCTACGTCAATCGCTTGCTGCTTATCGACGACATTCGGGCTGGATTGCTCGGATTAACCTGTCGGCAGCTCAAGACCGTGCGTCGGTATGCCAAAACCTGCGATTTAGTCTTTGCTACGGGGGACGTGGTCGGTCAATGCTTTGCTTATTTATCCGGGTTGCCATTTGTTTCATTTATTTCACCGTTGTCGAGCATGTATGAGGGACATCTCAAACTCGATCTCGTACTGTGGCGTGTATTAAAGTCTCGTCGTTGTTTGACAGTGTTTACCCGCGATCCGGCTACAGCCGACAATTTAGCCGCGCAAGGGTTGAGCAAAGTCCAATTTGGCGGCATTCCTTCCCTCGATCGCCTCGTGCCGCGCGGCAAAGACATCGCCTTCAAACCCGACATCCCTCAAGTAGCGCTCTTGCCAGGTTCGCGCTTACCCGAAGCCGAGCGTAACCTTCAAATGCAGCTGCGCTTGTTAGAGCACGTCGCTCGCGTCTCGCCTCGGCCCGAAATTCAGTTCCGCGCCGCTCTCGTCCCAGATTTGATGAACGACGTGGAAGCTGTCGCCACTGCTGTTGGCTGGCAAAGTCAAGCGTTGGGAGATCGCGCCGTGCAACTCATTCCACCCGATGGTCATGACGCAATCGAAGTGCTCTGTTATGCCGACGCCTTCAGCGATATTGTTTGTAGCTGCACTCTCGTTATCGGCATGGCGGGCTTAGCAGTCGATCAAGCTGTTGCTATCGGCAAGCCCGTCCTTCAACTGGCAGGGCAGGGGCCGCAGTTTAACTATGCCTTTGCGGAAGCTCAGCAGCGGCTCTTAGGACTGTCGTCTCAAACGTTTGGCGAAGACGGCCCAGCCACCGATGCTGATTTACAGCAGGCCGCGCGGTGTTTGGTCGAAACCCTCACCAATCGAGACTATCTGGCCCGCTGCATCAAACACGGTCGCGATCGCTTTGGGCCACCCGGAGCTTCTAAGCGTATTGCTACTGCCGTCCTCGATGCCTTGGGGATTGAAGTTGGCGATCGCGCTGCTTAGGTCTTGCGTTTGTACGTGCTGTCTGAGATTTAACTGGCGTGAAGGCTCCTTCTAACTACCGTCGTTTACTTCCTTACCTGTGGCCGCAATGGCCGTTTTTCGCGCGTGGGTTTATCTGCATCCTCGGCTACGTAATCTGTACGGTCACGTTGCCCTATGTAGTCGGCCGCGTCGCTGACTTTTTGGGCAAAGGCGAGGTGGAAGGTGTAGCTCGCTGGCTGGGTTTGGCGGCGTTAGTGTTTTTGATTCGGAGTGCGTTTCAGTACGGCGAAAGCCTGTGGACCCTGGCCGGGTCGTTGAATGCCGTTCTCGCTCTGCGCAAATCGGTTTACGCCCACTTACAGCACCTGGGATTGAGCTATTTCGAACGTTCCAAAACGGGAGATTTGACGTATCGATTGACCGAAGACATCGATCGCATCGGTGAAGTGGTCAACAGCCTATCGCAACGGTTTTTATCGTCCGCCCTGCAATTGGTGGCGATTCCAGCCTACATGTTTTACCTCAATTGGCCGCTGACGCTTGCCAGCTTCATCCTGGCACCGCTGATGGCATGGTTGATCGGGCGCTTTGGACAACGCATGTCGATTTTGTCGCGACGCAGTCAAGATCGCGTTTCCGATTTGTCGTCACTGTTGACGGAAGTACTGGGCAATATTCGCATCGTGCAGGCGTTTGCCGCTCAAGCTTATGAAGTGGCTCGCTTTGGCAAAGAAGCCGATCGCAATCGTGCCGCCAAATTTCGCACCGAACGATTGCGAGCCGTGCAGTATCCGGTGGTGGGCTTTCTCGAAGCGGTCAGCATCATGCTGCTGTTTTTATTGGGTGGATGGCAGATCTCACGCAATCAGCTTACTCCCCAAGAATTCGTCAGTTACATCACGGCCGTCGCGCTCCTGCTGCATCCCATCGATTTAGTTACGCATCAATACAACGATTTCAAGCAGGCAGAAGCATCAGTGGATCGCATTTTCGAGCTGATGGCGATCGCGCCCGATTTGGAAGAGCTTCCTGATGCCAAAACGCTGCCTCCAGCGAGAGGCAAGGTGGAATATCAACAGGTGAGTTTTGCTTACGAACGCGATCGCCCCGTCCTGCAAGATTTGAGTTTGGTCGCGCAACCTGGCGAAGTAATTGCTCTCGTCGGTCCGTCAGGGGCAGGGAAAACGACGCTCGTCAACCTGCTCATGCGGTTTTACGATCCGCAAGCGGGCAATATTTTTATCGATGGCATCAATATTCGCGACGTTTCGCTCGCGAGCCTGCGCCGTCAAATCGGTATCGTACCGCAAGAAACCGTCTTGTTCTCGGGCACGATCGCGCAAAATATCGCCTACGGCCAGACGAAGTTAGATATGGAAGCGATTGCCCAAGCGGCCCAAGTGGCTAATGCACGCGGATTTATCGAACAACTTCCGGATGGCTACCAATCGCGCGTGGGCGAACGCGGTTTGAATTTATCGGGGGGACAACGGCAACGGATCGCGATCGCCCGCGCTATCCTGCTCGACCCGCGCATTTTGATTTTGGACGAAGCCACCTCCGCCCTGGATTCTGAATCGGAAGCACTGGTGCAACAAGCACTGGAGCGCGCCACCCAGAACCGTACGGTCTTCGTTATCGCTCACCGCCTCAGTACGGTACGCAGCGCAAATCGCATTCTATTTTTGGAGAACGGCAAAATCGTCGAATCAGGCAACCACGTCGATCTGATTGCGAATGGCGGTCGTTACGCCGACTACCACTCCCGTCAGTTTTCATCCTAATGCAAACTAAGAAACTTCTGCAGCAGTTCCTCTGTTCGTATAACTCTGCGCTCATTTTGATTTGCTGATGAGCGTTACAAAAACACAATTACCCCTTGCTTGCTCACTAAATAGCGGTCAAGATCGCCACTGTGAACAGGGCACTGGAGTATAACTGGGTTATGTTGGCTGGAAGTGAAACTGCAAGGCAGGACGTGATGAAGGACAATATCATTCTGAGCAATCATCGTGAGGTACTGGACTATCGCACGAATCCTAAGTTCAGTCGGGCTGTCGATGTCACGACCGAATACGTTTCGGGTGCGATCGACTTTATTGCTCACACGATCTACATCACGGCACAACTTTCTATTCGTGCTGCTAGGGGCTGGAGAGCAATGGGCAGCATTACCTTAGATGCAAGCGTGCAAGCCAAGCAGTTCTACGATGAAAACGAACTCGGTGACAAACTGTCTGAAACATTTGCCACTGTGAAAGAGAGAGTTCTCAGTTCCTCCAGCGATCGCACCATTGCGGCGATCGAGGCTGACCTGAGCGAGCTTGAGGTAGAGGCCGAAAATTACCTTACCGAAGCGCGAGACACCTCTGAAGAGATGGCCGTGTCTTCAAACACCTAGTTGCATTCGATCGATTTCCACAAGCAAGAGCGGGCAGTTTGAGACACCTCAATTGCCCGCTCTTGAGCTAGTTAGCTACGGCAAAAATTCGTCAAAGCCGAGGGTTTGGCCTGGCAGATTCAAGAGAAAGTCCCCGCGCTCCTGAGTCAAGCCGACGGGTCGGCTAGGAAATGCCACCAAGATACTTTCAATTTTGAACGAGGAGGCCTGCGGGTCATAAGCCATGCGGAGTTCGAAGTCGCGTAAATCGCGCCGCACTTCAATCCGGTTGAGGCCGTCTTCGTCCAGTCCAAACCGCAGCCGCCAGTGATTTTGCCAGCGCGTCCCGATGGTGGCATCAATATCGAAGGAGTAATCGCTCAGTTCGCCTTTTTCCGGATCGTAGGCGGCTTGCAAACCATAACTAATGCCGGGTTCGTAGGTGTCGAGGCCAGAACGCAAATTGCGATCGAAGGTAGTGGACGATCGCCGCGCGTAGCGGATAGTAATCGGGTTGAGTTCGCCTTCATTGAGGTCGTAACTCGTGCTGACGCTGAGGTCAAACAGGTTGGGAATGGTATGCCAGGTGAAATTAGCTCGCAAGGTGTCCCAGCGCTGAGTTAGGAAGTCGTAGCCTGTATAGGATGTAAATCGGAGGCTGTGGCGAATGTCTGCTTGCAGCGCTTCTCGTTCTTGCAGCGCAATAGCTTCCAGTTGCTCGGGACTGTCGTCTTCAAAAATTAAGGCGATAGGGGTTTCTCCGGGCAAATCATCTTCAAAGGCTAGATATCCTGGTGGTGCTGAGGGCGTGGCGCTGTTCGTATTGCGCAATGTCAGCGTGGCCGAGATGCGATCCTGCTCGCGCGAGGCCACTGTGGCTCCAAATGGAGCGGAATTATCGCCTGTAAAGATACGGCTATAGCGCACGTCCAGATCGGACCATTCCGTGGGCTGCAGCGATAATCTCGGGTCGAGTCTGACCACAGACTCGCTATTATCCGTGGAATAAGCGACTTGCTGATAATCAATAGAACCAGGCGTAATGGTCAGCCAATCGCCGACATCGATGGATGAAAATCTCAGCGCCGTTTTCAAGTCGTAGCGATCGTAAAACCGGAGCGACTCGCGATTGTCGGGATCGACAATCTGATTGCGCGTGGCAGACAGCGAATTAGACAGTGTAATGCTGTTACCCAATCTGACCGTGTCGGCGGTAAAGTTGAACTCCAGATTTCTTCTGGCTTCTAAATCTCCAGTGGTGCTGGTTCGACCTCGATAGGTCGTGCTATAGCTACCGCCCCATCCAGGGGGCCGTGCCCGCGTCGACAGCGTCCAACGCTGGCTGATTTCTGGATCTTCACCTGACACTCTGACGCGGCGGTCATAATCGAAGCGCAGGTCAGATGTCAACCAAGAGATGTCTTTGTAGCGTTGGTTGTGGGTGAGGGTCAGCGGGAACGAATACGTTCCTCGTTCTAAAGACCCCGAACGGCTGACGTTTAAGGTTGAGGTTGAAAGTCCGGTTCTGAAGGTGGCATTCAACACGCCGTCCGCGTCATCATTACGGCCACCGTCAGGCCGAAAGACGTCGTCAATATTGAGATTGAAACGGCCTTCCAGCGAACCTTCATTATTGAAAAGAGTGATGCGATCGAACTCGAAATAGTGGTCGAGCCGATAGCGACTTGACGTGCGATTATTGTCAGCTTCAGTCACGACATAATACTGAGCGCGGCCGTAGTTGATGCTGTCGGGAATGGGCAGGATGTAGTCGTGAACGAACCCCAAGCCGATACCTTTACGCTGTAATATGTCAAATCTGAGGCCGCCGTGATTGTATTCGTTAATGCGGTAGGCCCAGCTGGATTTTACAAATGCCCCTTCTGCTTGACTTTGCCCAGGTAAGATCCACTGGTGATCTTTGAGACTGTAGATAAACAGAGGGAAATAGGCAACTTGCGTGCCCGATCGCAAGGTTTCTTCTGGTGTTTCTTCGCCGCCAGCAAACATGCGGGCATTGCGAACGACCAGTCGATCGTCTGGGTAAACTTCAACGCGATCGCCTTTCACGTAGTGGGTAATGGGAGCTTCAGGCGAGGTCGTGACGGTAGCATTGTCAAAGTAAATTTCGTCGTCAACCAGGGCCGTGGTGGTTTCGCTGCGGATGAAGACGTAGGTGCCTTCTTCTTCACCCGGCACAATAGTCAGCGAGTTTTTAAATTCTGCCGTCCGCGTGGGAATGTGAAAATCCAGATCGCTACCGTTTATTTCCCTTTGCTCGCTTCCTTGACCGTCGCTAGGTTGGACGAATCGGAAAGGACCTTCGCTGACCAAGCGTTCCTCATCGCGATAGAACAGGAGCTTATCGCCGGTGATTGTGGTGCCGTCAGATAGCTGTAGGCGAGCGTTACCAGATGCGATGCCGACATTGCGCTCGGGATCGTAGCTGAGGTCGTCTGCCGTAATGTTGAGCTGACTAGGATCCAGCGGTAGTGTCGTTTGGACGTTGGCTTTGAGGCGTTGGCGGGTTTCCGACGGTGGTGCCGGCGCTGTAGCCACATCAGCAGCGGACGTATCGGTAATGGGAGGATCTAGCGATCGCAGGCCGTACTCTGTCAAGAACTGCGTTGTATCTTGCAGGACTTCGGATGAGAACGTATCGGCTTCGGGCAGTTGTGGAGGCCGTACGTATTCGTAGCTGGGCGGGTTCGGCTGCTGCGGATCTTCAACAGCATTATCGCTGGCTGTCGGCGTACTCTCATCGGCAGCTTCAGGAGCAATGGGCTCGTCCTCGGCGAAGCTGGCTTCGTCACCGTAGGCCGTCTCATTAAATTCACCACCAGACGATTCTTCACCAACGGCATTAGGCTCTGCACGAGGAAGAGCTGTACTGCTGGAACTATTTCGCTCGGCCCTCTCTACAGCAGTAGTGCTGTCAGGAGCAGTAGTACTGTCAGTGTCGGTGTCTGCAGTGTCGGTGTCTGAGGAACTAGCGCGATCGCCGCTCTCGGATCCTGTTGTCAGTGTGGCAGAGCCTGTATTCTCAGACGACTCGACCTCGGAAGCATCCCGTGCGTAATCGAACAGATTGGGTTTCTTTGAACTCGCTTCAGAGCCGCTTTCTGCCTCAGATACCTGCAACTCAGATGTATCAATGGGTGCGCTATCTGTGGCGGGCGATCGCGCTTGATTGTCTTCCAAAGATGAGGAGATCGGTTCTCCATTTGCTTGAGCGATCGCGCCCAATTCCAGCAGTGTTTCTCGAGATGGGACATTGCCGCGGACGCGGCGAATGCGTTCGGCAGGAGTTTGATGCTCCCAAAACTCGTCGTAACCTTCTAAATCGGCAGGTAAGGGGCGTGCTTGTGCAATTAGTTCGGACTGAGATGCGTTAGATTTAGGCGCGGTTTCAGATACAGGTACAGGTTCGGCAATGGCGCTGACAGACATCAGCAACCACAGTGCCAGCGCACTGCTACTGCCCCACCAGCCCGCCTGATTGCGTGCGTCTCCTCTCACCTGACAAACCGCCACAACAGTAAACTTCCCAACACACCAAACGCGAGGTTAGGCATCCAGGCAGCCAGCCACGGCGCGATCGTGCCTACCTGCCCCAAACTGCGGGCGAGGCTCAAAAGCAAATAATAGACAAAGACTAGCGCAATTGCTACCGCAACACCTCCGTATCGTCCGGTTTGACGGACGGCCTGAAGCCCCAAGGGAGCGGCGATCAGGATGGAAAAAAAGCTGGCAAACGGAATGGAAAACTTGAGGTGCCATTCGCTGGTCAGCCGGGCTATTTCTGATGATGAAGCTTGTTTGGTTTCTAAATCGCGGATGTTGCGCATCAGTTCGCGGCTGGACTGTTCCTGAGGAACTTTGGTGCCGCGAATAATGTCAACCAGTTCTCGCGCCACGTTCAGTTCCATCACCTCCACGCCACCTTCATAGTAAGTAAATCCATCTGGGTCATAGCGATGCACAATCGCGTCACGAAGTTCCCACGTGCTCCCATCCCACGAGGCCGTGTTGGCGGTAATAATTTGCGGAAAGCGCAACGAACCAGCTTCCGAGCTGCGATCAAAGACCAGGACGTCGCGCATCAAACCCGTCTTACGCTCGATTTCGTTAATGTAAAACCAGCGACGGTCGTCGATTTTGATGGCCTGCTGCGGTTCGAGCAGAATCACGTCTTGGGCCAAGAACAAATTCTCGTTCAGGGTACGTACTTTTTGATTGGTGTACGGCACGATGAAATCGTTCGTACAAAAGGCGATCGCGCTGATGACCAGCCCCGTCAGCAAAATGGGCATGAAGATGCGAAATTGCGATACGCCAGCGGCTTGTAACGCCGTCATTTCACTATCTGCGCCCAGCCGTCCCAAGGTCAGCAACGTGGCAAACAGTCCGGCAATGGGAAAGGTGACAACCAGAATAGCTGGCAAATTAAGAATTAAAATCTGCAACACTGCGATCGGAGGCGCGCCTTTTTTTACCAATAAATCGGCGTACAAGAACAGCTGATTGCCTAACAGCAAGATGGTACCGCCCCCCACGCCGAGGAAGAAGGGCTGGATCATTTCTTGCACCAAATACCCCTCCAGCACAAAAAATTTCAGTGCCAATCGCCAGCGTGGCGGCAATTGCATGGCGGAAGTGGGAGTTGGAGTAGGCAAAGACTGCATGCCGTATGTCAGACCCAAACGCTTCCTAGACTAGCGGCAATGGGTTCAAAAATGGGAACTGAAGTAGCGAATACTACTGATGGTCGCCGATTTTTACGTTCGCGATCGCGCGACCGGTCACTGAAGTTGTAAACAATAAATGCCAAAAAGAGAGCGTTACAGCCCTTCAAGCGGTAAGCCAAAAAAACGAGCCAACTCTGCTCCTCGATCTTCGATCTCTGCTAGAGGGAGAGGCCGGCCGACGCGGGTTAAGGGAATGTCACCGCGACCTTTGACCTTGAGATAAATAGCTCGCTTCGGGTTGATTCCTTCGTTGATATCGACGCGAATGCCCTGGATGTCGGCGAGATCGTATTGCAGCTGAATAGAGCGGTTTTTGCCCGGAAAGCCTTGGCGGGTGATGGTTGCCTTGCCAGTGCCTCGGTCGAATTCGTTGTAGCCACCGCCCAAATTCCACAGCAAGCTCAGCCATTGATATGCGCCCACCAGCGTGCCCGCGACACCGTAAAACAGCATGGCGATACCTTGGGGAATAAACATCAATGCTGTCGGCTGGCCAAATGGCAGCAAATTTGTCCCTGTCCAACTCGATAGACCGGCCAGCCCAAAGCCGAGGCCGCCTCCTGTCAGCGCAAGGGCCCAAAAAACCGTACTCGGTCGACGCGAGCCGGTGACTTCGTAGCGCAAATAGGTTTGTTCTTGCGATGCTTCCGCCACCACGCTCGTACCCAATCACTTAGTTCACATTCATTATGCGCGCGTCTGTCACCCGAAAGCGATGTTGTCTGATAAGCATCACTGTCTAAACTGGCTTCGTCTAAGGTCTGATATTCACCGGATCGTTGCTGGCGATCGCCGTGCGCCGACCGTTAAGTTCCAGCGTTAGCTGCAGTTCTCCATCGGCCACTACGGGGGTGGAGCGATCGATGCGTACCTTACCCTCGTAGAATCCAGGCGAAATCTCCTGCATATCAACGCTAGGGGTGACATCCACAATTTGAAAGCTGGCTTGCCCGCCACGATCGCCCCGCATCGTCACTCGCAAGATGTCATCTTCACGCAGCTCGCGATTGACTCCATTGAATGAAGCGGCAAAGATACGCGGTTCGAGTCCTCCGCCCCCGATCGGAGCCTCAGATGGCGTTGCTGGGCTTGTCGTGGCGCTTGTCGTGGCTTGCGACGGCTGCACAATAGGCGTCACGCGCGGGGCTGGTGTTTCGGTGTTGATGGGAGCGAGGAGCGACGGAGTGCCGTCAATACGATGCGGAAACAGTTCTCGGTGGCGGACGCCCAGGCCGTTTTTGCTCATCACCACTTGAATGAATGGACTGTCGGCCTGGTCGTCCGCCGCAATCGTGTAAAAACCTTCGTATAAACCGGGCTGCACTTCTTTCATCGTCACGTTTTGGGCTAAGCTGCCCACGTCAAATTGGGCCAAGCCTCCCGGACTCCCTTGAATTGCAACGGTGAAGCGCTCTCCCGCCTGCAAGTCGCGAGAGGGCGTAATGCGGATCGCTGTGAATGTGGGATAGCGATCGTCATCAATAGGAGGTAGAGAGTTCGAGGCAGATTGTTCCGGTAGGGTTGGGCGGGTGGCATCTGGCCGTGAGGATGGCAACGTGGAATTCTGTTCCGGTAAGGTCGGACGGATAGCATCCGGTCGCGAAGTGGGTAGCGTAGCAGTTTGTTCTGGCCCGGTCGGTCGAATGGTATCTGGTCGTGATGCAGCATCTGGTCGTGCTGGAGGCAGAGCAGTAGTGGTGGGCGACGTGGTAGAAGGCGCGGTGCTGCCAATGGTGAGCTGCGGGAGTTGCCGTTGGACCCGGGTACTGGCACCGTCGCGGGCGAGTTCGATGCTGATGGCGGGGCTGGTAATCGCATCATTGCTAGAAACGCGATAGACGCCCCGATACACGCCAGGATCGACTTCCCGCATGGGTACGGGGCGGCGGGCGACGGTAGCGCTAGCTCGCGCGCCAGCAGTGGCTTGTGCCTCGATAATGAGTTCGCTACCAGCCGGTACATTGCCGCTTTCGGGTTGAATGCGGGTTGCAAAGAGCTGAGGCTTTTCTGGTTGCGTGGGGGCGAGCTGCGCGACGGGGGGATTGAGCGATCGCACTCGCTGGCGGTAGGCCAAAGCTTGGTGCAACATAGCAGCGCCCTCGCCTCGACTGAGAATTAGATTGGCGTCGAGGATTTGCGAGTCGGGAACGTTGAGGATTAAACCGGCTTGAGCGGCCATGGTTACGAAAGTGCGACCGACTTCGGGTAAGTCTGTGGCGTCGTCATACAATTCCATCCAGCTCTCGATATCTTCAGCGTTGGGGGCAGGTAACTCCAATACACGGGCGAAAATGGCGAGGGCCTCCAGTTTGGTCATATCGCCTTCGGGCCGAAACTCGTCAGCTTCGTAGGCGCGCATGGCATTTGCTTGCAGAACGGCTTGGATCGTCCAATAGTCGGGTGTATCTTCATCTACATCCGTCACGGGCACAATGCGGGTTGGGTCGGGGGTAAATCCGAAAAACTCCGTCAACCACTGTGCGAACTCGATCCGCGTCAGAGTGAGGCCGAGGGACTGGCGACGTAAGCCAATATCCGTCTGATTTTCTAGGGCTGCGGCATAGTCTATTGTCCACGCCAGTCGCTTAGGCAGCGTTTGCGCTGAAGCGGCTGGCATCAATCCTGGTACCAGGGGCGTTACTGGAGCGATCGCCAACCCCGATCCAGCGAGTCCTAAACTCAAAGACAACGCAAACGTCCGACGTAAGACGGTGTATTTCATAGCAGCAGCAGCCACGACTTAACCTCTGCTGCCAGCTTATCTCAGTACTTTTTACCTCTCCAGAGGCAGATGAGGAAGTTGCGGTTCGCGTTTGCGTAACGGTTTCCCCGAAAAAGAGTGTTAGATTTTGCGCGCGATCGCTTGCCACGAACTCGATCTCAAGCTCACTTCACGCGGAATGCGGCACTTTTGAAAGGACAAAGACACTGCCTTCGTTGCCTCGTCCGACGCGTAGCGTTTCGTCGAGATAGGTGATATCGAGCCAGCCTTTTTGCTCGCGATTTTCGGGAAACGTAATTTTCAAAGCCGGAATCTGATCGGGCTTGCATTCCAGCAGGTGAATAAAGGAATCAACTTGATAGTTGGTAATGGCCTGTGAAGCGATCATGGCTTGATGAAAGGTCACTTTCACCCGTCGTTCGGATACTGCTTTAAATGAAGCGCGTACAACGGCTAACCCTCCGAGATAAGGCAGTCCGTTAATTTCCGCCACATTGCAAACGAAGCCCTTGTCGGCCTGAATGTACTGATACATATTGCCCACCTTGAAGCCCGGCAACGTGCTGCCCAATCGCAGCAGCTCGTCACTACTCGTGTAGAGGGTCAGCCAATTTCCCGTCAGTAATTCGGCGGCGGCGGTGGTTACAGGCGTAGGATTATAGGCTTCCAAATCGGCAATCGAGGCTTCAATATCCGCCGATAGTGCGGGCAGGCCAGTCGGTTTGGGAACGCGAGCGATCGCGTCGAGCAAAGCGGTTTTAGCCGTGGCGCGATCGACAGCGCCGACAGGGGCAGACTCGGTTACGGACGGGGAAACGTCAGTCATAGCGGTGGAAGTGTGCGCATACCTCCACGGTAGCGCGATCTGCTTGTCCGTGAAATCGGAAGAGAGTGTGGAGACGATAGACTAGAAGTTAGCGCTCGAACGTGACATGCCAATGGCGGTAACGCTAGCAACATGGACGCTGGCCGACTATCACCAGATGGTTGTATCCGGTCTTCTCGATCGTCGTCGAGTAGAGCTGGTAAGCGGAAATATCGTTGAAATGGCTCCTGAAAGCGCCTTTCATTCCGATCGAGTTGATGTTGCTGCCAACTACCTGCGTCGTCTACTGGGAAATCGAGCTTTGATTCGCGAAGGTCGTCCTGTGACGATTCCTGGTGCGAGCGAGCCCGAGCCGGACATTGCTATTGTAAAACCGCAACGGTATCGTAATGGCCACCCCGGCCCAACTGATATTTTTTGGTTAGTTGAAATCTCGAAAACGACGCTAGAGTTCGATCTAGGCGCAAAAGCACGGGCTTATGCTGCTGGCTCCGTTGCTGAGTATTGGGTTATCGACGCAATCAACCAACGGCTCATCGTGCATCGTCAACCGGAGAGCGAAAGCTATCGACATCAAACAAACCTGACCTCAGGATATGTCAGCACACCTGCATTTCCGACAATTGAGATTTCGATCGAGCAGCTGTTGAGTTAAAGAATTAACGCCTTTCGCGATCGCTCGAACCGAGAGAGTCGTAATAGACTATCAGTGCAAATCAATGTTTGCGTCCCATTCGTGTCGCGCATCTATGGCTGCTTCCACTCCAACCCAAGCTCTCGATTTGTTACCCATGCCGCGCTGGGTGAAACGGCCGATTGGTAAGGCAAGTGAGCTGTCTAAAGTACAGCAAATTATTAAACAGCGGGGTATCCACACCATTTGCGAAGAAGGGCGTTGTCCCAATCGCGGTGAGTGCTACGCTCAGCAGACGGCGTCTTTTTTATTGATGGGGCCGACCTGTACGCGGGCTTGTGCCTTTTGTCAGGTGAATAAAGGTCGCCCTGGCGCTCTCGACCCGGACGAGCCGAGAAAAGTGGCTGAAGCTGTCGAATTGATGAATCTGAAGTACGTCGTGCTGACCTCGGTGGCCCGCGACGATCTCCCCGATCAGGGGGCAGGATGGTTTGTCAAAGTCATGGCTGCAGTGAGATCGCGCTGTCCCGACACGGCGATCGAAGTATTAATTCCAGATTTTCGCGGCGATCGCGGCTGTATTGCGACAGTGGTCGGAGCTAACCCCGTTTGCTTCAATCACAATATTGAAACCGTGCGTCGCCTCTCTAATCCGGTCCGGCGGGGAGCCAAATACGATCGTTCTCTTGACGTTTTGCGCGTCGCGAAAGAGCTCAATCCCGAAATGACGACGAAATCGGGCATCATGCTCGGTCACGGCGAGACGCGGGACGAATTACTTGAAACCATGCAGGATTTACTGGCTGTCGGCTGCGATCGCCTCACCCTCGGTCAATATCTGCAACCCTCTCTAGAGCATCGCCCCGTGCAACGCTACTGGACTCCAACCGAATTCGACGAACTGGGCGATGTCGCACGCTCGATGGGGTTTAGGCACGTGCGCTCGGGGCCACTCGTACGCAGTTCCTATCACGCATCAGACATGGTTGGAGACTGATGGGCTTGGCGTGCATCTACGCATCTTGAGTCTGAGCAATCGATTTAGTTAGCGCGCATCAATCGTTGCAGGGTCGGGGCAAATTCAGGATAGGAAATAGCTGCACTGCTCGCACCTTGGATGATGGTTTCTCCACTGGCCTGTAATCCGGCGATCGCCAAACTCATCGCAATGCGATGATCGCCGTAAGATTGCACTTCTGCGCCAGACAAGGAATAGCCGCCTTCAATCTCCAAACCATCTGGGAGCTCAGTGATGCGCGCGCCCAACTTCCTTAATTCGGAGGCCGTGGCAGCTAGGCGATCGCTCTCTTTCACGCGCAATTCCGCAGCATCGCGAATGGTGGTTTTACCCTCGGCAAATGCGGCGGCTACTGCCAAGATAGGGATTTCGTCCACCAATTTAGGAATGATATCGCCCTCGATGATGCAGCCGCGTAAGGCAGACGAGCGCACCCGCAAATCGGCAACGGGTTCTCCTGCCACTTCCCGCTCGTTTTCACGGGTAATATCGGCTCCCATTGCACAGAGCACGTCGAGTGCGCCCGTGCGCGTCGGGTTGACCCCCACATTTTCAATCGCTAACTCCGCATCAGGCGCGATTGCGCCTGCCACCAACCAAAACGCTGCAGAACTGATATCTCCTGGCACGATTGCATCTTGACCGTAAAGTTCCGCGCCACTTCGCACCGTCACAGACCGACTGGCAACGTCGACATCGATATCCGCGCCAAAAGCTCTTAACATCCGCTCGGAATGATCGCGTGAAAGAGCTGGTTCCGTCACGGTGGTTTCACCTCGGGCCCACAGTCCCGCCAGCAAAACACAGGATTTCACCTGGGCTGAGGCCACGGGAGAGTGATAGTGAATGCCCTCTAAGGTCTGGCCCGCAACGGCCAGAGGC
Source organism: Cyanobacteria bacterium J06642_2 (assembly GCA_039817845.1). Taxonomy (GTDB): domain Bacteria; phylum Cyanobacteriota; class Cyanobacteriia; order Thermostichales; family PCC-7336; genus JBCBTL01. The sequence continues at coordinate 16,593 of JBCBVC010000058.1, forward strand.
GCGCGACCTCCCCCCATGCGTCCCCAAATCTGCGCGCCCATCTGCTGCAATGGCTTCACGACTCGCCCCATCGGGCGCGATCGCAAAGATTGATCTCCAGTGACTGTAAAAAAGCGCCCGGATTGTGCAGCCAAAATCCCCATCATCAACCGTAATGTCGTTCCGGAGTTCCCCGCAGGAAGAACATCAGCAGGTTCTTGCAACCCTGCCAGCCCGACACCGCGTACCTTCACGAGCTCAGAATTGAGCTCGGAGATCTCCGCTCCCATCATGCGAAAGCAAGCCGCCGTGCTTTGCGGATCTTCACCCACCAGCAAACCGCGAATCGTGGTCTGCCCTTTGGCCAAGGCCCCTAACATTAAAGCTCGATGCGAGATTGACTTATCTCCGGGGATCGAGAGGCGATCGCGCAGTTGACGACACGTAGATACTTTCAAGACGTCATCAGAACGACCCACGTTTGATAGCCCTCAACCCTGTACGATAAGAAAAGTTAATGTCTTCTGGCGGCATCCTACCGCGTTATTTGCTTCGTCTTTTGCTCCGTTTGCACCCATGCTCGTCCGTATCAAAGTTCCAGTGACGCTGTCCTGGTGGGCTAATGGCACTTTGTTGCACGCTCTTCAAGACACTGCTGGTACCCTCTATCGCCGCCGCCCCGGTCACTTTCATCTCGTCGTTGCCGAACCCACGGTTAACTTGCATGCTACGACTCCAAGATTGTTGTGGCTGAATATTGCGCCTCAGAGTCTCATTCTGAATATGCAGGGGGATGGAGCGTGTAGCTATCGTCATTCCCTCAAGCTGCATCAGACGTCTGCCAGCACGTATTGGCTACAAAGTATGGGTAAGCTGCAATTTTGCAACTATACTCACGACCTCACCGTACAATACCGGGCTGTGCCGCAGTCGAGCGATCGCTTGCTGCCCGTACCCATTAACGTTCAGGCTCAATACAAACTCCGCACGGGGCCAGAGCAGTTCAGTCATTACTGTCTGGATTTAGCTATTGATTGCAGTTCTGAGTAGGGCGATCGCTCGCGAGCCAGAGAGTAGCATCTTCGTACGATCGGGAAAGCTGCGATCCAACGAACTACGGCCATTTACCTGGCGAGACGTCTGCAAACCAGCATTTTTGTGAGCAGGGACTTAGCCAGACCATGTCACCCTCGCAGAGTCTGAAGCACTTTCGCGCGCACTCCCATGCCGCCGACAGTATTGCATTCATATTTCATTGCATTCATATTTCAGTGAGGGCACAAGTTCTTGGCTCGGTCTAGAGTTTGGAGGGCTGAGATGGCTTCACTTAATGTAAGAGTGACACGAGACGTAATCCAGACAACGTAGAACCTCAAATCATCTCCGTTAAACTGTGGCAGTTTTGTGCTGGAGCAACAGCTCGTGACTTCTGCTATTCGCCGTACAAAAGTCGTCGCTACCATCGGCCCTGCGAGCAGCTCTCCCGAAACTATCGAGCGCATGGTGCGGGCTGGGATGAATGTAGCTCGTCTCAACTTTTCCCACGGCAGTTACGAAGACCACGCGCGCATGGTAGCTCTGCTCCGCTCAATCTCGGCAAAGCTCGACACGCCCATCACGCTCTTGCAAGACCTGCAAGGGCCAAAAATTCGCGTCGGTCAACTCCCCGCAGGCGCGATCGCTCTTGCCGAAGGCGACTCTCTCACTCTTTCTCCTGAATCAGATGGGCGAGGGCAACCCCATACCGTTGCGATTGACTATCCCCACTTGGCGGAAGAAGCCATTCCTGGTACGCAAATCTTGCTGGACGACGGCTTATTAGAGCTCAATGTGGAAGCGGTAGAGGGTACGAGTGTTCGCTGCGTAGTGGTCCGAGGTGGATTGCTCAAAAGTCGAAAAGGGGTCAACGTTCCCAGTCTCAACTTGCGCCTGCCTTCTCTGACAGAAAAAGACAAACGCGATCTCGATTTCGGTCTGGCCCAGCAGGTCGATATCGTTTCCCTCAGCTTTGTGCGGCAGGCTGATGACATTCGCACGCTCAAGCAGTTACTTGCAGACAAAGGCGCTGCAGACGTTCCCGTCTTGGCCAAAATTGAAAAACCGCAGGCGATCGCCAACCTGACCGACATTTTGAACGAGTGCGATGCCGTCATGGTGGCCCGTGGCGATTTGGGTGTCGAAATGAGCCCTGAAAAGGTACCCATGTTGCAGAAGCGCATCATTCGCGCGTGCAATCTGCGCAGCATACCCGTCATCACGGCTACGCAGATGCTGGATAGCATGATCCGTAATCCCCGCCCTACCCGCGCCGAAGCCAGTGACGTTGCCAACGCCATCCTTGACGGCACCGATGCTGTGATGCTTTCCGGTGAGTCAGCGGTGGGAGACTATCCGGTCGAATCTGTAGAGATGCTGGTGAAAATTGCCACCGACATCGAGAGAGATTTGAATTTTGTCAATCATCCACCCGCCGCCAATGACGAAACGCACGCCCTCAGTGAAGCTTTAAACGCAATCGACGATACGCTGTCGTTGAAATATATCGTCACGTTTACAAGCTCTGGCTATACGACCATGGTGGCTGCTGGAGAACGCCCAAAGGCTCCTGTAGTAGCCATTACGCCATCTATTGCTGTCTACCATCGCCTCAATCTCATTTGGGGAGTACAACCCATCCACATTGATAGTGAAGTAACTACGTTTGAAGCATTAGTCGAGCAAGCTCAAACCATTCTGGTACAGCGCAATCTAGTTATTCCAGGCGATAAAATCCTGATCATGGGCGGTATCCCGACGCAAACGCCACGGGGCACTAACTTTTTGAAACTGCACGCGATCCCGAAGACTGGGTAACCCAACTCATGCCACGTGCGACATGACTTCTGCGAGGCTCTCGCGCCAATCGGGTACTGTCAGTGCGAATGTTTCGCAGAATTTTGATTTCGACAACACGGAGTACTTGGGTCGTTTGGCTGGAGTGGGATAAGCCTCGGTAGGAATGGGGGTTACGGTTGGCTGTGCGCGATCGCCGCTCCAATCCATCCCCTCCACAATGGCGCAGGCAAATTCGTACCAACTGGCAACTCCTGCACTTGAAAAGTGATACAGACCAGCATAGGGTGCCATCGCCGCCGCAATATTCTCACTCTCGGCAAACTCAGCAATTAAATTTCGCGTGGCTTTAGCAATAGAAATTGCCGAAGTCGGGCACCCCAGTTGATCGCTGACGATCCTCAATTCATGCCGCTCTTTTGCTAGACGCATGACGGTCAGCAAGAAATTTTTACCTAGAGCTCCATACACCCAACTCGTTCTCAAAATAATGTGTGCCGCATCTGATGCTTGAATGGCTTGTTCCCCGGCTAGCTTCGATTTACCGTACTCATTAATGGGGTAGGTTTCATCCGCTTCCACGTAGGGGCGATCGCTTGTGCCATCAAAAACATAGTCAGTAGAGTAATGAATGACAGCTGCACCCAAAGTTGCGGCTTCTGCCGTGATCGCTCCTGGAGCCAATCCATTGACGGTCATGGCTAATTCCGGCTCGCTTTCTGCCTGATCCACAGCCGTATAGGCAGCGGCATTTACGATTAAATCGGGCGCGATCGCTCGAATACTATCCCGTAAATCATTCAAGTTGGAGAGATCGATTGACTGGCGATCGGCCGCAATAACTTCTCCCAGAGGCATGAGTAAAGAGCTTAGGGCTCCCCCCACTTGACCATTTTGTCCCAGAACCAGAATCTTTATAACGGCTCCTTTTGAAAGGAGTAATGAGGCAACTTATCTTCAGGAATATCATTTAGTGGCAAATAACATTTGTCCTTATCAGACAGTACGTACTCCATTTTAGGCCATGCAATGCCTAAACTTGGGTCGCACCAAAGAACGCCACCTTCATCTTCCGGGTGATAAAAGTCGCCGCATTTATAGGAAAACTCGGCTGTTTCAGACAGAACAACAAACCCATGTGCATAACCTTCAGGAATAAACATTTGACGTTTGTTGTCTTCTGACAGTATTACTCCCACCCACTTACCAAAATTTGGAGAGCCCACCCGAATATCAACTGCTACATCAAACACTTCACCTTGCAGCACCGAACATAGCTTTGCCTGGGGACAATGAAGCTGAAAATGTAACCCCCGCAAGACACCTCGACTCGAACGAGAACGATTGTCCTGGACAAAGTGAGTCTTTATGCCCAGATTGCGAAATTTCTGCTCGTGATAGCTTTCGAAGAAGTAGCCTCGACTGTCGCCAAAGACTCTGGGTTCAATCAAAAAAACATCCGACATATCGGTATCGATGCGTTTCATGCTGCCAAAGCCTATCCTAGATCAAGCGCCTCAGATATTGGCCGTACTCTGTTTTGCCAAGGGCATTTGCCTGAGCCAGAACGCAATCCGCATCAATATAACCAAGTTCATAAGCAATTTCCTCAAGGCAAGCAATTTTCAAACCTTGACGTTCTTCAACAGTCTGAATGAAGTTGCCTGCTTGCAACAATGATTCGTGAGTTCCAGTATCCAACCAAGCCATACCGCGGCTTAAACGCTCGACCTGTAAATCGTTTTGACGCAGATACACCATATTTACATCAGTGATTTCTAGTTCTCCTCGAGCAGATGGCTTGATATTACTTGCGATATCAGTGATAGATTTATCATAGAAATAAAGTCCAGTAACGGCATAATTAGATTTAGGCTGTTTGGGCTTTTCGGCAATACTAATGGCTTTCCCCTGCTCGTCAAATTCAATCACGCCGTAGCGCTCTGGATCCTTGACACGATAGCCGAATACAGTGGCTCCTTGCGTTCGGGCTGCGGCTCTTCGCAGCATCTCACTTAAGCCAAAACCATAGAAAATGTTGTCACCCAAAATCAAACATGCCGATCCACCCTTGAGAAATTCACGGCCAATGATGAATGCTTGAGCTAATCCATCTGGACTAGGCTGCTCGGCGTATTGAATTTCAATACCATACTGACTTCCATCTCCCAATAGATATTTATACTGCTGTAGATCGTAAGGCGTAGAAATCAATAGAATTTCACGCAACCCAGCCAACATCAATACAGATATAGGGTAGTAGATCATGGGTTTGTCATAGACTGGAAGAAGTTGCTTACTTACGCCCAAGGTGATTGGGTGTAAGCGAGTTCCTTTACCTCCAGCTAAGACTATGCCCTTCATAAAGTACTCTCCTAGTACTGTTGGTCAATCCATTCCTGGTAGTGTCCCTCGGTAACGGAGTTCACCCAATCCATGTGATCTAGATACCATAAAATTGTTTTATGTAAGCCTGTCTCAAAGCTCTCTTCTGGCTGCCAATTCAACTCTCGAGCAATTTTATTTGCATTGATAGCATAACGACGATCGTGTCCAGGTCGATCGGCAACAAATTGAATCAAGTCTCGATAGCTTCCCACATCTCGTGGTCTAAGTGCGTCCAGACGATCGCAAATAGCATGTACGACTTCCACATTTGTACGTTCATTCCAGCCGCCAATGTTGTAAGTCTCGCCAACCTTACCATTTTCCAGCACGATGCGAATAGCTCGACAATGATCTTCAACAAATAACCAGTCTCGGATATTTTCTCCATCCCCATAGATTGGCAATATCTTTCCTTGGAGAGCATTGAGAATCGTCAATGGTATGAGCTTTTCGGGATAATGATACGGGCCGTAATTGTTGGAGCAATTTGTAGTGAGCGTGGGTAATCCATACGTATGGTGGTAGGCGCGTACGAGATGATCACTAGCAGCCTTAGATGCTGAATAAGGGCTGTTTGGTTGATAGGGATGCTTCTCAGTAAACGCCGGTTCGTCATTGTCTAGGGAACCGTAAACCTCATCAGTAGAGACGTGTAAGAAACGGAATTGTTCGAGAGCGTCAGATGTTAGCTCCCCCCAATAAGCTCGAGCCGCTTCTAATAAATGGAAGACACCGACAACATTGGTCTGTATAAAGGTTGCCGGAGCGAGGATAGAACGGTCGACGTGACTTTCAGCTGCAAAATTGATTATGGCGTTTGGTTGATACTGCCGTAGCAGCGAATCAACGAGGGCGCGATCGCCAATATCGCCGCGAACAAATGTATGAAGCGAATCATCTCTAACAGCTTCTAAATTTTGAATGTGCCCCGCATAGGTAAGCTTATCAAGGGTAATCACTCTACTATGTGAATATTGACGCATCATTAAAATAAAATTTGCGCCAATAAACCCAGCGCCACCCGTCACAAGTAATGTCGACTGGCTCATAAAATTCTAGCGATGCATGGTAGACCTCAATTGTAAAGTATGGTGACCCATAATCATACGGATAATTTTAAGAATAAAAGTGTAAGAAAGCTGCTCAAACTGTAGAGTATGAAAGTTAACTCATATCGTACCGATAGATCAATGCCACTGACACAAGGGCATAGAAAAGGGCTCAACGGCCGGATATGTCACAATCTCAGCCAGAAGAGCCCCAAAACCAATAC
>JBCBVC010000059.1:0-22982 GCA_039817845.1 Cyanobacteria bacterium J06642_2
GGCAGGTAACGCATCGACACGATAAACATTCACTGCATCAGCAGGCCACTCAGAACGGAACCCCTCCGCCACAAACCGCATCCGCCGCATCACTTCTTTGCGATCGGCGTCCTCTATCAAATTGAGAAAGTTCACCACGAAGACGACCGTTTCCAGCCCTCGCTCTTGCAGCCAGTCACGCAGATGTTCGCGCTCGCCCAAAGTCATCAATTTGCGACCGTCTAGCACTTGCACCAGCACGTCCGCACCCCATAACTGCTGTTTAATCAGCTCGTCTTGCACCTCGGGCCCGTTCGTTCCCGGCAGATCCAGCAACTCAATCCCGCGCTGCAGGAAAGGATGGGGGCAGCTTACCTCGACAGCAGTCACGTCAGCGCGCATCGTACGACTGTCGTCGAGCGTGGCATACTGCGCGATCGCTTCCGCTCCGAATTCCTCTCGAATGCGACCGTCGGAGAAAATAACGCGCGATCGCAATGTCTCGCCATACCGCACTCGCAGGGCTGTTCCCGTTGTCGGAATTAAGTCGGTTGGCAAGAGTGGTTGACCGAGTAGAGCATTCAGCAGGGTCGACTTACCGTGACCAATCGGACCAAATACAGCCATTTGCCAAGGCCGCGTCGCATCCTGCCGATTCAACGTCTCGATATCGCAACGCAGCCGAGCTTCTGATGCAATATTGGTATCGAGTTCTGTGGCCACCGATACCAGAGCAATTTGCAACGACGTTCTAGAATCAGACACGGCGATCTTTTGTCTCCCTGCAGGCCGTTTTCTCTATCCTAGAGTGTCCATCTTACCTCTTGCGGTTTTACGCAGCTTTTGTGTATATTTTTAAATGCGAGCGGTTCTTGAGTGTGTATTTTGCTACATTTGTAAGGCGGCTTAGACCTAGGTAACGTTGCGATTTTGCTCTGGTAAGCGTTGTTAGCTGTTTCTGCATTCGCATCTGCGGCAAATCCGAACCGACGCGGAGAAATCGCCGTTCGATGCAGCCCAAGCTCCCATATGGAGAATGTTAGTGTGAATGTTTTGTTGGTTGAAGACGATTATCTCATTGCTAAAGTGACTGCTCGGTATCTCAGGCGCTTGGGCGGTCATGACGTGCGGGTAACAGTCGATCCAGCTGAAATGTTTGACCTTTGTCAAGCTTGTTGGCCCAGCGTCGTCCTTATGGACGTCAATATTCCTGGTGCAAAGTGGGAAGGGAAATGGGTAAGTGGAGCCGATCTGTCACGGGTACTCAAAACCCAGCCTCAGACTGCAAATCTACCGATCTTACTGGTAACGGCTTATGCCATTGAGGAAGACAAATGTCACCTGATGGCTGCGTCGCTGGCCGACGAGTTGTGGGCGAAGCCGGTTGTTGACTATAGCAGTCTTGTGAGAGCCATTGAGTCTTATGCTCCCGTTGCCCAGCTGGCAGGGTAACTAGCTCGCGCAGTGACATGCCCGATGCACTGACATCTATTCGCACTCATCTCAAAACCTATTGGGGATACGATCGCCTGAAATCGCCCCAAGCTGAAGTCATTCAAGCCCAATTAGACAGTCGCGACTGCTTGATCGTTCTGCCTACCGGCTTCGGCAAGTCTCTATGCTTCCAACTCCCCGCTGTCATGCAAGGGGGCTTAACGCTCGTAGTTTCGCCACTCATAGCGTTAATGAATGCCCAAGTCACCGATCTTCAGCAAAGAGGGTTGGCAGCAGCGGCTTTACACGGTCAGCTGTCTCAGACTCAGCGTCGCCGTGTTTTAAGCCAGCTCGATCGCCAACAGCTGCGATTGTTATATGCATCGCCTGAGACATTGCTGAGTCCGCCTGTTTGGCAGCGGCTACTGCACCCTGCTTTTATCGTCAACGGTCTTATAGTGGACGAAGCACATACGTTGGTGCATTGGGGTAGTTCGTTTCGACCGGACTATTGCCGTTTGGCCGCCGTAAGAACGGCTTTACAAAAATCATTTCCCATTGCAGCATTTACAGCTACAGCCGATGCCGCAACACGCACAACGCTGACATCCGTGTTGCAATTGCGCGATCCCTTCGAGTTGAAAATGAGCCCGCAGCGATCGCATCTCAGCCTCAATATTCAAGTGGCTTGGACAGTTGCGGGGCGACGACGGCAGTGCCTGCATTTCATTCATCAGCAAAGAGGTACGTCAGGACTGGTTTACGTGCGTACGCGAGTCACTGGCCGCGAGCTCAGTCAGTGGTTGACACAACAGGGACTCTCGGCCGCTCTCTATCATGGCGGATTACCTGCTGCTACGCGACGCCAATTGGAAAGTGAATGGCTGTCAGGACAACGCTCATTTCTCGTCTGCACGAATGCCTTCGGCATGGGCGTTGATCTACCGACGGTGCGCTGGGTACTTCACTATCAACCACCTTTAACGCTGACAGACTACGTTCAAGAAGTAGGGCGGGCGGGTCGCGATGGCAAACCCGCCCGCGCGCTTATGCTAGTCTCAGAGCCCACCGGCTGGCTGGACGACAGCGATCGCCGCCTGCACGATTTTTTCCGCCAGCAAACCCAGCAGCATTATCAACAGGCAGCTCGTCTGCTGCGTCAGCTTCCTGATAGCGGCGAGTACGAGCGTACTGTGCGCGAACTGGGCGCTGACGTCAAAGTCGCGCTAGCAATGCTGCACCAAGCAAGGTGCCTATCCTGGCGCGATCCGTTTCACTTCCAGATCGAACGTCGCCCGCAGCAGCTATCGTCAGCTAGCTCGGGCGACAACTTGTCAATGAAGATAGAAGACCTCGTGTCCGCGCGAGGATGCCGATGGCAACATATCCTGAGCGCATTTGGTTACGCTGACGCTGACGCTTGTGGCATTTGCGATCGCTGCCGAAAACTCAAACGGCGGTCGACACGGACTTGAGACCTTCGAGCAATCCTGGCTCAGTCGAGAAAACCCATCAATTCAGCTGGGTCGTCGATATCGTTGCTAGCGACAGGGCGACCAAAGAACGTCGGCACGGTTTCCAGAACATCCCTATAGGTCTTCTGAAGCGCAGTGGTAGGAGCGATTTCAATTGCAGTCTTCTTTTCTGTCGTAGCGGACATAATGCACCTCAATGCAGCAGATACAAATCTTCAAGTTCCGCTCGTTTGGATGCTCTCAGATGCGGCTAGCGCGGCCAGAAAGCTTAACGCCGGATTTGTTTTGTAATCATTGTATTCAGTTCTTTACGCATCGAGCAAATCTTTCTCCGTCTACCTCGCGAATGAGTAAATGGAGATCGCTCCAGATGCGCCAAGCTTCATGCGCCCCGGAGAAAGCGCTACTGCGAAGGAGAGGACACCTGTGGGCTGATATTGATGAAAGGCAGTGCGCCTTCTCCACCCAACACCATCGGGAACTGACCGTCCCATTTTTCAATGGCCTGCTTCTGAAGCAGCTCGACCGTGAGGGTGGCACGTTGCAATCGTTGCGCCTCAGCTTGACCGCGAGCGCGATTCACCTCAGCCTGCGCGTCTTTTTCAGCTTTCAATGCCACAAACTCAGCTTGCTTCGCTTCTTGCTCGGCAATTTGTTTGGCTTCGATCGCGCGCACGAACTCGGGCGAGAAACTAAAGTTGACTAGCGAGACATCGTCAACCTCGATGAAATAGTCCGATAGGCGCGCGCGCAACTCTGAATCGATCTCTTGTTTGAGTTCGTTACGCTTGGTGATAATTTCTTCAGCATTTTTCTTCGCCATAGCTGCCTTAAGGACTTCAATCACGGCAGGTGAAATCACGCGATTGACAATTTCGCTCTCATCGCCAATCCGCTGGAAAATGACATTGACTTTATCGGGATTGAGATGCCAGTTTACAGCAATGTCAGTGGTTACGTCTTGCAGGTCGCGCGATGATGCGGCCGCTTGAATTTCACTTTTTTGCACCCGCACGCTGAGGGATTTAACTGTATTGACGACAGGGATGATGGGGTGCAGTCCTTCATTAAAAATGACGTCTTGCACCTGACCGAAACGCATAACAACGCCGCGATCGCCTGCCTGGACGATCGCAAACGGTTTAAAGGCCAGAACAGCAGCGGCAAGAAGAACTGCGCCACCTCCAGCCAAAATGAGTTTTGTCGTTCCATCATTGCGGTTATAGCGGTCGAAAGTCATGGCACCTTTGGCCTTCAGTACGTGCGTTAGACTTCGATCCTAACTCGATCTCTTGAATGAGCTGGCGCGCGCGACAACCATCGCATTACGCCGAACATCTCAGTGACCCAAACCCAGCTCGCGCAGAGGTCCTGCTGTCTTGCCCGAAATATCAAAGTCATGGTTGATTAGGGCGCGACTGAAAACCCCTGGCGCTGTTGCCGCTGCGGCACGTTCTGGACGCGAAATGTCACCTCATCAGCGCGATCGCCTTGCTGAACTCTTAAGGTCCACTCTCCAGGTTGCAGCGTCCAATACACCTCAGCTGCACTATGTTCGGCAATCAGGCGATCGCCGAGCCACCAAGATACCGTCTCGCCACTGGGATTAGAAATTTGGAACTGCACTTGCTGTCCCATTCCGGCAGAGGTCGATTTGAGCAGAAATACGTCATCCTGCTGGGGAAACAATATTGAAACCTGCTCGCTCGCCAAAGGGGATCGCGGTTGATTGGCTAGCCATTCGTCATAACGACTCGGTAGCTCGAAGGGAGGCGGAGTTGCGGCTTGAAGATCGTACTCGGCGGCATCTTCTGGGAAGAGATACTCGTTCGTAACGGTAGGACAGTCGCTATCAGGGGGCAATCCCGTTAAAGCGCAGATCGAACGCCGCACCAGGGCAGCGGGCTTTGCTAACGATGCAGGCAGGCGATCGCGATACAAGTGCAACATGATGCGATGCCACAGAGGAGCCGCTCCCGCCGCCCCTGACACCTGCTGCATGGGGGCACCGTCGAAGTTGCCCATCCACGTTGCTACCACATACTCGGACGTGAATCCCACTGTCCAGGCATCGCGATAACCAGATGACGTACCCGTTTTCACCGCAGCTGGAAATGGCAAAGTCAAAGCCGAATCAATCCCGAAGGCTTTAGCTCGCGCGAAACGATCGCTCAGTACGTCCGTGACCCATGCCCACACATCTGGCGCGCCTACGGAAGCAGGTATGTTCGTCTGCGGTTCTTCAGGATTGGCGATCGCAACGGGAACAAATTCGTCTCCCTTGCTCGCCATGGTTCCATAAGCTGTCGCCAACTCCCACAGGCTGACTTCACCACTACCTAACGCCAATCCCAAACCGTAATGGGCAGCAGGCCGGTCCAAATGCTCGAATCCTAAGACGCGCAAACGCTCCAGGAATGAAACCACACCGACCTCTTCCAACACCCTGACAGCCGGAACGTTAAGGGAATTGGCCAGTGCCACCCGCACCCGAACCGGTCCTTGATACGTCTTTGTGTAGTCAGCCGGACTATAGAGCCGCGCTCCTGGAATGGCATAGCGTACGGGCACGTCCGCCAGAATGGTTTGCGGTCGGATCGAGCGCCGTTCCAGGGCAAGGGCATATAAAAAGGGTTTCAACGTTGACCCCGGCTGCCGCAACGCCTGCACGCCATCATTGCGACCCGCACCGTCAAAATAGTCAGGCGCTCCTACATAGGCCAACACCTCTCCCGAACGGCGATCGAGGACTAAAGCAGCTGCATGCTTCACGTCGCGATCCGCCAATATGCGTACGATTTCACGCACCTGCACTTCGACAAACTGTTGCAAGGCCAAATGCAACGTCAACCGCACTACAGGAGGACGATCTCCGGACAATCCTGCGGCGGTCCAGAACAAAAAGTGCGGAGCCGCAACAATACCTTGTTGACGCGGCTGTAGCGGGGGTCGCTCTGCGTAGGCGCGATCGCGCTGGGCCTGAGAGATATAGCCATCTGCCACCATGCGATCGAGCACGTAAGCCTGTCGTTGTTTCAACGCTTCCCAGCCGGTATGAGGATTGAGCCGGGTCGGGTCGTTAGGCAATGCCGCCAGTAAACTGGCTCGGGTCACATCCAAATCGCTCGCTGACATCCCAAAATACAGCTGCGCTGCCGCTTCCACGCCGTAGATGTTGCCCCCCATGGGCAAGCGATTGACGTAAGCGTGCAAAATTTGATCGCGAGTCATCCCGGCCGCCAATCGCCAAGACTGCCACACTTGTTGCAGCTTCGCGGCAGGCGTGCGCGGGGCGGGATCGAGCATCGACGCCAGCTGCATCGTCACCGTGGAAGCTCCACTCACCACGCGGCGATAACGAGCTAACTGCCACGTAGCCCGAACGATCGCGCGCAAATCCAATGGCCCGTGTTGATAAAATCGGCCGTCCTCCGCAGCCAAAATGGCCTGCTTGAAGGCGTTAGACACGTCGTCCAGTGCCACTACTGCCGTGTGCTCGCGATCGCGGCTGAGTAGCGTTCCCAGATAAGCACCCTGGCGATCGGTCAATGTCACCGCCCGATCGTCTTGCACCAGATCGGCCGCCCGAATAGGAATGGCATAAGGGATCGAACGAATTATTGCGGCGATCGCAATTGCTCCCACTGCAATCCGCGCGCTCCAACTACATTTCCAGGAGCGAGTTCCCGAACGACGCTCGCTTGCAGGTGTGGGCACGTTTCCATTCTCGGACTGTCAACTTGGCTTCACTCTAGCTTGTAGCCAAAGTAGCCGCGCTGGGCTTTCTATACTGAGAGCGGGGCCAGTGAAATATGGATTCGAGGTTCGCTGTCATGTTGCCAACATTAACGAAAGACACCATCGACCTAGCTCCTGGCAGCGAAATCGTCCTGCGCCAACAAACGTGGGACGACTACGAACAACTTTTGGAACAGCATCGGGATCGAGCCGGACTCCGAGTTGAGTTTTACGGCACCACAGGAGAAATTCGCATTATGTCTCCTTTTTCCCGAGATCCCCGTCAAGACATTGGTGCCGCAATATGTCGATCTGGCGTGGAAAGAAGGCTCGAGCGTAGCATTACGAGCTTTCAATCGATATTTGCGCAATTGCAAATGACCCTTATCCAAAATTTGTCACCGCCTAAAATCCATTACCAAAAATCGGTAATGTCATAGTCCAATGCGGCAAACATTTGGCGCAGCAACGGCAAGCTAAGACCGATAACGTTGGTGTGACACCCTTCCACTCGATCCACAAAGACACCACCATAACCTTCGAGGGCAAAATTCCCAGCACAAGCCATCGGCTCCCCCGTGGCAATGTAGTGCCGGATTTCCGCATCATTCATCGGAGCTAGATGAACTGCGGTTGTTCGCACCCGACTAACTTGGCGCGATCGCTTCGTATCGATGAGGGCATGTCCGGTCAACAACTCGCCCATCTTGCCCTGCATGTGATGCAGCCTCAACAAGGCTTCAGCCGCATCTTTTGGCTTGCCGTAAACTTCGCCTTCAAGGGTAAACAGCGAATCCGCACCGATGACGAGGGCGGGTTCTGTCACTTGAGCTGCAACGGTTTCGGCTTTTTTGAGCGCTAGCGTCTCGACCAATTGCGCCAGATTGTCACTCTGAATGCGATCTTCATCAAAGTGACTGGGCCGGACGTCGAACTTTAAACCAGCGGTTTCGAGTAACTTACGACGCGCGGGAGACTGCGACGCCAATACGATTTGGGGCAACATGCGTTTTGCTAACCCATCATCATTCCACCCTGCGCTCTCACTCTGCCCGATTCTCCAGGAGATCGCAATCCCGCTATAGCGCTTGACGTTGGAGTCAAGACTAATAATCACTGCCAGCAGCGCTCTTTGCCAGCAACTGGATTCTAGCTAGCAAAAATGTCCTAAGCAGCTTGACATCTGCAATACCTCAGATTCCAGAACTCCTCAGAGTAGGATTGGGGCGGGGCAAGAGCTACAGCTGGAGTCGTCATCATGAAGCCCATTCGGATTCATCACTTCGTTAAAGCCAAGCAAGCAAGACAAAAGTTAGTGGCTCTGACCGCAGCGGATTTCGCGATCGCTCGCGCCCTCGATCGCGCGGGAGTTGACCTCATTTTGGTAGGCGACAGCCTCGCCATGACCAATTTGGGATATTCGAACACCCTGCCATTAACACTGGAAGAAACGATTCATCACAGTGCCGCCGTTCGGCGTGGCGTGGAACGAGCGTTTGTCGTGGCTGACTTACCGTTTCTGACCTATCACGTCAGCCGCGAGCAAGCATTGCTCGCCGCCGGGCGATTGCTCAAAGAAGCAGGTGTCTCGGCAGTGAAAGTAGAAGGCGGCTATCCCGCAATGGTTGAAACGGTGGCGGAGATCGTGCAGATTGGCATTCCCGTTTTGGGTCACATCGGCCTGACTCCACAAGCCCTGCATCAAACGGGTGGCTTCCGGCGCCAAGGAACCACTGAAGAAGCGGCCGATCGCCTATTGGACGAAGCCAAAGCCTTACAAGCAGCAGGAGCCTTTGCCCTCGTACTCGAACACGTTCCAGCAGAAGTCGGTCGCTACCTATCTGAAAGCTTGGTTATTCCTATTTTTGGAATTGGGGCTGGCCCGGACTGCGACGGCCAAATTCTCGTCACCCACGATTTGCTCGGACTGTCAGATAGCATTCCTCCCTTTGCTAAGGCCTATGCCAATTTGCAAGAAGCGATCGCAAACGCCGTCGAACAGTTCAGCGCTGACGTACGGCGAGGCAATTTCCCAGCGCAAACCTAAAGCGCAATCCCCGAGCGCACAACCAGCCAGGTCATGTACAAGACGTAGAGCCCGACCAAAAGGACACCTTCCCAACGAGTAATTTTGCGTTGCGTGAACACTAGAGGAAACAGCAACAAAACAGTCATCACCATCCACGGTAAGTCGTACCACACCATTTCTGGAGAAATTCGCAAGGGTTCGATCGATCCAGCCATCCCCAGCACGCCTAGCAAGTTAAATACGCAACTACCTAAAGCATTCCCCGTCGCAATATCACCTTCACCCTTGTAGGCTGCAACCATGGAAGTCATCAGCTCAGGTAGCGACGTGCCAATCGCCACAATCGTCAACCCAATGATGGCTGGGGCGATATTAAAGCTGGTCGCGATCGCGACAGCGCCGTGAACTACCAAGCGCGCCCCTACGACTAGAGCGCCACCGCCCACGACGATTAAAAAAGGCAGCAGCCACGCGCTTTCCTCTTCTCCAACTTGCTCGAATTCGGACTGAACCTCTTTTGATTCGGCTCGACTGCTCAAAGCACTGTAGACAATGAAAACGAGCAGGCCGACAAACAAAATCCCAGACTCGATCCGATCGAGTTCCAATCCCCAAGCCGCCATAATGGAAGTCACTAGAGAAAGTACCAACAGAATGGGAAGTTCGCGGGCAATCACACTAGCAGCAATACTGATCGGAGCCACGATCGCGGGTAAACCCAACGCCATCAGGGTATTGAAGATGTTGCTACCGATGACATTGGCAATCGCCAGATCGTCCTGACCTTTCAAGCCGGCCAAAATGCTGACCACCATTTCGGGAGCCGACGTACCGAAGGCCACTACGGTCATACCGATAATGAGTGGCGGAATGGACAGTTTGCGAGCCAGTCCTGCCGAACCGCGTACCAAGCTTTCCCCACCGCCTACGAGCAGCGCGAATCCGACAACTAACCAAAAAAATGCCACAAGCAACCATTGTCCACCGCCAGTCTTCATTGTGAGAGCTAGCGGAACTCGTCACAAGCGGCATGTCAGCAGTCTTAAGAATTACCTTAGAAGTGCGTCAGCAAGCGGTTTCCCACATTGCAAACAATGCATACATCGACAAGTTATGTCACTCAGTTCTGACACGGAGATACGACAATTGCATTGATGAAGAGATAATCCTTATATTCAAATCATCAATTTAATGACTATTCATTCACTGCAAAGCGTTAATATAAAATTCGTTCTTTTTATTTAGAACATCAATATTTTCTCTGATGGTGTATGTATTCCATTCAAAACCCACGAGATCGCTTCATTCGTAAAGCAGCAATGCTTCTGCTTGCTTTAGTCGTTTTGGGATCTGCGATCGTGACTGGGCTGCATTATCTGGAGCCCGACTCGCTGCTCATTAACTCTATTCTTCCACCTGTTATCGGTATTATCAACCTTATCTTGCTGATATATCTATACCGAAACCCAGATAGTTTGACAAAAGTCATTGCGATCGCGTCAGCCACGATTATAGGTATCACATTTATTCCGACTTGGTATTTCACTCTACAGGCTGCATTAAGTCCAGATGTCGAGCTTATTGAAACACTGCCCCCTCTGAGTTCTATACCGTTGGTAGTGATCGTGAATATGTTTATTTTTGCGCGACCAAACCAAGCATTAATGCTTGGCATCGTGTCCTGGATATTGATTGCCTTACCCATTTTGAGTTATTTATTTTTGCATCCTGGCGAACTGTTTTCGCCTCGCGGATTAGATTTGGTAGTAACGCTCGGTCCAGTTATGGCTGCGATCTCGGTTCTCGTTCCGGCGTATAGAGGGTTGGAAAAGAGATTCTCTGTACTGCAAAGCGAACGCGAGCATATGCGACAAATATCCGAGCGAGATCCACTCACTCAGCTTTATAATCGACGTGCAACGGAAATGATGTTTGCGAATTTTGCTGCGCAAAAAGATATGAATGCAGGAGCGATTTTATTTGATATCGATCGCTTCAAGCAGATTAACGATCGCTACGGTCATAATGTCGGAGATATCGTGCTTTGTCAGGTATCTGAACGATGTAAGTCTATGTTACGAAAAGACGATCTGATGGCTCGTTGGGGCGGAGAAGAGTTCCTCGTTTTGGTGAAAGGGGTTGGTGATAGAGCTCTGTATGGGATTGCTGAAAATTTAAGATTAGCGATTTCAAATGAACCGATTGACCCCGTCGGGAAAGTGACCGCATCGTTTGGCGTTACGCGACTAACCTCAACAGACTCAATGAATACACTCATTCAGCGGGTTGATGCAGCCATGTATATGGCTAAACGCGAGGGCCGCGATCGCGTTATCAGCCAATAAATTCGATGGGGATTGCTAATCTTGAATTCATAGCGACAATTTTTACATTACTGTCGAACTGAGGTAGTTAGACGGGTAGAGCGTGCAGTACGCCAGGACCATTGAACTAGTTTGCTGATGCGATGAAACTCATGGTGACCTGAGTACGTCATCATAATCACCTAGCCAACTCGAACATCCATTCTGGGAGATATGATGAAACGTACATTCCTTGTGGCAGCAGCGATCGCGTTCGTGGCAGCTCCAGCAGTTGCAGCAGAAGGACTCGTTAATGTCCAAAGTGAGTTTGAAGTGGAAGAAACTGCCAACCGCATGGAAAGTATCTTAGAAGAGAAGGGATTGACACTCTTTAACCGCATCAAGCATTCCGAGGCAGCTGCTGGGGTCGGCATCGAGCTGCGTGATACGGAGTTAATTATTTTTGGCAACCCTAAAGTAGGCAGTCCGCTGATGCAATGTCAGCAAAGCGTGGCGATCGACCTACCCCAGAAAGCTCTGATTTGGGAGGATGAAGAAGGCCAGGTTTGGATTTCCTATAACGATCCCGCGTATTTGGAAGCAAGGCACGACATCGAAGGCTGTGAGGAAGTCATTGAAAACATCGGAAATGCATTGAATGGCATTGCGGAATCAGCTTCGAAGAACTGAGGCACTGATGTAAGTGCTCTTCCCATCTGGCTTCCCGTTGTCGCTGTCCCTGAGGTCACCCATTAGTGCGGCCAAGATATCGAGATTGGAACGCACCAGAACTTACATATTTTCCATGTGTCTGAACAGCTCGTAAACAGCTTGAGAGGAAAATGTTTGATTCTTCGCGAGAGTTTCCCGTGCTGCTCATTGGGAGACTCTCGCAATTCATGGATTGAACTGACAGGCCTCTGCAAAGGTTAGTCTTCATCATCTGGTTCGTAGGTGGAAGCGACGAAGAGTTCCTTCAATTGTTGGTCGCTTACTCCAGCGGGAGCATCGGTTAGCAAACAGCGAGCCTGCTGCGTTTTCGGAAAAGCAATCACGTCGCGGATCGAGTCTTCGCCAGCAAGCAGCATCACGAGGCGATCTAAACCGTAGGCAATACCGCCATGAGGAGGCGTACCGAATTCAAATGCATCCAACAAGAAGCCGAACTTCTCGCGAGCTTCTTCATCCGACAAGCCAATGCATTCGAACACTTTTTCCTGTACGTCGCGCTGATATATCCGCAAACTGCCGCCACCAATTTCAGTGCCATTCCACACCATGTCATAAGCTTGTGCCCGCGCTGTAGTTAGATCGTCAATGTCCTCAGGATTGGGCGCGGTGAAAGGATGATGCAACGCTTCGTAGCGCTTTTCATCTGCATTCCACTCGAACATGGGGAAATCCGTTACCCATAGCAAATTGGTTTTGCCTTCTGGAATCAGCCCTAATTCTTTGCCCAAATGAAGGCGCAAGCGGTTGAGCGATTCATTCACGATCGCCGTTTCCCCAGCCCCGAATAGCAGCAGCGTTCCCGGCTCAGCTCCTGTACGCTCCAACAAAATTTGAATGCTCTCGTCCGTGAGGCTATCCTTCAACGCTCCAATCGTGTCGATCTCGTTGCCATCCCGCACCCGTGCGAACGCCAAACCGCCCGCACCGTACTGCGTCACCAGCGTAAACAGATCCCCACCCGGCTTGATCCGCGTATTCGAGATCGCACCGTTACCGTTAGGAATCGGCAGCGCTTTGATAATGCCGCCTTTCTTCAGCGTGCTAGCGAAAATTTTGAAGCCCGTGTTTTCAAACGCTGCTGACACATCAGCCAGTTCCAGACCGAAGCGAGTATCGGGGCGATCGCAGCCGAACCGCTCCATCGACTCCGCATAGGTCAACCGTGGAAATGGACGGGGCAAGTCTTCACCCTTCACGGTTTTGTAGACGTGACAGACTAAGCGCTCGTTCAAATCAAGAATCTCTTCCTGCGACAGAAAGCTCATTTCCATGTCGAGCTGCGTAAATTCTGGTTGACGATCGGCACGCAAGTCTTCATCCCGGAAGCAGCGGGCGATTTGATAGTAACGATCGACTCCCGATACCATCAGAATTTGCTTGAAAAGCTGCGGCGACTGGGGTAGTGCAAACCACATCCCAGGATTGACGCGGCTGGGCAAAATGAAATCTCTCGCCCCTTCCGGCGTCGATCGCGTCAACACCGGGGTTTCAACTTCCGTAAAGCTCTCTTCGTTCTCCAAAAACCGCCGGATTGCCTTTACTACTTGATGGCGCAGCTGCAAATTACCCGCCATCCGCTCGCGCCGCAGATCTAAATAGCGATAGCGCAAGCGCAATTCTTCCCGCGCTGCTAACTTCTCCTCATCCCCTTCTGCCGAAGAGATCACGAACGGAAGCTGCTGCGAAACCCGGTTGAGGATTTCGAGCTGGTCAGCGTAAATTTCGATCTCGCCCGTCGCCAAGCGTGGATTCAAAGACTCGTCGGGGCGTCGATGAACCGTTCCGGTTACTTTGATGACATATTCATTGCGCACGTCCCCCGCTATCTCGTAGGTGGCAGGCGTTTTCGTTGGGTCGCTCACCAGTTGGATGATGCCAGTGCGATCGCGCAAATCCAAAAAGATAACGCCGCCGTGGTCGCGTCGGCGATCGATCCAGCCGTACAGCGTCACGCTCTCGCCCACTAAATCGAGACCCACCGTGCCGCAGTAATGCGATCGCCCGCCCAAACCTGTTGATGCCACCATGTCAGCGTTCCAATAAATACGTCGTCGTTTGGAGTTCAGCTTGAGCCGTAAACACCAAAGCCGCCCCAAAAAGCCACGAAGACTTAAAAGACCGTGACAGGACAAACGCACTGCCACAGCCTTAATGTTGTATCGCGATTCGAGATCTTCGCCAACTCCGCCAAATCGTAGCATTTCTAGAGGGGTCGAATGCCACTCAGCGAATCACTTTCACCTGTGCTTATGGAGCGATCGTGTGCTCTAGCGATCGCCCTTGAGCCTTGGCGTTGTAAGCAATCACTTTCACGTAGCTGCCGGGATGTTCGCTCTGGCAAGCGCGAATCCCCGCGATCGCGTCAGCCACTGTTCGTGGAGGCGTCGGCCAGCTCCACGTCCGCCAGCTTTTGCGAGCCTTCTGACGCGCATTAGCCACTTCCAGGCTAAGGCGGTGGCCCTGACGAATTGGGCCATCTAAAATCCGGCTGACATCGGCACTCGGAGCTGATGAGGGCTTCGATGACGACCAGTTCTGACTGCTGCCGTAACTACCGGAACTGCTAGAAGCAGGCGAACTCGGAGCAGAAGCCGCAGCGGGAGCAGGGGCGAGTCTGGCTACACCATTCTGAAGCGGCTCAATGATACGTTCGAGCGATCGCGTTTGCGTGTGCGGATCGTAGCCCACCAGCTTCAGATAGCTCGTTGGATTTTCCGACTGGCATTGCTTGACACCAGACATAGCATTGGCTGCCGAATGGGGCTGCTGCGGCCAACTCCAAGTCCGCCAGCTATTGCACGCTTTCTGGCGTGGATTCGCAATTTCAACGCTAAGGCGATAGCCCGACTGGAATACAGCAGCCAGCGCGCCATCCAAACTCATCGAATTCGCGTTTGGCAAACGATAAGCAGTACCGTGGCGATCGCTGGACATCTTCACCTCAGGCGTTTTGCCGGGTGCCAAGATAAACTCCATCGAGCGCGATTGCGTGTTGGCGTCGTAGGCGATTGCTTTGATAAAGCTGGTCGGATTCTCCGACTGACACTTTTCAATACTTGCCACCGCATCATTGACCGAGTGCGGAGGGTGAGGCCAGCTCCAGGTGCGCCAGCTATTGCAGGCTTTCTGACGCGGGTTGGCAATTTCCAAACTCAATCGTTGGCCCTGTCGTAATGCCGCATCCAGCACGCGCCCCAAATCGAGTTCTTTGGAGACGGCTAACACTCCATTGCGGGACGCTGGGGCAGAGTACGAACTAGAGGCGCTGCCATTGCTACTGGAAGTGGAAACTGTGCCGTTGCTGCGCACTGCCCCCAAGTCGGCATTCGGTGCCAACATCACTTCCATCGAGCGCGATTGCGCAGATGGATCGTAAGCGATCGCTTTAACGTAGTTACCGGGATTTTCTGCCTGACATGCCTTGATCCCCTCAACCGCCGCTGCTACAGACCGAGGTGGACTCGACCAGCTCCACGTCCGCCAACTGTTGCGCGCCTTCTGACGCGGATTTGCAATTTCCAAACTCAAGCGGCTGCCCTGCCGAATGGCCAGCTCCAGCGATCGCTGCAGGTCGGCGATTGAGCTGGTACTGCTAGATGGCATAGTTCGTCTCCGTGGTGAATCAATATCTGGCGGGTAATATCTCGGCAGCCCTCAGCAACTGCGCGGCATCGAAACCCAAGCGCCTAACAACCGACAACCGATCGCTAATAGTCCGAACGCTCCTCACCGGAAAAGGGGAGACCGCAAATAGCTCCTCCCCTTCCCGCAAACTCAACGTTCGAAGTTTAGAAGCTGCGGGGCTTGTGCACGATGAAACTAGCCACCTGGCACTGCTTAATGTTGTCGAAACCGACCACGCGGATATAGCTATTGGGGTACTCCGAGCGGCACTCTTGTACTTCCTCTAACACGTCTTGGGTATGGGTTGCGCGGAAAAGGGGTAGCTTCCACAGCGTCCAGTAGGATTCGGTCGGCTCAGCCGTATCGTTGAATTCCACCGCAGCAATAAAGCCCTGGGTCAAGATATATTCAATCTGTTTGCTGATCTGCGCGTCGCTCAGCGGCGGCAGATAAGACATGGTTTCGTAACGCCGCTCTTTCGGTAACGTTCTCACGGGATTGCTCCTCTAGTACGTGAATGAATGATCGATCTCTGAAAAGAAGGAATTAGGTAGCGATCGCCTCGTCAGAATCGTCGTCACCTTCAACTCGAGTTTCGGGCTGAGACTCTGCCGACAATCGCTCTTCTTCGGGTGCTTCTGCTTCTGGCAAAACCTGCGTCATGCGCTCCAACATACGTCGCCGATGATCCGTGTTGTTTTGCAAAATGCCCGTGCGGGTCATCTCTGGCAAAAAATCAACGATCTCATTAGCTAAATGTTCGCGCACCGTCATAATGCGAAGGGCTAGGTTCTTGCGCTCTTGCATTAAGGCTTGGAGATAGGCCTCGCCGTCTTGCAACGTATCAGCGGGAGAAAAGCTGCCCAGCCAAATGGCCTCACCTGGATTCGTTTCTCGCAACTGATTCACCACCGTCCGCATGGCCTGGTAAGTCAAGTAGCTGATCAGCACCTTGGCGGTTGCCTTCGCGATGAGCTTACTATCCATAGTCTTCAAGGGGAAACGGCTGTTCCGAAAAACATAGCCTCTAGCTTCAACTTCGAATGCGAACGAGGAGCGAGTTCGATGTTTGCCTGTGGGATAGCTGAAAACAGCGTCAAAACAGACGATCGAACCCACACACCCAAGCTGGATTTACAGCTTGTCCATCGTCTCGAACTCGAACTTGATTTCCTTCCAAGCTTCGCAAGCTACGGCCAGCTCAGGGCACCACTTAGCGGCTTCACGGATGATGTCGCCACCTTCGCGAGCCAAGTTGCGGCCTTCGTTACGAGCCTGGACACATGCTTCCAGAGCCACGCGATTTGCGGTTGCACCAGGTGCGTTACCCCAGGGGTGACCCAACGTACCGCCGCCGAATTGGAGCACAGAATCGTCACCGAAGATCTCCACCAGTGCAGGCATGTGCCACACGTGAATACCGCCAGAGGCAACGGCAAACACGCCGCCCATCGAAGCCCAATCTTGAGTGAAGTAAACGCCGCGAGACTTGTCTTGCTCGACATAATCTTCTCGCAGCAAGTCGATGAAGCCCAAAGTAGAAGCGCGATCGCCTTCCAACTTTCCAACCACCGTACCCGTGTGAATGTGGTCGCCACCGGACATGCGCAAACACTTAGCCAAAACGCGGAAGTGCATGCCGTGGTTCCGCTGTCGGTCGATCACGGCGTGCATAGCACGGTGAATGTGGAGCAACAACCCGTTGTCGCGGCACCACTTCGACAGTGTAGTGTTGGCGGTGAAACCAGCGGTCAAAAAGTCGTGCATGACGATGGGCATGCCTAACTCTTTCGCATATTCAGCCCGCTTCAGCATCTCTTCGCAGGTTGAAGCAGTGACGTTGAGATAGTGACCCTTAACCTCGCCCGTCTCGGCTTGGGCCTTATGAATGGCATCGGCCACAAATGTAAAGCGATCGCGCCAGCGCTGGAACGGCTGCGAGTTGATATTCTCGTCATCCTTAGTGAAATCCAAACCGCCGCGCAAGCATTCGTACACTGCCCGACCGTAGTTCTTCGCCGACAGACCCAACTTGGGCTTAATCGTACAGCCCAACAACGGACGACCGTACTTGTTCAGTTTGTCGCGCTCGACCGTAATGCCATGGGGAGGACCGGGGAAGGTCTTGAGGTAAGCCACCGGAATGCGAAGATCTTCTAGGCGTAAGGCGCGCAGGGCTTTGAAGCCAAACACGTTACCCACGATAGAGGTAAGCATGTTGGTCACGGAGCCTTCCTCGAACAAGTCGAGAGGATAAGCCACGTAGCACATAAACTGGTTATCTTCGCCGGGGACGGGCTCAATGTCGTAGCAACGACCCTTGTAGCGATCCAAGTCAGTCAACAAGTCCGTCCACACCGTCGTCCAGGTACCCGTGGAGGACTCAGCCGCCACTGCCGCACCCGCCTCTTCAATCGGTACACCCGGCTGAGGCGTGACGCGAAATGCCGCCAAGATATCTGTATCTTTGGGCGTGTAATCGGGGGTGTAATAGGTCAGCTTGTAGTCTTTGACCCCTGAGTCAAACCCAGCCTTGGACTGGGTTCTAGTTTGTGAGTAAGACACGTCAGTACTACCTCGCTCTTTGCTGAGTCTTTGCAAGAAGCTTTGACCGAAACTAGTTCGAATGCCTAGCTTCAAGGCAAAATAAAAACAGTATTTTTCCGCTCATCAAATACGCTAACCCACAACCTTTAACGGCCTGAGTTAACTTTGTTTGCACGCAGTTACAGAGACTTTATGCTTGCAAATGGATCGCAAAAACAAGGCTGTCTCAACAAACAGATGTCCACAAATATCCGAGCGGATGAATGTTTGGCGTTGCCGCTAGGTAATAACGTATCACTGCGCGTACATAAGAAAATATTATTTTGTTTATTATTGGCATAAGTATAGAATATATGTCTCTGTCGATATGAAAGCAGCTTAAACGTCAATGAAGTCAGGGTTATAGAGGTTTTCTGCGGCTAGAGCATCAGTTGTTCGACCCATATCTGCCAGGTTTCTGTCAGTTGAGGCTTGGCGTTACATCCCTAAAGCGCTTGCAGAGGTTCATTGCGCAGCCGACAAACTGGGCGTTTATTACGGCTTCCGTACTTTAAGACCAGAAAATGGCCATTTTTCATGCGGCATGAAAAGAATATTAATAATAGATATTCAATCGTAGCGAACGGTGCAGAACTATTTTGAGAGAACGATGCTTGCTCGTTTCGGTTGGCGGCAAACGTCAGAAATTTGAACTGGCGATCGCTTTACTTACTTAATAAGCAATCGAAGGCATCACATCGCAAACTGAAACTCGGCGCAGACACCACGAGTGTTGCCCGATCGAGTATCAAGCGACTGTAGGCAGCTAAATCGGCTAGAATCTGCTTCCGGCTATGCTTCCAGTCAAACTGAGCGCTATTCGTTCTTGCCTAAAATGCTTCACTTCAGCTTAAATGCTGTCGAACAACATAATAATGCTTGCACCACGACTGGCTGTGAGCTTATTATGTTAGACCGTGCTGTTACATGTCTATCATGCCTAAGTTAAAGACTCGAAGAGCTACGGCCAAACGCTTCCGGATTACGAGCCGAGGCAAAATTGTTCGCCGCCGCTCCGGCCATAACCATTTGCTCGAACATAAAACGACTAAGCGCAAGCGCAAGCTGGCAGGGACTTCCTTAGTGTGCGAATCTGAGGCAGAAAACGTGCGGCTCCAGCTCCCTTATCAGCGTTGAGTTTTTCATCTCGGTGGTCTGCTTACAAGCCGATTTATGTTCAAGTAGCCGCCGCCTGTGCAGTACAACCCCGTCCTTTACAAGTAACTACATCGGAAAGTCATGGCTCGAGTGAAACGCGGCAACGTCGCCCGCAAGCGTCGCAAGAAAATCCTAAAATTGGCCAAAGGTTTTGTTGGCTCGCACTCCAAGCTATTCCGCACTGCGAACCAGCAAGTGATGAAGGCGTTGCGTTATGCGTATCGCGATCGCCGCAATCGCAAGCGCGACTTCCGCCGCTTGTGGATCGCTCGCATCAATGCTGCGGCTCGGCAAAACGGCGTAAATTACAGCACGCTTGTGAATTCGCTCAAGAAGTCCGACATTGCCCTCAATCGTAAGATGTTGGCTCAGATGGCCATGGCCGATCCTTCTGCATTTGCCAAAGTGGTCGAAACCGCAAACAAAGCTTCTTAAGTAACCGAATCCATGAAGATTTTGTTCTCTCCCGGCGCATTCATTCGGGAGAGTTCTTTTGTATTTGTGGCGATCGCCTGGCTGAGCGGGATACTAGCAATCCCGGGCCTTGCTCGACCTTGGGCCGATATCGCTAAAGACGGAAGGTTGCGAGTTGCGGTCAAAGACAATCTGCCGCTTCTAGGCTTTCGCAATGAAGCGGGAGAACTGGTTGGGTTTGAAATTGATATCGCTCGCGAACTTGCGAAAGAACTCCTTGGCAATTCAAATGCGGTCGAATTGATTCCGGTTACTAATATCGAGCGTCTGGAATCCGTCGTGCTGGGCGAGGTTGACGTGGCCATTGCTCAGCTGACGTTAACCGCCGATCGCTCTCGTCTCGTCGATTTCAGCTCTCCCTACTACTTCGACGGCGCTGCAATTGCTATGCCACGAGACCAGGCCCCCGCTTCTGCCCTGCAGCTGAGCACCGAGCGCGTTGCCGTTCTCACTCGTTCGAGCGCGATCGGAGTATTGCAGGCCGTGCTTCCCGAGCTTGAACTAGTTGAAGTTACGTCTTATCAGGAAGGAGCCGAGCTGGTCTTAGCGGGTGACGTTGCTGGAATGGCTGGCGATATTTCTGTCTTGACAGGATGGGCACTAGAAGAACCAGGCATTTCCGTACTTTCACCCAAGTTGTCGAGGGCGGGGCTAGCGATCGCTATGCCTAGGGGGGTTGAGACGTCTGACCTACGCCGCCGCATTCACCAACAGATGAACGTATGGAAAGACTCGGGTTGGCTCGATAAACGGGCAGCTGAGTGGGGCTTGCCCTAAAACAAGGTAACCGAACGCTAGAAT
The DNA here is from genome assembly GCA_039817845.1 of Cyanobacteria bacterium J06642_2. Taxonomy (GTDB): domain Bacteria; phylum Cyanobacteriota; class Cyanobacteriia; order Thermostichales; family PCC-7336; genus JBCBTL01. The sequence goes on from JBCBVC010000059.1 coordinate 20,334, forward strand.
CCGAACCGGATGGCTCGTCACTGCTTTATATGTCCTCTTTTGCCACTACTCCCCATGCCAGCGCACTTGTGGTCGGTGCCAATCGTGGAATCGGCCTTGAATTCGTTCGCCAGTTGCTAGCGCGAGCGGAATTCGAGCATATCTTCGCCACCTATCGACGAGCGGAGGTCTCAACCGCATTGCTCGACGAGTTAATCCATCAACCTCAACGCCTACATTGTCTCCAGCTCGATCCGACAGAAGAAACCGCAATGGCTGCTAGCGTACAGTCGATTCAATCCGTGACGTCAAAACTTCATCTGGTCGTCAACTGCGTTGGTTTTTTACATAACGAAACCGTGCAGCCAGAGAAAAGCTTGCGCCAAATCGATGTCGCTCAATTGGCACAATATTTCCAGATCAATAGCATTGCTGGAATCGTTCTGGCCAAGCACGTGTTTCCACTTTTGAAGCACGAGGAGCGCTCTGTTTTTGCCAGTCTCTCAGCCAAGTTAGGTAGCATTGGCGACAATGGACTTGGAGGCTGGTACGGCTACCGAGCCTCCAAAGCCGCACTAAATATGTTGATGAGAACGGCAGCCATTGAGTACCGGCGCAAGCGATCGCAAGCGATCGTCGTTACCTTGCATCCCGGCACAACCGACACGCGTCTTTCTAAGCCCTTTCAGCAGAACGTCCCTCCCGAAAAGCTCTTTTCCGTTGAACGAACAACTCGACAGCTACTTACCGTCATCGACGGATTAGAAGAATCTGATAGCGGCCATTTCTTCTCGTGGGACGGCAGCCGCTTACCCTGGTGAACTTACAGCGCTTCCAAGACGTTTCGACTTCTGTACCGCGTACATTACCGGGCAATCACTACCTGACCTAGCCCACGGCATTTGACAATCTATCAACGCTACATCTAAATCGCTGCTGTCAAATCACTAATGTCTGGGCTCGAACGGTTGCCGTCGGCAGAATGATGTGAAAACAGCTCCCCATGGCTTTTCCCAAAGATTGAGCCCAAATTTTGCCCCCCATCGCCTCAATTAGTTTGCGACAGATTGACAAACCAATGCCCGTACCTCCCACCGTACGGTGAAGAAAATCTTCTTCTTGATAAAAGCAGTCAAACACTCGTTCGAGTCGCTCAGGTTGGATGCCACAGCCGGTGTCTGCCACCACAATCTCGACCATAGCAGCGTGACTCGATAACAACTGCTCCCGAACTGCAGGCACGTAGGGCTGCGCCTCAATTGCAATCTTTCCTTCAGCTCCCGTAAATTGGCAGGCATTGTGCAACAGCTGACTTAAGGCAAAGATCAGCTTGTCTTCGTCCACCCGTAGCAAAGGTAGCGATCTCGGCACGCTTGTCCGAATTGAAGGGAGATCGCCACTCTGCTGCGTTTGAATGCTTGTTAAGACGAGGTCGAGCGTTTTCTGCAAATCCACGACGCTTCGCTCCTGCAGCATTAATCCCTCTTCTAGACGGGCCAGCGTGAAAAACTGCTGCATTAGCTGGTGCAATCGTGTCAGATCGGCCTGCGTCAGGTCTAGCAACGTCTGGCGCACTTCTTCGGAAACATGCTGCTCGCTGGCAAATGTTTCTAAGCACACCTGCAGCGAACACAATGGCGTTCGTAGCTCGTGACCCACGATAGCGATCGACTTTTTGCGCAACCGTTTGAGATACTCAGTCGAGCCGACAGCCTCAGCAAGCCGCGTAGTCTCCATAACAGGTTCATCTGTCTTTGCCGATTCAACCAGCTCCAGGCCGCTTTCATCCTGCTGTTTTAAGTTTGAGACTGAGGAAACCGAGCGTAGTCGCTGCGCGCGCGCCTCCAGCAACGCAGTGCGCAATAACTCTGACGACGGCAGCAGAGGACAAGCTCTCTGCAACTCCTCAGAACTCTCCGAAGATTCCATCACGTTGAAAAACGTCAAACATTCGCGAATCAGCTCCTCTAGCCCAGCAGCTTCCTGCAGTGCCAGCCTCAGCATGAGCTGTTTCTCGGCTGTCAAATCCTCTTCAGAAGGTCTCAACAATTCTAAACAGGCCTGAATGACCGACAGCGGCGTCCATAATTGATAAGCAACAATCGCGATCGCCTGACTTTCCAACTGCCGCGAGAAGTCGTCAGAAGCGCGAGCGCTTACTTCAGTCACACGTACTCTTCTCCCAATATCTCCCACCTGGCCATGAGCAGCGTCGAGAGATAACTCTCGAACTCGGCCTGCAAGCCTCCGCCCACTTGGCCCAGAGCCTTTTTTCAAAGGCTTGATAAACCCATCTGATTTTCTAAGTTGCAAGAGTCCTCCTCACGGGATGCCCCGAAAGCTAGCCTTGCGACCATCACAGATAAATGTAACAGAAATATTAAGTTATATATCTTTTTCTTGTCTTCCAGTTGATTTTGTCATTCCAATGACACCGACATGAGTTCGCACCAAATGTACGTCTGGGGCGAGTCGCAGGCCAGTAGAGCTCCTGACGCCAGAGAGTTACATCAAGGAGAAGGAGCGCGCTTCTAAAAAAATCAACCCATTTAGAAAAGTTACGGCAGTGAGAGGGAGAAGTTATCGCCCCACGGCTTTACATTTCGCAATGTATTGCGTTACATTTGTGGCATCATCCTTTCTTTCTCAAGGACTTTTTCAATGACAACT
>JBCBVC010000060.1:0-22850 GCA_039817845.1 Cyanobacteria bacterium J06642_2
TGAGGAGTTTGATTTGCGGCTGATTGACTCGTCTGAGCGGCCTTGTTGCTCGCGTACTGGCGATAAAATGAGAATGATTATCATTCTCATTACAACACCAAGCTCTGTCAATGGTTCAAGCGACTTCCGAACGCCATCTGCACGAAACTTCACCGACAGCCACGCTTCCAGAATCAATCGATATCGCCATTGTGGGTGCCGGGCCTCAAGCGCTAACCCTAGCCACCCATCTGATTCAAAAGAAGAAGTTGATGCGAGAGCGGTTTGTCGTCATCGATCCTGCCGGGACGTGGATGCAGCAATGGCAACACCAATTCGCTGCCATGGAAATCCCTCATTTGCGATCGCCTGCGGTCCATCATCCCGATCCCAATCCTCACGCCCTCAGGGCGTTTGCAGCAGGCAAAACGGCTGAATTATTTCCCCCTTACGATTTGCCAGGAACGAGTTTGTTTCAAGGATTCTGCCAGCATACGATCCAGCGCTGGGGGCTGACTGAGAAAGTCGTTGCGGCTCGGGTCAAACAAATCACCCCCTATCGTCATACATCGAGGGAATATCGCTTTCGTTTAGTGATGGCGAATGGTCGCAGCTTGTCTGCAAGACGAGTTGTACTGGCGATGGGTGGGGGATCGCCGCTGCTGCCTGAATGGGTGGGTAACATTACGTCTACCTATCCCGCCGATCGCTTGTGTCACGCTCAGGATGTCGATTTACGCAGACTGAAGCTTGCGGGTGAAACAATTCTGATTGTCGGTAGTGGTTTGACGAGCGGTCATTTGGCATTGGGGGCGATCGCTCGTGGCGCAACGGTGATGATGATGGCACGTCGGCAGTTCTACGAGAAACTCTTCGATACCGATCCAGGTTGGCTAGGGCCTAAGTACCTGAGTCAATTCCATGCCGAGCCTAACTGGGAGCGCAGATGGCAGATGATGCGAGCGGCTCGGAATGGCGGTTCTCTTACGCCAGCGATTTTGACACGTCTTCGCCGTGCTTCGAGACAAGATAAGCTAACGTTCTACGAACGCTGCCAAATCAAGCAGGCAGAGTGGGAAGGCACAGCTTGGCAGGTGCAGTGCGAGCACTCCAATGTCCACGTCTGCGTTGCTCATCAGTCAATCGACCGTATCTGGCTGGCTACAGGGAGTCAGCTCAATGCAGAGCAATGGGATCTGCTATCTGAGTTTCGGTCTGTGTTTCCCTGCCCAATGGTCAATGGCATGCCCATTTTGGATGAGTTTCTCCGGTGGCCGGGGAGCAATCTTTTTATCATGGGCGGGGCGGCTGCACTCCGGATCGGGCCTGTGGCTCGCAACCTTTTTGGGGCGCGGCTAGCAAGCAGGTGCATCGTGCCCGCATTGCTCAGGAATCCAGGGGTGAGGCACGCACCAAACTGATTCTGGCTGCCAACTCAATTGCTCTTCCCAGCGCCCGCGCCGACTTCGCTGCGAGCGCGCAGGTTCTCTTCCCCCAGCGAACGAGTCATTATCGGGCTCAACGAGTCATTATCGGGCTCGAAGTTTGCGGAGTTCTTGCGCTCTGGCCGGCCATTGCCCAAGCGGATGCTCCCGAGTCCGAGGAATTATTTTTCGTACGAATCGCTTCCCGCGCGATCGCTGGCGTTGCGACTTACCGCCCCAATGTATTGCCAGGGACTTGATGGGAATGCGCCGAACTCTGCCAATTCTGTCCCACTCCGAACAAGAGTTGCCGTAACGGAGCCTGACCGCGCAACTGTTTCACGGCGCTAACGCAGGTCGAGCAACCGCAGCCAAATCTAGAGAGCGCGTCCTCACGTTCTGCCGGGCTGCATGTCAAGTCGGAGGGCGATGGAGCCACCTGAGCGACTTCCTCCTGAGACCCCGAGCGATTTGAAAGCTCCGCTCCTCTCTGGGTTGCATCTACCGCAAAGGCAGGAACCTGGAACGCAACTGCCCAACCGAAAGAGCTACTGAGAAGAACCCAATAAAGTATTCGCATTGACACACCGAAAACACCACTAAGCCAGCTTATCCAAGTTTTTCTCGGCGGGGGCCGAATCACCCTCCGAGAGGTGCATGCAGAGATATGGCGTTCTGCAAAATGCTATGCAAGGCGATCGACTGTTTTTCCTCGAACCAAGGGGTAGAGGCGTCAGCTCCCTTTCGAGCGGGCGTGGAAATGTTGCGTTATGTGAACTACCATAAGAGCGAGAATGATTATCATTCTCAAGAAGCCTGTTCGAGCAGCCGGTGCAGCCACAGTCTTTGGAGAGCACTGCATTTTTGCACTTCTCCCCCAATGTCTTGAGAGCTGTTTGGGTATCGAACGCGCCACACACTTCGATTGAGAGAGTTGAACAGGATTCCTGGCAGTTTGTTGCTTGATGCAAGTGCTTGTTCTGTTGAGAATGCCTCTGGTTGACTATCCCAGCCGAAGCTTAGCTAACGTAAATGAGTCACCCAATCAACAATGACAATTTCAATCACGCCAAATTCCATCCGTAACGATGACCTAGCGGCTTCCGCCCATCCTCAAGTCACAACTCAGGAAATGGAGCAAGCGGTGCGAACGCTGCTCTTGGGATTGGGGGAAGATCCAGGCCGTGAGGGCTTAAGAGACACGCCCAAGCGCGTTGTGAAAGCATTGAAATTTCTGACGTCTGGCTATCGGCAGTCATTAGACGAATTGCTGAACGGAGCCATCTTTCACGAAAACGCCGATGAAATGGTTCTCGTGCGAGATATTGACATCTTCAGTTCTTGCGAGCACCACATCCTGCCGATTCTCGGCCGGGCTCACGTTGCCTATATTCCCGATGGCAAAGTGATCGGTTTATCGAAGATTGCGCGGATTTGCGAAATGTACGGTCGTCGCTTGCAGGTGCAAGAGCGCTTAACAGGACAAATTGCTGATGCGTTGCAAGGGTTGCTGAAGCCCCAAGGGGTTGCTGTTGTGGTTGAAGCCAGCCACATGTGCATGGTGATGCGGGGCGTGCAAAAACCGGGGTCTTGGACCGTCACCAGTGCGATGCGAGGGGTGTTTGCTGAGGATGCTCGTACCCGACAGGAATTTATGGGATTAGTCAGCCATCCCACCAAGCTGCGCTAACTGTTTTCGATGTCATTGCCAGCCCTTCTGGCTGGCAATGGTGTTGCCCTGCCGTGGAAATTAGTCTGAGACAAACCAGCCTAAAGTTAAGGACTCTGGGTTCACTTCAGTCCTTGCGAGTGATGAAAAAAAACGATGGAGCAATCGGCCTGGTGGTTTGCCTGACAAGGCAGCTTCTATCGTGAGGCTGTAGCTTTTGTCAGCACTTAGATTTGCTCAAACTCGTCTCACTCCTAGATTACGTTTAGATTGTCGTTCGACTAGGATGGGCAGGCAGAATCGATGGACTTCTAGAGGCCGTGAACGAGCGGCTGCGGGGCAACTGCGTGCGAGTCAATCAATTGAAATTGAAGTGGGGCGATCTGGGTCGGGTTTGTTGGCATTAAACGTGACTAAAAACGAGTCGGGATCGACCAGGCTGAAGACGAGACGCTTGCAGGGGACTTTCAACCCTAACGGACCGAGCAGTGGAATAAACAGCAATCGCTCTTCATTCAACGGAATGCTGACCACTTTTTCGAGACTGGTGATGGGAGCCACCGTACCCTGAAAATCAGCACGCACACCTAACCCCATGTACCATTCCCAACTGGACGTGCTGGCACGGCCCAACTCGGAAAGCGCAAACGTTTCGTCAAATGCACTACCTTCAGAGACAATTAACTCGGTTGCCGTCAGTTCGACATAACTGTTGGACTCATTGATGTTGACTAAAGTAAACGCAAACGCACTCACGGGATCGCGAGCCACATTCATCGGATAGCGCATAGTGCAATGCTCTTGATTACGACTTGAGGATAGCGGATTTTTCTAAATGCGGATGAAAGCGATCGCGAGCCGGAATCGTTTCTGCCAGCAATCGCCCGCGACTGAACACGTAACGCGGGCGATCGCGATGTCGAATCGCCTCAAAGGCATCGTTGACGTTGAGGACGACAAAATTGGCAGGATTGCCCACCTTCAACCCGTAGCGATCGCCCAAATGCAGCGTCTTCGCCCCGTTTGTCGTCACCATTTCGAAGCAGTCGCGCACCTGGTCGCGCCCGGTCATCTGACAGACGTGAACTGCCATATAAGCCACGTCCAGCATATTGCCCGTTCCCATGCCGTACCACGGATCGGAAATACAGTCGTGCCCCAATGAAACATTTGCCCCCAGCGATCGCAATTCCGGTACCCGCGTGACTCCGCGTCGCTTGGGGTAGGTATCCGTCCGCCCTTGCAGCGTGATATTGATCAACGGATTGGCCACAAAATTGAGTCGCGATCGCCGAATAAACCCCATCAACTTGCCCGCATAGGCATTGTTATAGGAGTGAAATGCCGTTGTATGACTGGCCGTAACGCGATCTCCCATATCCCGCCGCAGCGTATGGGCCACCACCGTTTCTAAAAAACGGGCCTGGCTATCGTCGATTTCATCACAGTGAATATCGACCAGCGCGTCGAACTGTTCTGCCCAATTGAAGATTGAATCTAGCGATTGGACTCCGTCCTCGCGAGTGAGTTCGTAGTGAGGAATGCCACCCACCGCATCGGCCCCCAAGCGCATGGCTTCTTCCATCAGTTCGACCTGTTGGGGACTGCCGAACACGCCATCTTGCGGAAATGCCACCACTTGCAAGTGCATCCAGTCTTTCACTTCATCCCGCACGCTCAGCAATCCTTTTAGGGCCGTGAGGCTGGACTCGCTCACGTCAGCGTGACTGCGAACGTAAAGGACGCCGTTAGTAGCTTGCTGCTTGAGAGCGGCGATCGCTCGTTCCCGCACGTCTTCAAGTGAAAGTTGCTGTTTGCGCTCTCGCCAGATCTCAATGCCTTCAAACAGCGTACCGCTCTGATTCCAGCGGGGATCGCCTGCTGTAAACGCCGAGTCAAGGTGAATGTGAGACTCTACGAACGGGGCCGTCACCAACTTGCCTGCAGCATCCCACTCTTGTCCGGCAGAGGGGAGATGGGGGGCAATTGCTGCAAATGTGCCGTCAGCGATCGCGATGTCTTGCAGTTCGGGCTCGTCCAATACACGACAATTCCGCACGATCGCTTCGTACTCAGGCATGGCTCGAATCCTAAAACTTTGAAGAACGGCGATCGCTAGTGATGCGCCACCGCTTCGGTCATCTTCGACAACACCGCCATATCCTCATCGTCCAGCTCGACCGGTGTACCGCTACGGATGAGTTCGGCGAAATCTTCATTGGGAACCATAATGCACAGTGCGTACAGGCGCTCCGACCCGGTATTTTCGATAACGTGAATCCCATCTGGCGGCACCAGTAAGCTGTCTCCCGCGTGCAGTTCCACCACCTTGCCATCGCAGTGTGCCCGCCCTTCGCCCTTGAGGATAAAAAACATCTCTGCCGCGTGTTGGTGGCGATTGGGGGGCGTTTTGCCACCGACATCATAAATCTCCACGCAACAGGTAAATGTCACGTCGTCCGAAGTGGGGTCAAATACCAGCGCCAAGCGATTTGTATCGTGAGGGCTGATGCGATAGGCGCGATAGTCGCGAGGCGATCGCACGGTGGGAATGACGCAGGTCGTACCGCTCATGAACTGCGATATCTCCAAACTTGACGCGCTTTAGATAGGAGCAGCAGCGAGGGCGGACAAACATGCGGACGAATCACAGACAAAACCGAAGCATTGCTTGACGTTGTACAGCGTAGCCAACCAGCAATATTCGGGAGAGGTAGTCGCCGCGCAATCAGACACCAAAATGCAGTCGTACCCGAGAAAGTTCGCATCTTGGAGCGTCGCCATCACGCACTGGTCGGCATTTACACCACCAAATAGTAGTGTCGTCCGACCTAGATTTCGCAAAATACTATCCAATGGTGTATCCCAAAATCCGCTCATGCGGTACTTATCGACCCGAATGTCTTCAGGTTTTTGCTCCAGTTCTGCTACCACCGCCGCCGCCCAACTACCAGCCGTCAACACAGGAGCATGGTTGCTCGGCAAGGGATCGCCCAAGCCCAAGCCCTTACCGCTAGGATTGTAGACGTGACGCAACCCAGCACTAATATTGAGTAGATCGGGCCGATTCCCCCAATTCAGCCACACGATGGGAATATCGGCAGCGCGCAGTACAGGTAACAGCACTTGCAGTGGGGCAATTGGCGATCGCGCCGGATTGACGTCTACCCCAATATGAGCGAGCCAGCCTTCAGGGTGACAAAAATCATTCTGCATATCCACGACCACCATGGCAGTTTTGGCCAGGTCCAAGCGCAGCTGCTTCGTATCAGTTTGGAGCTTAATGACCCGCTCCAATTGAGCCGGACGTGTAATATCGGCGATCTCCTCGTCTACTTGCCACGCATTAGGAGCGATCCCGAGTTGGGAGAGGTCATGTCGAGACGGTAGTGGTTGGGTCACGGGACTCCTCGCTCGCACCTGCGGCCTCGCTTACTATGACAACCGTCACATTGTTCAAATGAGCCAGGTTCAAATGAGCCAGCCAGTTTCTCGCCTGAGCCAAGATCTGATTGTGCTGACTGGGATAACCAATGCTACACGAACTACCAGTCAACCAGCAGTGCCTATGTGTACTCCCTGCTGCAGACCTGTGAAGACTGCTCAGCCAGCAACGGATTTATTTTTTAGCATGAGCTGATAAGTTAGTTTGGCGTCAGGACCAAAAGTAATGACGTCTCCAGCATCAAGCGTGTGAGAGTTAACCTTGCGATCGTTAACATACAGGCCGTTCGTGCTGGGCTTACCCTCCAGATCGCCGTCTAGCACCTGATACGAGTAATCCCCCTGCTCAGCCGGCACGCGCAAGAGCGAAGCGTGATACCGGGAAGCAAACTGCGAATTTAAGCAGATATCGTTGGCAATATCGCGCCCAATAAAATATTTCGGATCGCCAAGGATGACTTCTCGAACGCCATCGCGGTCTTCAACCTGAAGAACGTGCTGATAGCGAATCATGGTGGGCTCTTCCGGCTGGGCCGTCATAACGTTCAACCTTTCCATAACTCGCAGACAACACCATCCTAAATGCGACTCGACAATTGGAAGTGGAGGGGATTAAAGCGACTTGGCTGCAGCATCTTAAGTCGCTTTACCACCCACCTGAAGGGAGAAGGACCCTTGCGTTCTCACCCTATTTAACATGCCCACTTTAACGGACTCATTTTCGAGGCTTGATGAAGCAATGATAAACATTGAAGTAGACAGTGTGAAGCCAGGTTGACAAGATCGTCGGGAATGCTCGCGATCGCCTGCAGTTGTCGCGTGACGAGCTGCACGACCTCGGGGGAGTGCAAAAAAGGATAAGTGTTGTGTGCCGTATGGCGAGTAGAATCAATCACATTTTAGGACGTAAGAAGCCGGCTAAGCCATTCACCGTTCGCGATTGCAAGTAAATAATGCCGCGGCCTTTGACGCGGTTAACTAAGCCTTCGCCGGACGTTAGCGACCCCACAGCCCCGCCAGCCAACCCAATATTCATGGTTAAACTGGGCTCGTAAGCGACCAAATGGCCCGTATCGACCACCAGCTCGCGATCGACGTGGCGTTTGGTGATGCCGCCATAAGCGCCGAAAAAGAGCGGCCCGCGCCCGCTGACGATCAGCCGGAATAACCCCTCACCCGAAATCCAGCTTTTAAATCCAGCCCACTGCATGCCCAGATGAACGCTGGGAGCACAGGCGATAAAGGCTCCGGGTTGCAGGCAGAGCGAGTTCGATTGCAGATTGAGGTCGATCATATCCCCGATAGTTTCTTGCGTGACGACCAGCTGCTGCGGTTTTTGCGACACGTTGGTAAAGCGATTAATGAACAGGGATTCGCGACCAAACAATCGCTTTAGCACAGCAGCAAAGAAACCACCGTTGAATTCAGTTTTCATCTCGATTTGGGCGTCCATTGTTGCCATTGACCCGGCCTCGGCCATGAAACTTTCACCGGGAGAAAGGGTGACAAACAGAGTAGCAAATGCAGGTTTGTGCAAAATCTCATATTGCATGGGTTACTCCTGAATATCAGCTAGTGGGCCACTCAAAGCATCGAGATCGGCTCGAGCATATTCGCGCTGGCGAATGAGGTTTTTGAGAGCGCGAACGCGGCGTTTGGGTACGGGATGGCTGGCAAGAAACGCGAGATTAGCTGCGGGTGACTCGCTCAGTCGGTCGAAAAAGGCTGTCGCCCCACCAGCATGGCCGTAGTGCGCGTGTAGTAAATCCAATCCCACCGTGTCAGCCTGCAATTCTTGGCTCTGGGAAAATTGGGCACTGGCGAGGGTTTCTCCGATGGACGCGCCGATAGTGGCTAAGCCAGAAGCATCGCCAAACACGATCGCGCTCGCCGTTTGCAAGGCAAATTGCCGCGTGATGCCGCGCAGGTGATCGCGATTGACGAAGTGACCCAGTTCGTGGCCCAATACCATCATCAATTCGTTCTCCGACTCAGCTTCTGCGAGGAGGCCGCGATAAATGATGACGCGATCGCCTGGAATGGCAGCGGCGTTTACGGTATCGTCATCAACGTACAAAATGCGGTAGTCGCGCTCGCCGAACTCGCTCGGCAAATTAACTTCGAGTTCGTCGAGCAAGCGATCGAGTTCCGCTGCTACTGGAGAATCCGTTTCCGCCTGAGCTTCGTAGATAGGCGCGATCGCTCTGCCTAGTTGGACTTCAACTTCATAGGGTACGAACCAAACCAGATTGCTGACCAGCCAGTTCAGCGCGGCCAAAATCACAATGAATCCGACCACGAACGTTCCAATCACCCCTATCAGTTGGAAGTTGCTAGTAGGAGGATTGCGATCGCTCTCAGATGGTGGCGCGGGGGGAAAAGAACGCATTAGCTTTTGACGGGTCGGAAGGGCTGCAGATATCGCACCAGTTGATAAACGCCGCGCGACTGAATCCACACTTTACCTTTGCCACTAAAGCGACAGACCAAACCTTCTCCGCCCAACAACGCCGTTTTTAACCCCCCTAAAATCTGAATGTTGTAGTCGAGGGTGTCTTCGAAGGCAACGATAAAGCTGGTATCGACGATATAGTGCCCGTCGACATCGATAGGCAAAATGGCACCGTAGGAGCTAAACCAGAGATCGCCAGGGCCGAGAACGTGCAGCAGAAACAGCGATTCACCGCTAAAGAAGCCTTTGAACCCTTGAAATTTACTGTCAATTTCAACCGTCGGGCTAGCGGCGACGAAGCCCGAAGACTGCACGAATAAACTGCGAGCGGCCTCGATGTGATAGTGCTGAATGTCTCCTGGAACACCAGGCGAAACGAACAGCTGGCCGGGTTTGCCTTTGGCGGTAAATTCACTCAAGAACAACGATTCGCCGCCGAGCATGCGCTTGAGGCCTTTCATCAAGCCGCCGCGCACCTTCGATTTCATGTGGATGCACGGGTCCATCGCGGCCATACCTCCCGCCTCCACCAACACCTGCTGATTGGCTCTGAGGTCGAATTTCAGCGATGCGTAGGCAGGGCCGTGGTCGATCTCGTATTTGATATCGCTCGTGGGAGACATGCGATCGCTCCTAATACGTCTCTAATACAAATCACTGAAGCTCCATCAGAAGCCTGCCAAACAACGCTAAAGCTATCTCAGCGAGGGGGAAGCAACGCGCCAATGTGCCGTCCGAATGCAGGCGGATTGTGGGTTTGGCACCAGAGCTTGCCTCGCCCCTTGAATTTGCAGACCAATCCTTCTTTGCCCAAAAACGTACTTAGCCAAGACGAACCGAGAGGCTTGCCGATATCGAAAGTGAGATTCCGCTCGAAGGCGACGATATGTCCCGTATCGACGACGTACTCGCCATCTACATCTACTTCAAAGATGGCCCCGAACGAACTCAGCAGCACGGGACCGATCCCCGAAATTTCCAACCAAAAGACGGACTCGCCGGAAAAGATCGACTTAAATCCTTGAAAGCCGACATCGACGACAACTCCAGCCGCGCAGGCTAAGTACGATGTGGCCTGTACCACCAGTCCAGTCGAGCCTGCATCGCAAATCGTCAGATCGCCCGGCAGCTTAGGGGCTAGAAAAATTTCGCCATCGGCTTGGGGCGAGCGAAAGGTACTTAAAAACAGCGACTCGCCAGCCACCATGCGCTTCAAACCACCGAGGATGCCGCCGCCTTTCCCCTTGCGCAGCGACGTGTTGGCTTGAATGAAATTGTCCATTGCGACCATGCAACCTGCCTCAGCGACGATCTCCTCATTCTCTGCGAGGACGACGCGAGCGATACTGCTGTCTGGCTGATTCAGAATTTCGATATCCATCGCAAATCATGACGAACGACAGGATGCGGCTACTTCCACAGCTAAAATACTCCCCGTCACCGAAATCCCGCGCGATAGTCACAAAACTCAAACTCTATTGGTTACAGATCGATCGAGCGTATACGCAAATGGGAGCGCTCGGCGCGCCGGTGAATCACCAGCACAGATGGCTCAGCTCAACACTGGCGATAGCCCACTGCACTCGGCAGCTCGGCCTGGGTTTGTCGAGATGAAGTTGCTACGGTAGGTGGCAGCTACAGTACCGCACGTCATGACATCGTCCCGAGATCGCTTTTCTCCAGACCGAGACCCCGTCCGTCCCGTCGTCCGGAGATTCGGTTGGGGACGCTGGGGCTGGGGGCTTGCTTGGGGTGTGGGTTGGGCGACGCTGCTCACCGTGGCTGCGGGGACGCCAGCGGTGTTGCAACTCGAAAGCGATTGGCAAAAACGCATTCTACGTTGGCGCGGTCCGCTGCCACCTGCTCCCGAAATTGCCATCGTCGGCATTGACGGCCAGATTGACGGTGCCACTGACGGCGAAGGCAGCCAAACGGTTGAATTTGCCCTCGAACGGGCGAACTACGCTGCTTTGGCACTGCGATTATTGGACGATGCCGCTGCGCGCGTGGTTGTCTTAAATTTGCCCGCTAGCTTTGTCGTACCGCAGGCGTTGGGCAATGAAGATTTGGATGCGCCGCTGCGCGAGGTGATTCAGCGTTATCCCGATCGCCTCGTGTTGGCCGCGCGGGTGAGCGAAAGTTTTCGTCGGGCTGAAACTAGCGTCTATAATCACTTCCTACCGATTTCATCTCTCGATTTTGAATACCTCGTTGCCCCCGAGGTCGCGCAGGGGTTCGTCCAACACCGCACGGACGAGCTGGGAATTTTGCGCGCGGCTCGACTGCAAGAGCCGTTGCTGCGTAGCGACAGTAACGTGCTGCAGCCGTTTGATTCGGTCGAAGCTCTGGCCCTGCATAAGTTCGATCGGGATCGCGCGGCGGCGACGTTTGCCACTCTCGGGCCGGTCTTTCGCTTCGTGCCGCTCGGACCGCCCGGACAAATCCCCACTATCCCCATCGAGCGGATCTGCCCCCCCCGCGTCACCAATCCCTGTTTAGAGCCGCCTGACCCTGCTGCTCTCGCCGCATTGGTCAGCAAAATCGTCCTGGTTGGTTTCGTTGGCGGATCTCCCGAGACATTTCCACTACAAACGACCTATGGCGAAGATATTGGGTCGGTCGAATTGCAAGGCCAGATCTTGTCCAGCTTGTTACGCTCCACCGATCAACTGTCGCTTTCGCCGCGCGTCGCTGCGGGGGTGGCATATCTGGTAGGGGTTGCGGTCGGCACGCTAGTTGCAGCCGGAGCTGGGGCAACAACGAGATCGCCCCTGTGGCTGCAGATCGTACGATCGCCTGCCTGCCGTTTCGGCCTGGTCGTGCTGGGACTGGCGTCCTATTGGGGGTGGGGCGTCAGTCAGCTTTGGTGGGCCGATCGAATTTGGCCGTTGGCCGTACCGTTGTTGACGGGAGCGGCCACGGCAGTGAGTGCGGCGGTGACATTGGTACTGCTGCACAATCGCGATCGCCTGCAAGAGCAGCAGCGTGAAATGGCGGCCATGCGCCAAGCGGAGCGCGATGCAGCCATTCAGCAAGCGCGTAAGGTCTTGTATCGAGTAGCGACTGATATTCACGATTGCGAGCTGCAAGAACTGAAACTAGTCATGGACTCGTTGGAGGTATGGCAGTGGCAGCACCCCGAACTCGATTGCGAAAAGGTGCTGGCTCAGTTGGAAACCATCGGCTCTGGCATCCGCTTGCAATTGAACGACGTGCGATCGCTTGCCAGTAAATGGGGAATTTCCGACACGCTCAAGGGCGGCCTGCATCAGGGCATACATGATTATCTAGATGCGCTGGTCGAGGCAGGTACATTAGTGCTGGCTGTCGAGCGCAACATTACTCCCCTCAGGGAAGCCAACCTTGGCGAGTGGTTTGACGCCCGCGAGGATATTATGCGCTTTTTCCGCGAAGCGATCGCCAACATCATTCATCACGTTCAACCTCCCAAAGGCTCGGCTACCGCGATTGAAATTCAGCTCGCACAAACGGGTCAGCAATGTAGCCTCGTCGTCCGTAACGACGGTCGGGAAACGCGAACCGTTACGCGCAGCGGTGGCTATGGCACGAAAGCGATGAACACCATTGCCCAGAATCTGCCGGGAGGTCGTTGGCATCGCCAACACGCTCCAGAGGGCTATTGTGTCGAGCTGCACTGGGAAATGCCCGTGACTCCCTAGCACCACTTCACGCTTGTCATCAAATCTTCGGGTTTCAATATCAAATTTTTGGCCTTCAACATCAAACTTTGGCAACCACGACCTGCTGCGGTTGGTCTTGATATTTACCGGCGCGATCGGCATACGTCGTCGAACAAGGTTCGCCTTCTAGAAATAGAAGCTGAACGACGCCTTCGTTGGCATAAATACGACAGTCCGCACTGGAGGCGTTAGAGAACTCCAGGGTGAGGTGCCCACGCCAGCTGGCTTCCGCTGGTGTCAAGTTTGCGATGATGCCGCAGCGAGCGTAAGTACTTTTGCCAATCGAAATAATCGTGATTGTGGGCGGAACTTTCAAGCGTTCGACCGACACGCCCAAGCCGTAAGAATGCGCCGGCAAAATAAAAAATTCTCCACATTCGTCAACGTGGAGGCGAGTGGGTTCCAAGTTGTCGTGATTAAAACGCTTGGGATCGACCACCGTGCCGGGAATGTGACGGAAGATGCGGAAGTCGGCAGGGGAGAGGCGAATGTCATAACCGTAGGACGACAAACCGTAGCTGAGCACCTGACGCACCGTTCCAGACGCTGGCTTATCCTCCACCTCAACTTGACGAACCAGCACCGCTTCAAAAGGAGCGATCATTCCGGTCTCGGCCTGTTGAATAATCCAGCGATCGTTTTTAAGCATGAGTCGAGTGAAACGAAACCCGCAGCGTTCTAACTAGAAGCCACTGCGGGTCAATACGTTGTCATTATTTCAGATGGCCGACAGCCGTCGTCTCCCTTCGCTTGAAAGCCTCTACCAATTGTTGTGACGCAAATGCGTGATTTGGTCGGCCCGCTCCATCAATGACTCCGGCATTTCTGGCCCTGTCATGGCGACATCCATCGATACCGGACGATTGTCCAACAAGTCGATCACCTCTGCTTCAGGGATAAGCCCGAGCTTGATGGCAAGACCCAGTTCGTCCAGCACCACCAATCCATAGTCACCGCTGTCAATCGCCTGTTTTGTAAAATCCCAGAGGCGATCTAAGGCGAGGCGCTCCTCAGGCTCCAAATGAGAGCTATCGACACAACGCTCGATACCACAGCGCACCCACTGCAGGCGATCGCCAAGATGCACGATATGGTCCGGCCCTTGATTAATGCCGCCTTTCAAAAGCTGCACGATGAGCGAAGGCTTACCTTGTCCAGCAGAGTGCATGGCCTGCACGATTGCGGGAGTAAAAAAGCTGCGATGAGGATTAATAAAAAGATGAAGCGTTCCCTTAACAACCGGGCTGAGGGTGGGAAGCGCGACTGGAGGAGCTTCGAGCTGCGTTAGAGTCATGCGTCGCTTACGGATAGTGGTGAACGGGAGCGATGCCTATTATGAAACACTACTGGTGCAAATCCGTCAATCATGCCAGTCCAGTCAATTGGTGTATATTTGTAACGCAAACAACAGTTAAAAATATCTTTAAAGTTCGCGATCGCGAACCCAATTGACTGCGTTAAGGATCCTTGCCAAATACCCAATCGCGAGCTATCAAAAGCGCAGATTGTTAGAGTAAAACCCGACGTTTTTACGATCGCCGCTCATGTCTGCTGCCTTTGGCTCGGCTGCTCTTTCCGTTGTCTCCAATAGCCCTCGTCCTGCTGCACGCGATCGCCCTTACTGGCTGACCTGGCCAAACGTGAGTGGAGTGGGGCCACATCGTCTCAAGCAGATGTATCTCCATTTTGGCTCTTTAGCAGCAGCATGGCAGGCCAGCAGAGACGAGCTGTTGGCTGTGGATGGTATTGGCCTCAAAGTGGCAGACACAATCGTCTCCCAGCGCGTCCGTTTCGACCCCGATGCAATAGCAGAGCAGGCGGCTGAGCTCGCGACGAGCCATGAGGCTGATATCCTCGCCTACACCCCTGCAGACGAGGCCTACCCGGCACTGTTATGGGAAATTCCCGATCCGCCGCCGGTGCTGTATGCCAGAGGACAGCGCTTAGACTTCGAGACTCCCGCGATTGCCGTAGTGGGGACGAGAACGCCGACGGACTACGGACGCCGCTGGGCTAAGCTGCTCGCTCGAGCGCTGGCGGAAGCTGGATTCGCCATTGTTTCAGGTATGGCTCTGGGTATTGACGGAGTCGCGCACGCGGCGGCGCTTGACGCTAGAGGCTGGACGCTGGCCGTGGTGGGGACGGGAGTTGATGTCGTTTACCCGCGCCAGCATCGAGAATTGTGCGATCGCATTCAGGCCCGAGGTGCCATTTTGAGCGAATACGCTCCCGGTACGCCTCCCGCTCGCGAACACTTTCCGCGCCGCAATCGCATCATCGCCGGGTTGTGTTGCGCGACGCTAGTCATCGAAGCACCTGAAAAATCCGGTGCGCTCATTACTGCTTATCTGGCGAATGACTACAATCGCGACGTGTTTGCCCTGCCGGGCAGCCTAGATACGCCCCAAGCCCGCGGCTGCCTGAAACTAATTCAGCGTGGCGCAGGTCTCATCATGGGCGTTGACGAATTGCTGGAAGCGTTGGGCGCGACGCGATCGCCCCAGCAGCAATCGTTGTTTGATGTTGTCACTCCTGTCACCCCTCAACCGTCCCTGGAAGGTCCAGAACAAGAAGCGATCTGGTTGGCTCTAGCAGATGGCAACCCCATCACATTCGATCGCCTGGCTGAAACGACGCAACTCGATACGGCTCAGCTGTCGAGCGCGCTTTTGATGATGGAACTCGGCGATACCATCGTGCAGCTACCGGGTATGAGATATCAAAAAAGTGCGCCGTTTCGGTAACGCACTTTCGCTGCTGCGCTCGATTTGGCCCTTGGCGTTTGTGGACCGAGTCAGCAGTTACTGAACTTCAGCCTTCATGTCGGAGGGCATCAAATCCATTGCCGTGGCCTCAGCGTGGAATCTGCCGCTTTGGCCGAAGATACTCCAGCGCGCCTCGCGATCGCCCTGCTGATATTTTTCAATCCGCCCTCGCAGCGGAATCACGGCAAGGGTCTCGGTGGCATACCCAGCGTATTCGCCCAGGTAATCTGTAGCCGCTGGAGGGATATCGCTGGTGCTGTCAATTTGAAGCTGGAAAACGCGATCGCTATCGTTAACTGACGCCCGAATGTTCTCGGCAGCAGCGGCTTCTTCCACCACGCCATAGGATGATTCCGCTACCCGGAGCGAGACGCGGGCGGGTTCCACTTGCTCGCCTAAGACCATAGCCTGAGTGGGTAATGCCATCATCCAGATCCCCATCGCAACCGCCACTACTGCTAACCAAACTTTGCCCACGCGCCAATTCATCGTCAAACCTCTCGAGCCGTTCCATTTAGTGTAGCTACCTCTGCCGAGGTCATTTGACGGGTGCCGTCCGAGCGAAGTGGGGCTGGCTAGCGTGCTAGACTGAGCGGCAACTCAATGCCAGTGACAGTTCTTCCAGCAGGTAAACGCCATGAGCATCTTCGGCATGGGGCTTCCCGAAATGGCCGTGATTGGAGCGATCGCGGTCGTGGTTTTTGGCCCCAAAAAACTGCCAGAACTCGGTAGCTCGATCGGTAAAGCCCTCAAAGGATTCAAAGACGAAATGCAGGATAGCGCCGCAGATAGCGCGGTTGCATCGACTACCGAAGCCGAAACGACACCGTCCGAGTCGGCAGCCAAATAACCGTCCATTAAAAACCTGTAGAGAAGTCGGGTGAAGTCGCTGGCCGAGCGATAAGATGTCGGTCTGTCTGTGGGCCGCTCGCTTGGAGGTTTGAGAACTAGCGTGGACGACAAAAATGTACTGATGATTCCCGGCCCAACGCCGGTGCCCGAGCGGGCGTTACTGGAGATGGCTCGCCATCCCATCGGCCACCGCAGTCCGGCTTTTTCGGCCATTTTGGGTGAAGTCACCGACAATCTGCGTTGGCTGCATCAAACCCAACAGGACGTGTTCACGCTTTCTGCCAGCGGTACGGGAGCGATGGAAGCGGCGATGGTAAACGTCCTCAGCCCCGGAGATCGCGTATTGTGCGGCGTCAACGGCAAGTTTGGCGAGCGTTGGGCCGATATGGCCGACACGTTTGGGATGCAGTGCGAGCGGATTGAGACGGAATGGGGCGTGCCCTATCCGGTGGATGCATTTCGCGAACAGTTAGAGGCGGATACGGAAAAGACCATCAAAGCGGTTATCCTGACCCACAGCGAAACCTCCAGTGCCGTCCTAAATGACGTGCAGGCGATCGCGGCTTTGGCCAAAGCCCATGGCGAAGCGCTGGTTATTGTCGATGCGGTCACCAGCGTCGGGGCCACGAATGTGCCAATGGACGAATGGGGTTTGGATTTGGTTGCCTCAGGTTCGCAAAAGGGCTACATGATGCCACCCGGTTTGGGCTTTGTGGCCGTCAGCGAGCGGGCGATGGCGGCGACTAAAACGTCTAAGTTGCCGAAGTACTACTGGAGCTTTGCGCAAGCGAAAAAGAGTCTGGCCAAAAATACGACGCCATTCACGCCAGCAGTGAATTTAATCTTTGCTCTGCAAGCCACCTTAAAGTCGATGCGTGAAGAAGGTTTACCCGCATTGGTTGCCCGTCACGATCGCCTTAGTGCAGCTACTCGCGCTGGAGCCAAGGCGCTGGGGTTAGAACTGCTGGCGCCAGAAGCATCGAGCAGTCCAGCAGTGACAGCCATCAAAGCTCCTGAAAACGTCGATGCTGAAGCTTTACGCGCCATTCTCAACAAGCGTTTCGGCATTGCTACTGCAGCCGGACAGAATCGCCTCAAGAGCAAAATCTTCCGCATCGGCCACCTCGGCTACATTTGCGATCGCGATATTTTGATGACCTTCGCGGCAGTTGAGGCTGCATTACCCGAGCTGGGCTATCAATCCTTCAATTCTGGCGACAGCATTGCAGCCGTCAGTCGCGTTTTGGCTCAAGGGTAGGGACGCGGATTCTTTGCACAGTTGAGGCGGGGGATGAGAATGTTGGCATTGATGTGTTCGCGAGGATAGGAACACAATCTCCAGATGCCTATTTCATTCCAAACGAATGCATGGGCTAGGTCAGGATTCGATATTTCTCTCCCGCTTCACTTTCGATACGCAATCTGGATCGATTTTCCAAGCTCCGCGCCCATTTCCGCGAAGATCGTTATCCTCAAATACTCCTCCCCCTCCTTTGCTAACCCACACGGCTTGCTCTTCGTTTTTTGTGATGCGGTTGTTGTGCAGGGTGGGGTTGCCGCCCGTCGCGATTGATATGCCACGATAAGCGTTAGCGAAAATGTCATTGTCTTCGAGCGTGCCTTGGCCGTCCTTGTGAATGTGCACGCCGCTCTGCTTCCCGTCGTGGATACGGTTGTTGCGCAGGGTGGGGTTTCCGCCCGTATTGATTTCCACCCCTGAGAATGCATTTGCGAAAATATCGTTATCCTCCAGCGTGCCCTGGCCGTTCTCGTAAACCATCACACCGTTCTGCTTCCCGTCATGAATGCGGTTGTCGCGCAGGGTGGGGTTCCCGCCCGTCTTGATTTCCACGCCTGAGAGTGCGTTGGCGAAAATGTCGTTGTCCTCCAGCGTGCCCTGGCCGTTCTCGTAAACGTACACGCCGCCCTGTTTGCCGTCGTGAATGCGATTGTTGCGCAGGGTGGGGTTCCCGCCCGTCTTGATTTCCACCCCTGCGTAAGCGTTGGTGAAAATATCGTTATCCTCCAGCGTGCCCTGGCCATTCTCGTGAACGTAGACGCCGCTCTGCTTACCGTCGTGGATGCGATTGCGGCGCAGCCGTGGGTCGGCTCCGTTGCGGATTGAGACACAGGCCAAACTTTGACTAGTGATGTCGCAGTCTTCCAAATCGAGTCGGCCTTGGGTGATGTCAACGCAATACCACTTACCACCACCACTCTGGCGTAACGTCAGATTTGCGATGCGTCCCATATTGGCCTGAAAAAGGATGGTACTTTTACCAAAGGCTTCAATCGTGACGTCACCCGGCTCGCCATCGCCGAGGATTTCGACTGGTTTGTCAATCGTCACCCCTTCTCTGTACAAACCGGGTCGAACCAAAATTCGAGTACCTGGCACAGCAGCCTTCAACGCATCGGTAAGCATCACGTAATCGCCGCGATGAAATGCATCGACCACTAGCGTGGGCGGCTCGCTCTTCGGTACCGGAGGACGAACGGACGTGGGGTCTGTTTCAGAAGTCTTTTCATCAAATTGACGGGGCTGAGCTGCATTCGATTCAGAGCTAGCCTCAACTGCAGTGTCAGACTCAGCCGTTACCGACAGAGAGGGTTTGGGTCGATCTCGTTCCAGCGCCGCAACGATCTGTCGAGCTATCTCGGCAAATCTCCGGCTCACGTTCGGCGAAGTCAACGGCTCAAAGCGCAGTTCCCGCCAGTCAACACGTTGGCGAGCTGCAATAACCTTCGCTAGCGCATCCCGTTCTAGCTTTGCTTTTTCACGTAAAGTAGAGCACTCGACATAGTACACGGGCAGAATCAGATCCGCACGCCCCAAGTCCCGTTCCCGTTTCAGAAACCGCTCCAATTCTTGCCGACAAGGCTGGCTCTTAAAAAAGGCGGGCGTGATAACCGGAATCAAAAACGTAACCGCATCAAGGGATTCGTCAATGCGTTGCTGCCACTGCTGCCCCCAAGCAACGTCATTCCGATCCTGGAAAATCTCGAATGGTTCCCCAGTTTGCATCCGCAGCTCGCCACTCAAACGCTCGCGAAACTGCGTCAATCGTCCATTCTCGTGTCGATCGTCCAAACGGACGTAGCTCATAAAAGCAACTGGATGGCGACTCAAATCCCCCTCTCCTCTCGGCGTGAGGGCTCGCCGCAAAACTCGCTAGATAGCATTTCCCACATAACACCCCAGTCTGGGCAGACGATCCGGGCCACACATCGCAATGTCTCCTGAAAGACACGCGACCCAAATCAACTTCCGTATCATACTCTTTCCCCCGAAGGTCATTCCTTATCCTTCGGCATTTTCTCCAACTCGATTCAAATAGATTCGTGTGAACGGCTATCAGCTTCTACGCGCAGCTTATCTCGCGTTCAATCCTTCTCACTCAATAGCAACTACCGCCAGCATAATCTCGCAATACATTTCAGTTTTAGACCGAGATTTCCTTCTCATAAGCGAACTTATTTCTTCCAACCTCAATAGTCTTTACTCATCAGCAAAAAGAGCGCATGACTTGAATGTAGAAATAAGCGCCACCCGCCCTCTCTCAGAGAAATGATCGCCAGATTCAGAAAATGCCAATCAGGACTACGAGCGTAAACAGGCATAAAAGCAGAATTGCTCCCATCGTCGCCCAGGAAAAACTATCGACATTAGCTTTTCTTCTGATCTTTGCAGGATGTCCCATAATCAACCTCCTTAAGAGACTGACTTGCAAACCTCTATATATTCATTGTAGAAATTTACCTCCCGCGATCGCAGTAAATCGCGATAAAGCTTTACGGGTACGACCACATTCACTACGCGTTCCGAGAGGAAATGAAAGGCTGATTACGTCGCCCGTCTCCAATTCCCATGTGCGCTTGCCCACCCTGCTAATCTTTCGATTGCGCCATCTAACGCTCTGAGCTAACACGAACGGTAAAGTGGCTGAAATCAACGAGCCAGACCTAAAGATAGCCATTAATCTCTGCTCGGGTTGGCGATCGCTTTCGTCCACCTCCCATCGGCGCAGGTCTACGAGTATTGCAGGTCTACGAGTATTGACTGTAAAACAATGCGACCCCATGTCCTGCTTTCACATGAGATCGACAATCGACAGCGAAAGACGACCGACAGTGTGCGCGCCATCGCTCCTGAGAATGGTCGTTGAGACCTCATTGACTTTGGTGCCACCGTGCAGGGTAAGCGGGCTTGCGGCAGTTAATGCCAGAACCGAAAACTCTGCCGCCTCATTGCCGAGTCTGTTTCGGGATAGCAGACCTGGTCTTCAGATTGAAAACGCTCGTCTATCTATCGCAGATAGCTCAGCATGTCTAATAGTAATGCGATCGCGCCGTCAACGTTCTCGCTTATTGCATAACTCTTGCATTTGGTTCCCAAACATAAATGGTCAGAACTTGATGCCAAAAACGTTCTGAACTCTATTCGAGCTTGAAAAACATTGACATCCTGTCAGCCTCTCAATCAGTGACTAGCATGGTCGAACTTTCATATGTTTTTGTCACAATAAAAATCCTCTAAATCCTCTCCTAGAAAAGATTACAGAGTAATTGAGAAGTTTTTTCAATAACCTAAAATAGCCAAAAAAATGATATATTAGATCTACTGGTCATTGCTGCTAATTAGTTTTGGAGGCAATACACCTGTCACATTTATTGTCACGTTTGGATTTACCCATGTCTGAAGTCGCTACCCCCGTGCAGGCATTCGAACAAGTGATCGGGAATCCAGTGAATCTCGGCCTTGAGGTGACGGTGCCTGTTTGCGAAGGTCTAAATGTTGCCCGCGCGACATTTCAAGGACTGTATCTGCAATACCAGAAGCATCACTTCGTGGTCGAAGGGACTGAGTTCTATCAGTTGCACGAATTTTTCCAAGAGAGTTACGAAACCGTCCGCTCTCATATCCACAATTTCAGCGAGCGCCTGAACGGTCTGGGCGGCATTCCCGCCTCGACCTTTAGCAAGCTTGCCGAGCTGTGCGCTTTCGAGCCTGAAGTGGAAGGTCGGTTCACCGCACGAGAAATGCTGCAACACGATCTCGTCGCTGAGCAAGCGGTCATCGCCGTGTTGCGGTCTCAAGCCGCTCAGGCGGAAAGCTTAGGAGATCGAGCTACGCGTTACCTCTACGAGCAAGTGTTGCTAGCCACCGAAGATCGCGCTTTCCATATCGATCACTTCTTGAGCAATGATAGTTTGACGCTGGGCCTCAACAGTCGAGTTCGCTAAACATTGCATCTACACCTGTAAAACGCGCTCGCGATTGCCCTTGTCATTCGCGAGCGCTGATTTTTTGTCCACGCATGCAAGCTGCCTTTGAACGCACTCCAAAAAATCCAGGCAGCGAACGAAAAACAATGCTGCGCGGATGCTACTCGCTGAAGTTGACTCAGTTGACTCAGTTTGTGGTTCGGTCGGCAATCTCAGCATCAGGAGCCTGACCAATCTTTGCAATGACACTCGAACCAGTTGCGAGTAGACCTCGCGATCGCCATAATCCTTCGACAAATAGCCACTAAGCCACAGTCCTTATTACGAATAGTTCTTAATAACACTTGCCTCAAACTGCAGTAGTAGTATTGCTGACGAAATAGATGTCTGGCTAGTTGTTATTTATGACAGAAAATTGTCTTCATGTCAGTGAAAACCACGCATATGACCATGTGAACGCATGCAACTGCGCGAACATTACACAGACATGTATATCAATTGTTAAGACCTTACCTTGATCTACCCAGGGTTTAATGGTATCTTCCGAGACAGCCAAATGACACTCATTGTCAGCAATTAATACATGAAGGAGATTTCC
Source organism: Cyanobacteria bacterium J06642_2 (assembly GCA_039817845.1). Lineage (GTDB taxonomy): Bacteria > Cyanobacteriota > Cyanobacteriia > Thermostichales > PCC-7336 > JBCBTL01. Next base: position 22,111 of record JBCBVC010000060.1, read on the forward strand.
TTGAAACTATGTGGCTGAGAAACTAAGCGTCTGGCCACAACTAACTCTGAAAGCAGGTGAAGTTTCTCGCCTGTTGTTTGGAGGTGAGTTGGGTGCAAAGCCTGTCGCCAGTTAGTCGGCGATCGCTGCCATATCCGAAAGTTTTATCGGTACAGCCGGCATCGCTTCAAGTTTCCTCAGCGCTCTTCACTTACTAACTTCTGGGCTCGAACTGAAGTCGCGTTCGAGTTTTCTCCCCAAAACATTACTCATACATGGGCTCGATAGAGCCTTTCGTGCTGCTCTCAGGACACTGACGGTCAGTGCTCCATTGAGTTGGCCAAAAAAACTGCTGTTGCTAGAAAAGTCTCAACCATGGCTCAAATCGATCAAAACGCTTCCGCGATCGCGCAATTATTCCTCACGGGTACGAATGGAGACGATTTTCTCGAAGGAGGAGGAGGCGGCGACATTATCGCCGGTAGAGCCGGAAACGATGACATTGACGGCGGTTTTGGAGATGACTCCATTTCTGGTGGGGCAGATAATGACACGATTCAAGGCTCGCAGGGCAACGACGCGATCGAAGGCGGTACCGGCAACGACCTCATTGCCGTTGATAACTTGAGTCAGGGCGGTGAAGACCTCGTTACTTACGAATTCGATTGGACGGGTCAAATCGCGCGCTTTAGCGTTACGGGAGAATTCAGCTATGACGCAAGCGGCGATTACGAAGATGGCATTGTCCGCGAAGAGGATCT
>JBCBVC010000061.1:0-22806 GCA_039817845.1 Cyanobacteria bacterium J06642_2
CCTAGGTGCAAAATCTCAGTTGACACAGCAGGCCATTTTGTAAATTCCAATGTCAGTTCCTGCTCAGCCTGACGAGAGCGATGACGATGGTGTGTGGCAAAGTCAATTTCTCTAATCTCAGTCGCTACCTCACCTTAGCGATCGCTTCTTCCGCTGCCATTACAGCCTTTTCAGGTCTAGTGTGGCGTAGCCAATCTCAGTTCAGCAGAGGTATAGCACCTGAAGAGGGATTGTACACTTTCCCACGTCCCACAACCTTCATGCAGCAGGAGTTTGAGCCAAGGAAAATGTCCTAACTATGCGCTCAACTGCAATATCTGGAGCATCTGGCACAGACTCGAGCCTGTGTACCTGAGTCAATCACCCGCGTGTTTGTGGATGAATTTTACAGCAAGCGCAAGTGGGTCTGTGGAGCCTGAAACCTCGGCTGGCATTGCATTGGCAAACGGCGGCGGGATGACTCTTTCAAATATCCCTACTGTGGCCCCCACCAATGGCGACGCGGGAGGCCTCGACTTTATGAAGACAAAGTGGATTTACACGACAAAGCAAGAAGAAGGTTACCAGTAGGAAGATGCTATGGCCAAACCTTGCCTATCGGCACTCAGCAGTTGGGGCATGGAGAAAGGCGAGCATCAACTGGGCCAGCATCATCGCCGCTGGCGTAGTCGCTCTTATCCACTTGCAGCAGTGTAGGCCAGGGACTGGCGCACACTATCAATTCTTACGCGTGCCTCGCTAAACATACAAAAACTCAAGAAGCTCAGAAATTATAGTTACTTGTCTATAACAATAATCGTAAAATTCATGCAATCAATATAAATACGGATAGACCGCCTCAGTAAATACCGATGTTAGAATACAGTCCTCCATTGTTCTGACCCAGGCAAAGATGACGGAATGTCGCAAAAGAAGTTCAGCTGGAACCCGCCCATAAGCTAAAATAAACACATAATCATCTTTGCTCAAGCATCAAAAGCGCAATACTCTTGTCAATTATACGTAAGTAGTGCTATGAATAGTAAGTAGATTCAAGCATAAGTCAGTGTAAACACTTGCTTTAGGCGAGAGTAATGTACTCTTTCGTGTGCCTGAATCGGTAAGTGTCCAGCATATGTCCCAGGTTCATTTATGAAGGTTTAAGCGCGTTTACTGACAGCTTTGATGCCCTGGAGGCGAAGTGGAGTGCTATCCGCATTCTGCTTCCAGAGCGTTAGAGGCCTAACGAAATGCATGTAGGCATTTATTTGCTTGGACCTAATACAGGGTTCACTTCAAATCCATTTCTTCCATCTCGCACAGCATTTAACTGCGATACATCCGCCCAAGTAGAGGTTGAGGTTTGAGTTATGGCTATTGACTTTGAGCAGATTGGTTCTTTCAAGGGTGTTGGCGGTGTCAACGTACTTAAGAACAACCCAACTTCACTACAGTTTGGGCCTGACGGTCGACTTTATGTTGCTGAACAGAATGGGTCTGTCAATGCCTTCACGGTAGAACTACAAAATGGTGAGTATGTTGCTACAGGCCACGAATTACTTACGGTGGCTAATGGCGATCAAGTTGTGAAATCTATTCAGAATCATGACGATGATGGCTCGCTTAGTAATTTAGGAAATCGTCAGGTCACAGGACTTGTCGTCACTGGAACTGCTGAAAATCCCGTACTCTACGTCTCGTCTAGCGATCCTCGTATTGCCAAGAACGGAGAGGTTAACCTCGATACGAACTCGGGTGTGGTTACTCGAGTGACATGGACCGGAACCGAATGGGAAGCTGTTGATATCATCCGAGGCTTGCCGCGATCTGAAGAGAATCATTCCGTTAATGGTATGGTGCTCAGTCCGGACGGCAACACGCTCTACCTTGCAGTTGGTGGCAACACAAATAATGGCGCACCATCTCAATTCTTCTCGTACACAGGCGAGTATGCTCTCTCAGGCACTGTTCTTGAGATAGATCTCGTCGATATCGAAAGTCGCCCTATCTTGACCGACCCAATTGGCGGACAAGACAATACGCCTCGACAGTATGTTTACAACTTACCTACCCTCGACGATCCCACTATCTCTAATGTGGCTGATGGGGCTGGCGAAGATGAGTTCGGAATGGATGAGGCTGGTCCCTGGGGCGGCAATGATGGCTTCAATATGGCTGTGTTGCCCGCCGATGCTCCACTCCGGATATTTGCTGATGGGCTTCGCAATCACTACGATTTAGCTTTAACAGAATCTGGCAAGCTTTACACCGTTGACAATGGTTCTAACGCGAATCTGGGTGGTAATCCGCTGGATGCCAATGGAAATCCAACCGAGCAAGTGGGTGCTGGGGAAGCTACAAATACGCCAAATAACGGCGGGACCGGCGACCCGGAACCTTTATTTTTGCTGGAGGATGGCGGGTATTACGGTCACCCTAACCCAGCTCGCTCTAATCAAGACCTGCCTTGGACGGTCTATGACAATGCTGGAAATCCCGATGCGACGTTACCGATTAACAACGTGCCTAATTTGGCTGACTTGGTGCCGGATGGCGTCAATATTGCCAATGGCTTCACTATCGATCCGAGTAAATTTACTGGGGACCCCGCACGATTAAGTGAAAGTGGCATTCGCATTGAGCGCGATAGCCCGGAAAGCAACACGTTGGCTAACCTGGGCTCGTCAAGCAATGGTCTAGCTGAATATACTGCCAATTCCTTTGACGGCGCATTGCAGGGTGGTCTGCTCGTCACTCAGTTCAATGGCAGTGTCACGTTCCTCAATCTCAATGCGGATGGTACTGCCATAGAACCATTGATCGGTCCTGGCGAAGACGGGATCCTGGGTAACGCAGATGATGAGGTTGTCGATGAGGACGGTATTTATCCGCTGATCTCGGGCCAGTCACTGCCATTAGATGTAACGACTGGTCCTGGCGGAACCATCTGGGTCGCTGAGTTCGGCAACGATACAATCAATGTCTTTGCTCCAACAGATGCCCCAGTCGAGAATGACGACCTCGATGGAGATGGCATTCTCAACGTTGACGATCCATTCATTCGCGATGCGAGCAATGGTGGATCTGCCATCCTCATTCCAGGGCAGACGCTGTTGTGGGATTTCGATGCTAACCAGGACGATAATTTGCCCGGACCAGGTGGCTATGGTGGCGGCCTGACTGGGGTCATGCTCGACGGTACTACTGACTATGAAGTCTTCTTTCAAGAGCCTTCAGACATACCGGGCCAGCTCACAAAGCTCGATAACGTCAAGTTTGCAACTGCTGCAGGTGGCGGTACGACAGTTATTGAGGCCGTGTCGAATGGCAATCCATTTGCAACATCTAATGATGGCGAGTACCTCTTTCACACAGGCGTGACGGTTGCTCCTTTGGTAGATACTTTCACGATTAGATGGAGTGTATTCAACCCCGCATCGGAGTTCACTGGGTCATTCCAGCAAATTGGCGGTTATGTCGGTACTGGCGATCAAAGCAACTATCTCAAGCTTGTTGCTGTTCAGCACCCAGATGGAGAAATTGAAGTTTTACTCGAGGATGACGATGTCGTCCAAGCTCAGTCGTTCCTTCAGGCTGATGATTTATTTCTCGTACCTGACGGCCAAAAGATTTTCTTCGAGTTGGAGATTGACCCTATTGCCGCAACTGCGGTTCCAACTGTGAGCTACGAACTCGGTGATGAAACTACCAATACTGTTTCTGGCACGTCTTTAGACCTGAGCAACACCGCTGTCCTCGATGCCATTCGAGGGGACTACGTTGTTGACGGACAGACGACCGGTCTTGCAGTGGGTTTGCTCTCAGCTAATAACGGTCAACCAGCAGAAGATACATTTCAGGCCATCTTTGACGATATCGAGATTTCTGCGACCGGTGAAGTCTCAGTCACTCCTCTCTATCGCGTGAATGCTGGTGGTGCGCAAGTTGCAGCGGTTGATGGTGGTATCCCGTGGCTAGCAGACAAGAAAAACAACAATAGCCAGTTTTTGGCTAATCCTGGCAGCAACAATACAGCTTCGTTCCCGGCAGTAGATCCAGGCGCCACTGTCCCCGAGTCTACTCCTGGCGCCATCTTCAATACTGAGCGTTGGGATAAACCCGGCGGATCTGAGATGCAGTGGGCTTTTGACACGCCTGAATCCGGACTTTACGAAGTACGGCTGTACGTAGGGAATGGTTTTGAAGGGACTAACGATCCGGGAGAACGAGTATTCGATGTGGCGATTGAGGGGGTCGTGCTCAGCAACCTCGATGACATCGATCCTGTAGAACAGTTTGGACACCAGGTGGGGGGGGTCATCAGTAATACCGTAACCGTGACCGATGGCACTCTGGACATTCAGTTCCTTCACGGTGTTGAAAATCCACAGATTAACGGGATTGAAATCCTCCAACTCGGCGAAGCAACAACACCGGTTGGCAGCGCTGAGTTAACAGTCAACATTGACAGCGACAATATTCAGCAATCGAACTTTGCTCCTAACTCGTTCCAAATCACCAACACGGGTGACAAAAAGATTGAGAAGGTCGAAATTGACGTAACCAATGCACTCTTTCCAGATTCTGTTTTCGATCCGTTTGGTCTGGCAGGAGATACGACTTCTAAAGAGCTGACTATCAATACTGGTGGTGGTACTGGCGTCGTAACGCCTGACAATAGCTCCTACATTGGTGAAGGCGGTACAGCAGGCTTTGAAGGCTTGCAACTTACGTTTGACGAGGGGGTCAATGGCGGGTTCCAGTCTGGGGAAACCGTTGGGTTTTCGGTTGATATGGATCCAAACTCCATTGCAGGTGCTGATAAAGTGCCGCTCGATGCTGGCTCTAATCCTGCTTGGGATGTTGGTGGCGTCTCGGGTGCAGAGCTGATTGGTTCGACCTTTACAGTTACTTTTACCGATGGTTCCACGGCAACGGGGCAATTGCAGGGGGCAGGTAATCAGGCCGGCTCGCAAGGGGTAGCCTCGCAGGATGCACCCGAAACTCAAGTCTCTCTGACTGTGAATGGTCTGGAGGCAGGTGGCGTCGGCACTTATGACTTGGACGGTCCCAATGTCATCGTGAACGGAACTGCGGGACAAACTGTGCGCGTTGTATTGACGAAAGGCTTTATCCAGCCCGTAAGCCTCGATCCCTTCCTCAACGGCACGCCGGAGCAACAAGCCTACGCTCCAACGCTGCAAGCACAACTCGATGCGTTAGCAGCTACCGATTTTCCTGCAAACAATGCGGCTGAGTTTCAGACGGTCGACGTGTTGCTAACAGGGGAAGATCAAGACATTTCCGAGCTGTTTGATTTCTCCGATATAGCAGACTTGGATTTTGATGGAGAGGAGCGGTTGCCACTCGGTTTTGTCGCTAGCGCAATCGATCCTGCGAACGATAATCTGCCAGTGGGACCGGTCACGCAGCCGATCTACTTGCAATTTGAAGATCAAGAAATTGCAACTCTCAGCCTTAGTATCGATCCGACGAGCATCTCTGAAGATGGTGAGGTGGCGATCGCCACACTCACTCGGAACAGTGACACGACAGAGGCTTTGACTGTCGACCTCAACAGTAGCGAACCCGATGAGGCTACGCTCCCAGACAGCATCGTCATTCCTGCCGAGCAAGAATCAGTCACCTTCCAAATCACGGGAGTGAATGACGGGGTCCTCGATGGGACTCAAACATCTACAATTACGGCCTCATCCACTGGTTTTGTGGACGGGACGACAACCATTGATGTTACGGACGTGGGCGGTTCTGGCACCGGAGGCGATCTCGTTCTCGAACTTTATGACGCGGCTGACGATACGTTGCTCGGCACGTTTGGGGATGGGGATACGATTCTGGCCAGCTTGATTGCCGGTCGCGAGATCGCGATCGCTGCATCAGTACCCGACAACAGCCCCTTTGCCGGACAGGTCGAGAGCATGTTCTTCGATCTCAATGACGGTCAGGTGACTCGGATTGAAAACGTCGCACCCTATGCACTCTTTGGTGACTCGGCTGGAAACTTTGCCGGTGGTGAGGTTCTTCTCGGTAGTAACACGCTTGAAATTGACGTCTACTCGCAGGATGGCTTGCAGGGCGAGCTGCTTGGCACGGTGACGCAAAGTTTCACCGTCCTCGGCGATCCGCTGAGTTTGAGCATTGACTCGACCAGTATTTCTGAGAATGGCGGCGTTGCAACGGCTACTGTGACTCGGGCAACTGATACGACAGAGGCGTTGACCGTTAACCTCAGTAGTAGTGACATCAGTGAAGCTACAGTACCCGAGAGCGTCATTATTCCTGAGGGACAAAGTTCAGCTACGTTCCAAGTCACTGGTGTAGATGACGCGATTGCTGATGGGACTCAAACTCCAACGATTACGGCAGCAGCGGACGGTTTTGTTGACGGCGTCTTGGAGATTGACGTCCTTGACGATGACGGAGCGGGCATGCTGGACATTGTCCTCTACGACGCTGACACCGATACCCTCATTGAAGTGATTGAAGATGGTGATACCATCCTGGCCAGCACGCTTGCCGGACGTAACGTGACCCTGGTGGCCTCTATTCCCGGCACCAGCGACTTGTCCGGTCAGGTCGAGAGCATGTTCTTCGATCTCAATGACGGTCTGGTAACGCGAATTGAAAATGTCGCACCTTATGCTCTCTTCGGTGATGCAGCTGGCGACTTCAATGGCGGCGAGTTGCCGTTGGGCAGTAACACGCTTGAGATTGATGTCTACTCGCAGGATGGCTTGCAGGGCGAACTGCTCGGCACGTTCACCAATAGCTTCACAATCATCAACGACCCTGGTCTAATTCTCTAAACAGGACTTACGCACAGGCTGCTGTTCTAGAGTGTGGCCATGAGCTTTATCAAACTGGACTACTGCCAGTACCTGCTGAGCAGCCCCATCAACTACACCCTCACCAACTTGGCTGAGCATCTCGAAGGCGTCAGCCATGACTGCGTCAACCGCTATTTGCGCTCTGTAAAACTCACCCCACGCACGCTCTGGGAGAACGTCAAGCCTCTGCTGACTCCCGAGCCGGACGCCTGTCTAGTCTTCGACGACACGGTTTTGGATAAGCGCTACGCGCGAGCTATCGAGCTGAGTCGACGTCAATACAGTGGCAATGAGCATCGGGTCATTCGCGGCATTGGCTTGCTCAGCTGTCTGTACGTTAAGCGCACGACTGGACAGTTTTGGGTGATTGACTATCGCCTCTACGACCCAGACGGTGACGCTTACAGCAAACTCGACCATGTGGCCGCCATGCTCGATGGGGTGGTCTACGCCAAAGCGCTGCCGTTCCGCACGGTTCTGATGGACAGTTGGTATGCCACGCAAAAGTTGATGGCTCACATCGACCGGTTGGGCAAGGTCTACTACTGTCCTCTCAAGCGAAACCGCAGGGTGGACGACAGTGGAGGTGAGCTGCCTTACCAGCGGGTGGACGAAGTGCACTGGAGTGCGTCGGACTTAGCCCACGGCAAACGCATCAAGATTCGAGGCTTTCCCAAAGACAAGAAGGTGAAATTGTTCCGGGTCACTGTGTCTTCCCACAGGACGGAGTTTGTTGCCACCAACGACTTATCCCAATCGTCGACTGATGCTGCACAAGACGAGTCTGGCATCCGCTGGAAGATTGAGGAGTTTCACCGCGAACTCAAGCAGTTGACTGGGGTGGAGTCGTGTCAGTGTCGCAAGGGACGGATTCAACGCAATCATATTGCTTGTGCTCTGTTGGTATGGACTCGACTCAAAGGGCTTGCCTATGAGAGTGGCTGCACCATCTATCAGCTCAAGCACGGGATGCTCTCCAGTTATCTCAAAGCCCAACTCCAGCATCCGTCCGTTTCTATGGCTCTTGCGTAAGTCCTGTCTAAATTCAGCCTATCTTTGCCTTCCAGGGAGCGGTTTTCGGGCTGCTCCCTTCTCGTCTGTCTGTCGGAGAACGCGGGCAAACGAGCTATATGCAATATCTCTTAATGCTTTGGTGGATGAATGCGGTCGAGCGGTCGGGCATCCTGTCAGTGCCCAGAGAGTATTTTTCTCTCAAGTCTCTTGTTTGTATGTTAGATACCTGGACTGCTGAACGAGCGATCGCGTTTGCTCCTGATGCCAACTCCGCCAAAAGTGGACGTAGTTTAGCTGTCGTTCACAAATGGCCCGTCCTCGGGCATCGATCGCCAGTCATTTGGGGAGAATGTCAGGGCAGCGGCAAACAACCTTATCGTACTCAGATCGATCTGAGCGAACCTGCTTTTCGATGTAGTTGCCCGAGTAGGAAGTTTCCCTGTAAGCACGGTCTGGGCTTATTGCTCCTGTGGGCTGAGAATTCCGAGAAATTTACCCAAAGTGCGCTGCCAGACTGGGTCGCAGAGTGGCTGGAGGCCCGTACTCAAAGGCAAGAGCAAAAAGAAGCTAAGCAGAATGTTCGAACGGCTGACCCAGAGGCTCAAGCCAAACGTGCTGCTGCGCGCGCGCATAAGGTTGATGCTGGTGTAGCAGAGTTACAGCTTTGGATGCGAGATCTGGTGAGGCAAGGATTAGCGTCTTTAGCCAATCAGTCTTATCAGTATTGGGATAGCATTGCTGCGCGCATGGTGGATGCTCAAGCACCCGGTCTGGCGCGTCGTTTACGGGAGTTAGCTGGCCTACCGCATTCAGGGGCGGGTTGGCCGGAACACCTGTTGGGTGAATTGGGACAGTTGCATCTACTGCTGGAGGGGTATCACCGATTGAAACATGTGCCGTTGCCCGTGCAGCAGGATATCAGGACGCAAATTGGCTTTACCCAGAAGAGTGAAGAGGTGTTAGCGGCAGCGGAACGACCAGCCAGCGAGGTTGAGACCTGTCGCGATCGCTGGCACGTTGTCGGGCAAGTAACCGAATCTGAAGACCGGCTGACAGTGCAGCGGCTGTGGTTGTGGGGAGAAGCGAGTCAGCGCCCAGCGTTGTTGCTTCAATTTACTCCCGCGCATTTATCTTTGGAGATCGTGGCCGTTCCGGGAACTGCGTTTGACGCGGAGCTGGTGTTTTATCACAGCGCCACTCCGCTTAGGGCGGCGATAAAACAGCGTAAAGAGACAGACGTTGCAGCTGGCTGGGTTGATGGAGGGACTAGAATTGGGGAGGCGATCGCTTCCTATAGTCGAGCTCTGTCGCGGAATCCTTGGTTGCTGCGGTATCCGTTACTGCTTGCTGCCGTGACCCCCGTACGTCAGGAGGGAGAATGGTGGGTACGCGATGCTGACGGCTTCGTTCTGTCGATTTCTCCTCGCTGTACGAAACAGTGGCAACTTTTAGCCTTAAGCGGAGGCATGCCGCTGGGGCTATTCGGGGAATGGGATGGAGAACGTTTGCTGCCGCTGGGGGCTTGGGCAAACGAGCAGTTTTGGCCGATCCAGAATGCGGGTGGCGAGCGGAGCTAGGGAATTGCGATGATATCGTCTTGGAAAGCCGTTCTCAATACAGCGCTGGTGGGTACGGCACGGCAACCGTTCGCAGTTCCGACAGATGACGGGCAGCTCGGGCAAGTGCTGGCGGGCTTGGACTCGGAGAGTAGCGAAGCCAATTTACTTGGAGCCGCAGCGGCGATCGCGCTTCATCAAAGAATTGGCCAACTCCCGACCGCAATCGACCTAGACATGACCGAGCCTTGTCCGGCAGAAGAAGGAAAACTCTGTAATGCAGAGGCCGCGAAATACTTAGAGCGCTTATTAGGAGGCGAGCATCAGACCTGCTTGTCGGAGTGGTTGGATTTGGCGATCGCGCGAGGTCAACGCGTGCCGGAGTTTTATCTGCCCGATTTGTTGGACGTGGGGCGAAGGCGGTCGGAGTTGAGAGGGGCGATCGCTGCCGGGCTGGGTGCGCGCGGCCGTTGGTTAGCGGAGCAAAATCCAGCTTGGCATTATGCTGCTGTAGGCGTGGAAGATGATTTTGTTGAAAAGTGGGAAATAGGAACGATCTCCTCGCGGCTGGCCACACTAACGACTTGGAGATCGCGAGCCCCTGAGGCAGCACGGCTGGCACTTGAAGAGACGTGGATGCAGGATGCAGCAGGAGATCGTGCTAAGTTTCTCAGTGCGCTGAACGTGAAATTAAGTCTAGATGACGAGCTGTTTTTGGAGGCGGCACTGGGTGATCGCAGCAAACAGGTGCGTCAGGTCGCCGCTCGACTTTTGGCAGATTTGCCTCATTCACAGCTCAGCCAGCGCATGACCGAGCGTGCGGCAACGTGGCTCAGTCTCGCAGATGGCAAACTCGTCGTAAGTTTTCCGGACAGCTTGAGTACGGAATTGCAAGCTGACGGCGTGCAGGAGCAAACCTCAGGGCGGGGCAAAAAGGCTCACTGGTTTTACCAAGTGGTCAGTCGCGTGCCACCACAACACTGGACTGAATGCTTTTCGCTGTCCCCAGCCGAACTCATAGAGCTAGCGCTGCAAACCGATTGGTTCGAGCTATTGCTGAGATCTTGGACGGATGCAACGCGGCGTTATGGCGATCGCCCGTGGGCCGAGACGCTACTGGCCTGGCTGGGGGACGACATCGTCGGTCACGTTGTGGCGCAGTGTTTCGAGGTCTTGCCTACGAGCCAGCGAGAAGCGATCGCGATTGCGGCACTGCAGCACGCGACCGGAGATACACAGCAGCTCGTGCTGGAACGAGTCATTTTAGCTTGCCAGCATCCCTGGTCGGAGTCATGGGCTCGGGTCGCGATCGCAGCGTGTCGGCAGTCCTTCACGAGAGAAAAACAGCGCTACTACGTTTGGGAGCAGCTCTTAATGGCCTGCGCGCAGTACTATCCCCCCGCATTGGTTGAAGAGGCCATGGCAGGATGGGCCGCCGAGGCCGAGACCTACTGGGAACGACTGAGGATTAAATTTCGCGACCGGCTTGAATTCCGTCGAGCCATGACGAATGCGTTTCATGCTGACTGTTGAGGACTACCCGTGACTGCCGATTTATTGCGCCTTCATGCCGAGGACCAATTCGCTGAAGAGCTGGAAGAACTGGCGAAAGCAGACAATCGCCAATGTCCCCCGAATTGGAAGCTCTCACCTTGGGCAGTGGCGACGTATTTGATGGGGAGCACACTCGATAACGGGTTTGAAGTGTCGGCCAAGTACATCGGCAACCGACGGTTGATGGAAATCGCGATCGCCACCCTCGCTACCGACCGCGCATTGTTGCTCTACGGCGTACCGGGCACGGGAAAGTCTTGGGTGTCCGAACATTTGTCAGCGGCTATCAGCGGAAATTCGACATGGCTCGTGCAAGGCACGGCGGGGACGAGTGAAGAAGCGATTCGCTACGGTTGGAATTACGCCAAGCTTTTAGCTGACGGGCCCTCTCGCGACGCGCTCGTGCCCAGCCCAATGATGCGGGCGATGGAGGATGGTAAGCTCGCTCGGATTGAAGAGCTCACGCGGATTCCTTCGGACGTTCAGGACACGCTGATTACGATCCTGTCGGAGAAGATGCTGCCGATCGCGGAACTCAATCAAGAAGTGCAAGCTAGTCGCGGGTTTAACGTCATTGCCACAGCCAATAATCGCGATCGCGGCGTGAATGAGCTCTCCAGCGCACTGAAGAGGCGATTTAACACGGTGATTTTACCCGTGCCCAACAGTGCCGATGAGGAAGTGGATATCGTGCAGAAACGGGTGGAGAGTTTGGGGCGATCGCTCGACCTTCCTGCCGAACCGCCTGCCTTAGAAGAAATTCGTCGCGTCGTCACCATTTTTCGCGAGTTGCGCCAAGGGGTCACGAAGGACGGAAAGACCAAACTCAAATCTCCAAGCGGTACCCTAAGCACTGCTGAAGCGATTTCGGTAATGAACAGCGGTATGGCTTTGGCCGCACACTTCGGCGATGGCAGTTTGAAAGCCAGCGACTTGGCTTCGGGATTGATCGGTGCTGTGGTGAAAGATCCAGTGCAAGACAGCGTCGTATGGAAGGAATATTTGGAAGTGGTAGTGAAAGAGCGTGATGGATGGAAAGACCTCTATCGGGCCAGTCGAGATGTTCTATGAACGCCGAAACGCTACCGTTGCTATCACGCTGACAAATAAGCCAACTGTGTCTTGCTTGGGAGGTCGCTATGACAAGTTCGATCGTGCGTAACCTCGATGAGGCTATTGTCAATGCACTCAAAAAACGGGCGAGCGAGCATGGAGTGAGTGCTGAAGCAGAACATCGAAGGATTCTGGAACAGGTAATGCTTCAGCCAGCTAAAAGATCTTTTGCTGAAGTTCTCAGTCAAATTCCTAACGTGGGAGAAAATTCGGATTTCGAGCGCGTGCAAGATCCTGGCTCTTCTAACGATGTATTTGATTGATACGAACGTTATCAGCGAAAAGCGTAAAGGATATGGGGCGAATCCTGGCGTGATTCGATTTTTCAAACAAGCTGCAGAAAATAACGATCGCCTTTATCTCAGCGCGATGACTATTGGCGAACTCAGGCGAGGTGTCGAACTCATCCGCAACCGTGGAAACCTGTCACAAGCTCGAATGTTGGAAATGTGGTTGGAGGTGATTTTGGTCGAATACGGCGATTGTATTCTGGACTTCAATGCTGCTGAAGCGCAGGTATGGGGGCGATTCAGGCACCGTGTGCTCAAAACATAATTGATAAGCAAATTGCTGCGATTGCTTTCACGTTCGATCTCGTACTCGTCACCCGAAATATCCGTGATTGTGTCACTACAGGGGTTCACTTCTCGAGTCTGTGACGCCATGAGCCTCCACATTACTCAAACCTTGTGGTTGTAACCCTATTTTGACCCTGGTTGAAAGCATAAGGTGGCCGCGTGAAATGCCGAAAGCCCTATTGTTTTGTTCTGCGCAGTTTAGATGACCAAATTGTGGTCATTGTCGCTTGTCCTCAAGCCCTTACGGGCTGGCGTTTTCGGCTCTAGCAAGTGAGTTTAATAGTTGAGCTCCGCAGGTGAACCCCGAGCTAGCTAACCTCTGCAGGCTTCATTCAATGTCAATCTAGCGAATCGGCAACACTCGTCCCACCGTGCGGTTTTCGGGACGGAAGGTGGCGCGGGCAACTCGTTGAATATCTGCGGGGGTGACGGTGGCGATCTCGTCTACGGTGGCAAACAGATTCTGCCAGTTGCCGGTTTTGACTTCGTACTCGGTCAGTAGTCTAGCCATACCAGAATTGGAATCAAGCGATCGCAGCACGGAGGCGCGCAGCTGATTTTTAACGCGATCTAGATCTGCAACATCTACTAGCTCGGTTTTGAAGCGATCGATCTCTGTGCGTAATGCTGTTGCTAGTTCGTCATTAGTGTGACCGGGGGCGGTGATGCCGTAAAACGCCATCAGGGTCGGATATTTGTCACCGGGAAAGCCAAAAAAGCCTTGAGCAGTAAGGGCAATCTTTTGGGTTTCGACTAAGGAGCTGTAGAGACGAGAGGTGCGGCCGTCACTAAGCAAACTACTAAGGATTTCGTAGACAACGGCATCAGGGCTGCTAGAGGAAGGGCAGTGGTAGCCTTCCAGATAAATGGGCTGTGAAGAGAGAGAAAGACTGACCTCTTGCGACATCTGTTGGGGAGGTTCGATCGCTTCTACGCTCTTGGGTTTGGGAGCGGAGGGAAAGCGCCCGAAGTAAGTCTGAGCCAAACGCTGCACTTCTGTTGGATCGACATCGCCCACAATCGCGATCGTCAGATTGGCGGGAACGTAGTAGGTATCGAAGAAGTCACGCACATTTTGGCGGGTGAGGTTGCGGATGTCGGATTCGTAGCCAATAGTGGGGCGGCGATACGGATGTACGCTGAAGGCTTTGTCGAGGAACACTTCTACCAATTGCCCGACCGGAGAATTGTCGGTGCGTTGGCGGCGTTCTTCCAAAATGACGGCTTTCTCGGTTTCAAATTCGCGGAAAACAGGGTCGAGAAAACGCTCGGACTCCAGCGACATCCACAATTCCAACTTGTTTGAGGGAAAGCTGTAGGAGTAGGTCGTCGCGTCAGCAGAAGTTGCGGCGTTGAGGCCGACACCGCCTGCTTGTTCGACAATTTGACCCAGCTCATTGGACTTAACAAACTGCTTGGCTTCGCTGGCTGCGGCAGCAATGGCTTGTTGCAAGTCAGCAGTCTCACCTTCATTACCGCGATCGCGAGCTGTGTGAAGTTGGCTGTAGAGACGGTCGAGGCGATCGAGTAGCGGCTGTTCGGCCTGATAGTTCACTGTCCCTATGCGGCTCGTGCCTTTGAAGGCGAGGTGTTCGAGAAAGTGAGCTACCCCAGTTTGTCCGTCCGGCTCATCAGCGCCGCCCACGTCAGCATAGGTGAGAAATGAAACGACGGGAGCTTGATGGCGTTCCAGCACGAGGAACTTGAGACCGTTGTCGAGCTGAAACTCAGTCACGTTTTCGATAACGCGATCCAGGTACGGCTGAATAGAAGGGGCCGTAGCGGCGATCGCTGCCTGCCCGAGCGTTAGACAGCATATCAGCAATGCGATCGCTACCCCTCGCCCGAAGGATGTGAAAAAATCTGCGAATTTTGTCTGGAGCGATCGCCACTCGGTCATCTCGTCATCCCAAATCACCCGCCCCTCAGCATAGCGAACTCCTATTGGTTCCTTAGAGTCTTGTCACAACTCTCACCCCGATTTCTCAGAGACTACTGTTATTGTTATGGGGTTTACATCGTCTTACCGTTCGACCATGCAGACTGCCGATCGCACGCCACCGCAAAAATTTCGATTCGATCGCCAACTGTGGAATCGATTTGTCGAGATCGCCCAGCCTTACTTTTATCCGTTGGAACGCTACGGCATTTGGAAATTTGCTGGGTTGCTGGTCGTTTTGCTGGTTGCAGTTATCGTCACAGCATTTTTCTTGTTGATCGGCTTCACATATCTAGGAAAGGCCCTTTTCCCTGGATTCTTCAGTGATGTAGCTGGTGGACTGGTAGAGCAAGTTGATGGCTTAGTTAGCTCCCCATTTTTTTACGTTGCAATTGTCGCAGCCTTTGTCTGTATTGCCATTTTTACTGGATTTAGCCGACAACTCAGACAACGGCGCTGGCAGTGGCTTCTTTTGGGCTTTTTGCTGCTGTTGTCTTTCACAGTAAATGGCGTAAACGTGACAATCAGCTACGTGTTTCGCTTTGTCGACACGGCACTAAATCAACGAGAAGAACCGACATTCTGGCGATATTTATTTATTTACGCTGGCATTATTGTGGCTGCCATTCCAATTTTAGTTTTGTATCGCTACGTTCGCCTAAAGCTAGGATTGATGTGGCGCGAGTGGCTGACAAATTTTTTCCTGGATCGCTACTTTAAAGATCGGTCATACTACGAGCTCGACTCTAATGCCGCGAATACTGAAATTGATAATCCCGATCAACGAATTACAGAGGATGTGAAATCATTTACCGGTGTAACGCTGTCATTTTTGTTGGATATCCTCGACTCCGTTCTGACCCTGATTTCGTTTACAGCTATTCTGTACAGTATTTCGAAAAGATTGACTGGCGGACTTCTCATTTACGCGGTGATGGGTACGGCGGTCGCCGTGATTGCGGGACGTAGACTGATTGGGATTAATTACGATCAACTTCGCTTAGAAGCGAACTTTCGGTATGGCATGGTACACGTTCGCGATAATGCCGAATCGATTGCGTTCTATCGCGGTGAAGATTTAGAACGACGGCAGGTGATTGCTCGCCTCGCACAGGCAATCCGCAACTTTAATCTCTTGCTCATTTGGCGTGCTCTAATTGACCTATTTCAGTATGGGTACAACTATTTCACGCGCATCGTTCCCTATCTGATTGTGGCTCCGTTATATTTTTCTGGAGAGACAGACTTCGGCACGTTTACGCAGGCATCCATTGCTTTTAGTCAGGTTCTCAGCGCGTTGTCGATCATTACCAATCAGATTGACATAATTGCTGGATTCGCAGCTGGCGTCAATCGACTTGGTGCATTTTATGAGGCTTTGCAAGATCCAAGCTTGAGCAAATCAGCTGAGAGTAACGGCAAAATTGAGCCTCGTGAGGCTGCTCGTATTTCACTGAAAAATCTTACTTTGAGGACGCCCAATTCAGAGCAAACTCTAGTGCAAGAGTTATCCCTCGATATCCGTTCTGGCGAGCCTTTGCTGATTGTCGGGCCGAGTGGGTGTGGGAAGAGTTCGTTGTTGAGAGCGATCGCCGGGCTGTGGACCAACGGTAGCGGTACGATCTCGCGGCCCGATACTGATTACATGTTGTTTTTGCCTCAGCGTCCTTACATGCTGTTGGGGACGCTGCGCGACCAACTTCTGTATCCCAATTTGGAAAACGGCAAGAGCGAGCGCGAGCTAGAAACGGTACTCGAACGGGTCAATCTCGGAGATCTCGCCCGACGATTTGGCGGTTTCGACGCTCTGGAAGACTGGCCGAATGTTTTGTCTTTGGGCGAGCAGCAGCGCCTTGCCTTTGCCCGCGTGCTGTTGACCAAACCGCGCTACGCCATTTTGGATGAATCGACTAGCGCCCTCGACGTGAATAACGAGCGATCGCTATATGAACAGCTGAGCCAACTCAACATCGACTACCTCAGTGTCGGTCACCGCCCCACGCTGCTGCAGTACCACCAAACCGTGCTCGTACTCGACGGTAGCTCTGGCTGGGAAGTGCAGTCTGCCTCCGAGTTTCTCGCTCAACAGGACTAATCAGCTCTGAACAGAGGATTTCATCAAAATCTTTTGCTCTCCTCTACCCCCCACTTCAGACAGTGGGTATGCTTGCTTTATCTCGACGACAGACGCTAGATATAGCGCTTTGAGAGTCTTGAAGAGGTTCTCCCGCTCGATATCTGGAGTTCGTCGTATTATCGAGGCGATCGCTCGTGGTGACAGTCTCCAGGGGTGAGTGGTGTAGTGAGGATTTGCAACGCATGACCTATAACGTTTCCGCTGACTACATAACGGATCTGGCTGACGTGGAATCGCCCGACATAACTCCCATCCGAGCCGTGGACTCATCACCGATCATGAGTAAGAAGGCTACAGTCCCGCTGCGCCTCTATCGTCAATTGCTGACGGAATTAGAGGTGGAGCAAACCGAGCGGCGGTATCTGGCCGAGCAACATCAAACTTTGCAAGCTGAGTTTGAAAAGCTTTCAACGCAACACGATGCTCTTCTCAAGTTAATGGGCGACGACCAAACATCTCTCGAAAAAACAGACTCTTTGGATGAAACAGACTCTTTGGATGTGAAGTCTGAGATAGAGCTTGAACTCTCTACAAATGAATGGGTCAATGACGAGCCCATTGCTGTCGAAACCGCTCCAGTCATACTCAATCCTGCGCCGATTAAACCGAGTTGGATCAAAGTCGAGCCTTCGACGAATGCTGCTGTTGGCTTAACGGAAGTGGCGGCTCCTTCGGAAGCGGATTCGGAACTAACAGTGGGTGTAACTGACGCGCCTGCGTCAAAAGTCGAGCGAGTCAGCGACGTTCCGAGCGAGCAGACATTTAGCGATCGCCCTCTCGAACTCAAGGCTTCGACCGCAGAGATATCTCTCGAAGGCGATACGCCCCACGCCGCATTGAACTTTTTGACCGCATTGCGGAAGAAAGAACGCGGTCGCCACGTACCTGATATCTCTCAGGTGTCTGATACCGCATCAGAATCGCCACTCCCACCGATATCGTTACGACATCTCTCATCCAGCTCGACTCCTCTCGATATGGGGGTCCCAGCCGAAGTCAAGATTGACGATCGAGAAGCTGCTATCCCCGTAACTCCCGCCAACACATTGGCGACCGAGGCCACAGTAAAACCCAAAGCATCTGTAACTGTGGACAGCTTACCAATCCCACCCAAGCCGTTCGCGAAGTTCCTTGGAGAAGAATCCACTCAATCCAGCAAGATGGCGGATCGGCTATCAGACTCGTTCAAGCCCCTCGCTAAATCCACATCTGATAAATCCACTGACACTTCGCCCGATGTCGAGCCTCGCCGCCCAGTGCGGACGGTCACCTCTTTGCAACCGACACCACCTATTGTGCGACCGGCATTGCGAGTCGTGCCCGAACGCGATCAGTCGTTCTCTTCTCGACCTCAAGGGTTGCGGCGCGAGCCCGAAATCGAAGATTTGAGCCAGTACGAAACGTCATTTCCCAAACCTGCCCCGACTCGTGAGTCGTCTGCTTCCATGTTGATGGGCGTAGCCGGGGCTTGCTTATTACTGTGCGTTGCCTTTGGTGCGGGCTTCTTACTCGTCCAGCCCGTGATCGAGCGCATAGAAGCTACACCGCCCGAATCAGCTCCTCAAGTCGTTCCTGAGGACAGTGCAGAATAGCGATCGCATTTAGCTCCACTTCACCCAACAAACGATCTTAATCCGACACGACTAGCGGATGGGGTCGTTTGTTAATGCTTCGCATCCTTCCACAAAGCTGTTCAGCCACATTGGGCCGCATTTGAAACTAAACTCTACTGCTCCACCGCAGTACGATGAAGCGCCCGCAGCCGCTAGGCTATAACGTGAAATCGAGTTTGAATAGCGGGGCATGGATTTGAACCATGGACCTTCGGGTTATGAGCCCGACGAGCTACCAGACTGCTCTACCCCGCGTCGCGAATCCAACTATAACCTTTCCCCTAGTGAGGTGCAAGCGATCGCGCGTCCTTGTCTAAAAACTACGACTTTCAGGCGGGGGCAATGCGTTAGTAGGCATCCTGCAATTCGTAAAAGTCCGGCGTAACGTAGTCTTTGCGCATCGGCCAGCCGACCCAATCTTCCGGCATGAGAATGCGCTTGAGATTAGGATGCCCCTCGTATATGAGGCCGTACATGTCGAAGGTTTCGCGCTCTTGCCAGTCAGCTGTTTTCCAAATCCAGTACACCGAGGGCAAGCGCGGATCTTCACGGGGGACGAACACTTTCACCCGCAATTCTTGAGGGCGATCGGCGTTATCGTCCAGCTTGGTCAGGTTATACACGCTGACCAAGGGTTGACCGGGTCCCATGTCATAGCCGCACTGGCATTGCAAGTAGTTGAACCCATACCCGTACAAGACGGTGGCGATCGTCGCGAGGAACTCGCGCTCCAGACTGATAATCTCGACGCCGCATTGGTCGAAACCCAGAAATTCACAATCAAAACCATTGTCGAGTAGAAACTGCGAAGTAGGGCCGCGTTCGATAACGTCTACGGCTTCTTGGGAGGTTTCGGGACTGTCACTCACGCTCGGTCAATCTCCTGAGGCAATTTTTCGGGTCGGGCTTCCGTCATGGCTGGCGGTACGGGCATGCCCATTGCCGCGGCCAGTTCGGCTGGAGGTGCTTCTCGAGTCGACAACTCAAGGTATTGACCCGTGATGATATCCGGTACGGGCTTAAGCTGGTGGCCGACGCTGTGATAGCGGTGAGTCTGTTGCAAACGTCCGCGATCGCGCATATCTTCGGCAGCGATTTTTTTCCGCAGCTTCACGATCGCGTCCATGATTGCTTCCGGACGTGGCGGGCAGCCAGGAATATACACGTCCACCGGAATCAACTTATCGACGCCACGTACGGTGGTGTAAGAATCGGAGCTAAACATACCGCCTGTAATCGTGCAGGCTCCCATAGCGATGACGTACTTAGGATCGGCCATCTGTTGATAGAGCTTGACCAGAGCCGGGGCCATCTTCATTGTGACCGTGCCAGCCGTCACGATCAGATCGGCTTGCCGAGGTGACGAACGGGGCAACAGACCGAAGCGATCGAAGTCGAAGCGCGCGCCAATCATGGCGGCAAATTCAATGAAGCAGCAGCTCGTCCCGTACAGCAGGGGCCAAACGCTCGACATCTTAGCCCAACCATACAAATCGTTGAGCGTAGTCAAGATGACATTATTTGAGAGATCCGACGTTACCTGCGGGGTCTCGGCTGGAAACATCAGCTCTTTGGGAGGTTTGCTAGGCGTTATGACCATTCCAGCGCTCCTTTTCTCCAGGCATACACGAGACCGACAATCAAAATGGTGATAAAAATCAAAGCTTCTACAAACGCTAGTAAGCCTAGGCGATGAAAAGCTACTGCCCAGGGGTAGAGAAACACCGTCTCTACGTCAAAGACGACAAACACAAGCGCAAACATGTAGTAGCGAATGTTGAACTGAATCCACGCGCCTCCAATCGGCTCCATGCCGGATTCGTAAGTCGTCCATCGCAGACCCGTTCCTGGCTTAGGGGCAAAAATGCGATTGGTGATAAGCACGGCCGGAGGGAGTACCGAGCAGATTAGTAAAAAGACCAGAAAGTAATCGTAGCCAGTCAGGACGAACACGCAGCGATTGTCACATTGCTTAACGGCTTATTATTTTCAGTATAGGCACAAAAGCAGGAAGAACTTCGTTCCCAAGTCCTTCATGGAAGTCCATAACCTCTGAACAAAAGGGAGCAGTGAGGCTTGCAGTAACGCAGCGCGCTCCCTTAGAACATTATTCTGCTTCAACCTGGCTCTGATACTCTTCTGCCGATAGCGTGTCGTCCAAATCCTCGGGATTGGCAATTTTGATCTTGATTAGCCAACCGTCACCGTAGGGATCGTCTGCCAAGGATTCAGGGCTATCCATCACGGCTTGGTTGACAGCCGTGACTTCACCAGTCAGAGGGGCGTAGAGGTCTTCAACAGCCTTAACGGACTCCACTGAGCCGAGGGTTTCGCCCTTTTCTAGCTCGGAACCTTCGTCCGGGAGCCCCACGTAGACGATATCGCCCAACTGTTCTACCGCAAATGCCGTAATGCCGATGGTGGCAATGTCGTCATCGACGCGAATGTATTCGTGGGAGTCGAGATATTGAAGCTGAGGTGGATATTCGAGCGCCATCGCAAGGGGGTCCTCGACACAACGGAGCGGATTTTGCAAGATAGGAGTTGCGGCTGCTAGCGACTCAATGCATGGAGATTGACAACAAAGGCGATCGCCCGCAATTCCATCAGGATTAAAGACCAAAGCCGAGCGGAAGTCAAAAGGATGTACCCTAGCAGCACGACTCTCTGATGTGTTGGTTCATTTGTCTGTGCTGATGTCGACCCTGTTGCATAGCCTGGTTGCTTTGCTGTCGCGTTCGAGCGGGCGACTATGTGGCGCACTGTGGCGGCATTGGTCAGCATGGCGACGCGGAGCCATTTTGGGATTGGCGATCGCTGCTTGTTGGCTGGGAGGAGATGCGCTGGCGATCGCCAAAAGCACTCTGCAGCAAACGCCTGTCGTCGTGTCAGTGGAATTGGGTACGGTAGAGGGGTCATTGCGGTTCGTACCCGATTCCCTACAGTTCAAGGAAGGCAAACTTTACGCTCTCGTGCTTAGCAACCCCAGTCCGGTGAAACACTATTTCACGGCGAAAGACTTTGCCGATGCCATTTGGACGCGCAAGGTAGAGGTGGCAGGGGCAGAGGTAAAAGGCCACGTTAACAATATCGAACTGAAACCGGGAGCCGAGTTAGAGTGGGCGTTCGTCCCGATCAAACCGGGAACCTACTCGCTGATCTGTCCGCTGCCCGGTCACGGAGAGGCAGGCATGCAAGGTGAAATCGTCATTAAACCTGCCTAATGCCGTGTTCGATCGACCAAATTCTCTGTCAGCATCGCGCTCGAATTCTCCAGTACATTTGGCCGCAGAAAAACAGTTGCCCCAAGAACCGCTGTGGATCGGTCGACTGAAGCGAGATCGCGCGATCGCGGTTGTTCGTGCAGACGATACTGAGCTGGCCCTCACTTTGGCCGAAATCGCGTTGGCTGCGGGGATGCACCACGTTGAAATCATTTCCACTACACCCCAGTTTGGTGCCGTCATTGCCCGATTGCGGGCTCGATATCCGGAACAGTGGGTTGGTGCGGGTACTGTCGTAAACATCGAAACGGCCCGAGCAGCAATTGAAGCAGGGGCGCAATTTTTATTCAGTCCGTACCGCTCGGCTGAGGTGGTCGAGCTAGCGCGAGCGAGTCACGTCCCCATTGTGCCAGGTGCGCTGACTCCCCAAGAGATTGGGTCTGCCTGGGATGCTGGAGCCGCAGCGGTCAAAGTCTTTCCCATTGGCTGTGTGGGTGGGGCAGACTATCTGCAGGCGTTACGAGCGCCATTAGCCGGGATTCCGCTAATTCCGACTGGAGGTGTGACCATTGATAATGCTGGCGAACTACTAAAAACAGGAGCGATCGCCGTCGGTCTGGCTACGCAACTGTTTCCGAAAGATTTGGTAGCGCGGGAGCAGTGGAAGGCAATCAGCGATCGCATTTGCAACTTCGTCGATTGTTTGCCCACCTAGTAAATGAAGCGTGCCGCAATTTCCAGCGACGAGCGTGACAGTGGGTAGAGCGTTGCTTGTGTCTCAATACGTTCAGACGATTCCTTTGCGGCTTCGGCGATCGCAAACAAAAAAGCTCCCTCTTTTTCAAGAGGGAGCCTATCTAAACTTTCAGTCAAAGAGAAAATGCATTAAGCATTGATAGCGGGAGCAGCCAGAGCCACCGGAGCAGCCTCACCCGCAGCCAAGTCCAGAGGGAAGTTGTGCGCATTACGCTCGTGCATCACTTCCATACCCAAGTTGGCACGGTTGATCACGTCGGCCCACGTACCCACGGCACGACCCGAACCATCCACAATCGACTGGTTGAAGTTGAAACCATTCAGGTTGAACGCCATCGTGCTCACACCCAAGGCCGTGAACCAGATGCCCACCACTGGCCAGGCAGCCAAGAAAAAGTGCAGACTGCGGCTGTTGTCGAACGATGCATATTGGAAAATCAGACGACCGAAGTAGCCGTGCGCTGCCACGATGTTGTAGGTCTCTTCTTCCTGACC
>JBCBVC010000062.1:0-22579 GCA_039817845.1 Cyanobacteria bacterium J06642_2
GTGTTGTGAATGATGGCTATTAAATTCTTTACGACACGAAATGTACCTGAATCAATTGGATTGACTGATGCCCAAGAGCAGAGGCCAAACCCAAACTCAATTTCGGTTGCATTATCCAGGTAAACGTAACGCGACCAAATCACGCCATAGTCTTTATCTTTCCAATCATCGACTTCTGCATTAACAACTGCCCACTGAATTTCGTCGAGCCATTTGTTATCTTGTCGAAATGACACAGGGTTAGTAACTAACAGCATGAAGTCAATATCTGAATTTACCCATGCTGCGCATCGAGCCTATGAGCCAACCAGTGCGCTGCAACAATATCAGCCCGATAAGAAGCCCATTGAGTCACCTCTCCGAGAATCAAATTGACTCTTTTAGAATTGAGACTTTGCATGGTTGCTCGGCCTCGCCATAGGGATTAACTGGCAACCGTTACAATTCGCAACTAAGTGATATGACGGCACCGTTCACCAGTCAGCGGCGAACATCTTTAATTTCCTGAACTCGCGCGGCTCGCGGCTCCCCGTGCAACGGATTGTTCTGTCGCGCAACATGTGAGTTTGCTATCCAAGCAGTATTCCGCAGCAGAGCAGGTCAACGTCGAGACGAATCGAAGTGGATGGAGAAAAAATTGAAGGGCGGTGTCCAAAAATGTTGTGCTCGTGCGTCATAAAGTGTTGGTTCAGAACAATGGCCGAAAGTAACACCCCTTAAGCAAGGAAAAGACCATGCCAAAGAAGAAATATCTGTGCATTCAGCGAAGTCAGGCAGGCTGTGAACGTGAGAACCCGTCGCCATCACAGATGGAGGAGATGTTTGCCAAGTTCAATACATGGAAGGAGAAGTTTGCGGCGAATATCGTCGATATGGGCGGAAAACTGGCTGGCGGCCAAGTCGTCACCTCCGAAGGTGCAACTGATGGACCATTTATTGAAGCGAAGGAAATCGTCGGTGGTTTCATGATTGTCGAGGCGGAGAGCATCGACGAGGCAGTCAAGGTTGCTCGGGAGAGTCCCGGCACCGTGATGCCGGGATCCAGCGTGGAAGTACGGGAGATAGCGACGCCTTGACCGCATCGGCATTTGATGAAGACTACTTTCGGCACGAATACGGCAGGCTTGTCGCCATGCTGTCTTGTCGTGTGGGCATGAAGTACGTTGAAGATGTCGAAGATGCCGTTCAGTCAGCATTGATGTCGGCGCTGGAGAGTTGGACCATCGCCGGCGTGCCGGATAACCCAACGGCTTGGTTGTTTCGTGCTGCGCGCAACAATCTGATGGGTACGCTGCGGACGCAGGGTCGCAGATATCGAATCCTCCAGCAAAATGCGAGTGACTTTGGGAGTTACAGTTCTCCCGAAGTCATCCTGCCGGACGATATGCAGGATGACCTACTCCGGATGCTGTTCGTCTGCTGCCATGAGACGATACCGCTGAAATCGCAACTTGTTTTTGCATTGAAAACACTGTGCGGGTTTGACGTTCGCGAAATCGCGATCCGATTGTTTACCAGCGAAGCAAATGTATATAAGCGTCTCAGCCGTGCTCGAAATCGCTTGCAGGAACTACCTCTACGCGTCGATGACCTGAAGAAACATGAGTATCTGTCCCGTCTGCCAGCGGTGCAAAAGGTCCTGTACCTTCTTTTCACCGAAGGGTATCTGTCATCAGACGCAAGTGAAGCATTGCGACGCGACCTTTGCAATGAGGCGATTCGTCTTGCAAGCATCTTGGCGGGTCATCCAGTCGGCCAGTCGCCGGAAACATATGCCCTTTTGGCAATGATGCACCTGCATTTGGCTCGGATTGACGCGCGTGAGACCGGCACTGGTCACCT
Organism: Cyanobacteria bacterium J06642_2; assembly: GCA_039817845.1. Lineage (GTDB taxonomy): Bacteria > Cyanobacteriota > Cyanobacteriia > Thermostichales > PCC-7336 > JBCBTL01. Next base: position 1,843 of record JBCBVC010000062.1, read on the forward strand.
TCTGCTACTTGAGGAACAGGACCGATGTCGGTGGAACCGAGACGAAATCCAGCAGGGAATGCGCTGGCTTGCGAAATCCGCTGAAGGAGAGTCATTCTCGCGGTATCACGCTGAAGCCGGGATAGCGGCAGAGCATTGCCTTGCCCCATCTTTCACTGAGACTCGCTGGGAGAAAATCGCTGAATGTTATTCACTGCTTGCGCAATTCACCGATTCCCCGATTCATAAATTGAATCGTGCGATCGCGGTCGCCGAGTGGAAAGGACCAGCGGAGGGACTGGCTGTACTTGACGGCTATGCTCCACCGACGTGGCTTTCCGGTTCCTACATGTGGACTGCCGTCATGGCCGATCTACACCGTCGATGTGGAAAGCTCGAAGCCGCTCAACGCTTTGGAGAAGTTGCCCTAAGTTCGGCTCCCACTCCACAGGTGAAAGAACTCTTGAGGCGGCGTCTTCGACTAGATAAGACTGATTGACACAATGCTGTTTTGTGAGAGCTGCGAGCCTTAGCGACAGAACGCCCAAGGTTACCGGGCAAGCGGCCCAACGGGATTATCCTTTGAACAACCAAACAACGTAAACGAAGGAGAAGACGCTGAAAAGCCGCAAGACGAGCGTGCTCCGGTGCAACGCTTTGTTAGCTTAAATTGTACGCACAATGCCATAAAGAAAAAGAGCAAGGAAGATTGCAAAATACCAGGAAACCACATAAGCGGAATATAGCGTGATCCCAATGAGAGATAACAAGAGAAGCCAAACTACCCAAGACAATTTTGCAATAAGCACCACAATTCCCGACCGCTCCATCTCAAGTAATTCAGCAGAAACAGGCGAGGCTATATTCCCAAGGGCAAATTGCGCCATTGCATCATAGTTCTCCTCGACCATCGCCGCTCCATGACCTCCTCTAATGAATCTGATTTCGCTTGATCGCACTATGCTATCTTGAAAACCATTGTGGCCCGCCGCTCCAAGTTCCTTCGATCCGAGTAACTCGAAGAATCCAGGAAAGACACCAACAATCCAATCATTAGTCGCAACGTAGCTGCGGATCGCACACAATCTGTTGTTTTCGAATATTCGATTCCAGTCATAAGATCTGGGCAATACACTCCCGGCAAGAACTGCGTTTTCAAATTGCGTCGTGCCGTATCGGCGCAATGCGCTGCCAAGAAGATATGTGCCATTACTATGTCCAATGAACGAAAATGTAGCCTTCGGGAATCGAGCAAATGCTTCGGTGTATTGATCCATAAACCAGCGCACGTTTTCCTGCCGTTCGGGTTGAAGAAGAAACCCTAACATTGAAAAATATCCATAGCTTGAAGTTATAACAAAAATCGACTTTTTATCAGCAATTTCATAGAGCTTTTGTTCGACATTGTTACACCAGAAACCATAATCTCGAATGCCGTGAACTACAAAGATTACTCTCTGTATTCGAGTGTCGGTTGTGAGTGTACGGGCGTAGCTGTTTGGCTTTAGGCTTTCCGAAGGTTGCGTTAGAGCGTATTCAAATCTGCGTTTGAAAACAGGGTTCTTATCAAATCGAACTATATTTAAATGGCCAGCTCCCTGTACTCGGAGGTATTTGTAATTTATATCACACTCAACATCGACATTGTCTTCTTCAACAATAATGTCATCTCTGCTCCCGATGAGGTGAACAACTGGAGGCAATTTGGCATCCGGTGACTGTGCCATTTTAATCCATTGTATGCGAATATAGCGTTTTCTAGCCTGCTGAAGTACAACGACAAATGCCAAATAGCCAATAAACCAGTCAAGTGCATGCCACACTAGACCTAAAAAGGCTGTATTAGCCACAAATGGTGCGCCGCGCCTTGCAGCGTTTATCAGTCGGGCAGTTCGGAAGAGCTTCCAGTTCCATGCAACGAATTTATACAATAACCATTTTGATCGTGATAGATTTCTTGCTTTCTTAGCGAATGACCAGCCCCGGTTGGTGCCGGCGAGCAAAATAATCTTAGTAACTTTGTCTGCCCAATCTTGTTTCCCAATGATAATGGGGCGATCCCCATCGTCGCTAAAGCCAGTCGCAAGCAAGAACGTTTTCCGGACAATCAGCGCACCCAATGAGTGGCCTATTAGGATTATTTTCTTGTAACCACAACGGTGCTTTTCATTGGCATCAGAAATGCACTGTGCTAGTTCCTCCGCAATCTGGAACGGGTCGCAATTTGAAAAAGGCCCGGCTGGATACGATGGGAACAGGATATCCGCATCTGGCAGTTTGAATTCAACGCAACGCCTGACAGAGTTCAGATCATCTGAGGAAGTCATCCACCGGTGCATGGCGACCACCAACTGAATGGAGCTCCCGCGCTTAGTAATTTGGTAGTTCCTGAGCTTCATTGAAAGCTAACGCTCCGCATCACCGGCTGACAAAGCGCGTAGAGGTTTGTCAGTCCGTGTGCATGCGCTTGTTAGACGGCTATTGGTGCGGAATGTGAAGATGCTTCGCAACTTTTCTCTCTAAAATTTCGAAAAGGCTGGTTAATAGTTTTGAGTGCATATCTTGGATTTCACGTCGGGAAAAATATCCGTAGTACTTCCCATGACATTCAATTCCTGTAGAAACGTGTAGCATGGCTATCGCTTCTTGCTTCATGGAATAGTTCCTGGGCTGTTTTAGCTTTGCTCGGTTGCCTCGACCTCCCGAAGGAGAATTGTGGTTGGCGTCAGGATGAATAATCAAATCCAGCTTATCCTCGTTACTTCCGTGTAGTGACGAAGCCCATTGAACCTCTGATTTATCCAGGCCCCATCCTTGTTTTTTTTGCTTAGACATCTTGCCGCCTAACGTCGATGATCACCGGGCGGCGACAAGTGATTCGCCATTTGACAATTCCCGGACTTCGCCGCTCCGGTGCATCATTTTGTTATGCCTTCATCTGTGTACGTATTCAACGCCTGAAGGAAGGACCTTTCGTTAACCAGTCCTTCTGAGGGTGTTGATTTGATTGTCGATTCGGGGGCAAGTGTTTTCAAGTGGGCGATAAGTTTGAAGAATGCGTCAACGTTGCGCGAATTCCATTGCGACCCCATGCGATAGTCGAGTCCAACCGAATTACGGAAAACGAACGTACCGATTACCGGTAGCTCGACGCTGTCAATTCGTATTGAGCCAAAGCAACAGTGAAATGAATCCGTGCGGCCTTGTTGGATCAAAGCACAAGGGTCGACAATAGGCATCAGCGGTACGTCGGCCTCTATGTCAGAATCCCAGAGTGTTGGTGATTCCGTAACGCATTCCCCATTCTCACGAAAGAACTCGAAAATTGCACGAACGCTTGCGGGTGTAAGACCCGCGAAATCGATCGAGGGCAATGAACCGTCATCTATCCGGAAATTATCAGAAGCGATTCGCCATGCGTCGTTCATGTTCTTTGATGGCATAACTTCTTATTAGACGGAATTATTCCGCATAACGCCCCTGTAATGGGTAGATAGCCCGAATTATTCCGTATAACGCCCCATTCTAGGTAGATAGCCCGAATCCAATTCCGTATATTACCCCTGATATGGGTGATTAGCCCGAATTACTCCATGCTATTTCCAGATTGTATTCCGGCAGAGTCTGTCCAACATACCTAAATAGGGAATTAGCCCGAATGGCAAGCGGATTAATGCTGATGACCCAACCTCCAAAGAATCTCCCAGAGCAGGTTTGAGAAGCGAGCTGACTTAAGCGCTATTCGTATCGAACCAACAACCTACATCCATTGGATTCGGCGTTTTATCCTGTTTCACAACAGCCAGTCATCTCGGCGATGACGCGATCGCTATTCCTCAATCGAATTGATGTCTCGTCGTTCGTCATGTCAGATTGAAGGAATTGAATCTATCGTCTGGACTCCAGATGGCTGACCTTCACGAGAGAGTTATGAGCTTCGAGCACAAGCCCAGAATCCTGTTCCTCTACGGTTCTCTGCGGGAACGATCCTACAGCCGCTTACTGGCCGAAGAAGCCGCAAAGATTATTGAAGAGTTAGGGGCAGAGGTCCGTTTTTTTCACCCGCACGATTTGCCCATTCACAACAGCGTGCCGGATACCCATCCCAAAGTGCAGGAGCTACGTGATTTGGTGGCTTGGTCGGAAGGGCATGTATGGTCGAGTCCGGAGATGCATGGCAACGTCAGCGGATTGATAAAGCACCAAATTGACTGGATTCCGCTCAGTATCGGTGCCGTTCGCCCGACACAAGGGAAAACCCTGGCCGTCATGCAAGTGAGTGGCGGTTCGCAATCATTTAATGCCGTGAATACGCTGCGCATTTTAGGGCGCTGGATGCGGATGTTTACGATTCCGAATCAGTCTTCCGTGCCCAGAGCGTATCAGGAATTCAACGACGATGGCACGATGAAGGATTCAGCTTATCGCGATCGCGTCGTCGACGTGATGGAAGAACTCTATAAATTCACTCTGCTCCTGCGCGATAAGGTCGAGTACCTCACCGATCGCTACAGCGAACGCAAAGCCGCCACCGAGAAGCAAGCCAAAGAAATCGTCAGTCAATCCATCGGGTCTGGTGCGACTTAATCAAGGTCCAGACTAGGGACGTTGGAGTATGTAGAAGGCATAGCTATAGCTACTTTCGGAGCGGTTGAAGATATCAATTTCGGTCAGCATATTGGCCGCAAACTCTCTTACGGAAGAGTCCGTGTGGTCGAGCAGAGTTCGCGCACGTGGTTCCAACACGTCATAAAACCCGTCTACCCAAGTTTCGGGAGGCAGAATGCGAGTGCCTAGCACTCGGTATCCGGCTGCTTCGGCGATCGCGAGGTTCTCCTGGTGCGATCGCATGTCGGGATATTCGGACTGAAAAAATACTTTGACGGGGTCGGGGGGGCGATCGCTCAGCCAAGTCAGCTCGCTGACGACCAAAAATCCGCTAGGTCTGATAGCTGCGAACCAGCTTGTTAGAGCGTTGGCAAAGCCAATACTATAGGCAGCCCCTTCCGACCACAGCAGGTCGATATCTCGAAACATGTCAGGGATGGCTTGCATATCCTTACAGCAGGTACGCACGAGATGTTCGAGGCCAGCCTGTTGCGCGCGCTGCTCGAGTTCGTCGAGAAAAAGTTGATACGTATCGAGTGCGTGAATGGGAACGTTCAGTGCTTTGGCGAGTACTAACGTTTGCCGACCGGAGCCGCATCCGGCATCGACGACGAGCTGAAACGTTTGCTCGGGAAGTGATTTTAGGATTTGCAACGTTTCGGTGTCGTCGCCAGGCCCGAGCTTTTCCATCCCCCCGAACAACAGTGCAATGAGGTCGTTCGACATGTGTCACCTCTTCAACAAATAAGCCAACAGCTGGGCGAGTCCTTTAGGCAAGATCGAATAACAAGATTTCGGCTCCAGTCTGAGCTTCGATCTTCAACTCGCGATCGCTGAGAAGCTGAATGCCATCGCCTTCGTGCAGCAGCTCTTCGTTTAAAGCAATGATGCCGCGCGCCACTTGCACCCAGCCATAACGCGCCGGGGAAATAGTGTAGGCGATCGCGTCTCCATCACTCAAAACTGAGGCATACACGTCCACATCCTGGAAAACTGTAACTGCGCCATCGCGACCGTCTTTGGCCCCAATCAAACAAAGCTGACCTCGCTGTTGCGCGAGATCGAACTGCTTTTGTTCGTAGCGGGGTGAGAGGTCGAGCTGATTCGGCACAATCCAGATTTGCAAGAAGCGAACGGCTTCGGTGGACGAGTGATTGAATTCGCTGTGGGTAATCCCGGTGCCAGCACTCATAATCTGCGCTTCACCCGGTCGAATCACAGCGCCATTGCCCAAACTGTCTTTATGCTCTAGAGCTCCATCTAAAACGTATGTCAAAATTTCCATATCGCGGTGACTGTGGGTGGCAAAACCGCCGCCGGGAATGACGCGATCGTCATTGATAACGCGTAACGACCGAAACCCCATGCGATTGGGATCTCGGAATCCTCCAAATGAAAACGTGTGGTGGCTATCCAACCAGCCTAGTTGCGTGCGACCGCGAGCGTGGCGATCGTGAATGAGGTCAGTTGTTGTCATCTCGCCCTCTCAATCGTCTTCTAGACCTGCGCTAAGTGACGGTGGACGAACTGGACGCAAATCGAGCCCTCACCCACGCCAGAGGCCACGCGCTTGACCGAGCCGTGGCGAACGTCGCCGACGGCAAAGATGCCCGGCACGTTGGTTTCGAGCAAAAAGCGATCGCGCTCCAGCGACCAGGGCGTGCTCGATGCAATATCCGGGCCAGTGCAAATAAATCCGCGTTCGTCGCGCTCTACTATGCCGTCGAGCCAGTTCGTACTGGGGGTAGCTCCGATGAAAATAAAGAGTGAATTGGTCTCGAAGACTTTGACTTCGCCGGCTTGGGAATCCTTGACGTGGATTTTCTCGAGGCGATCGCCCCCCTCTGCTGCAACCACGCTGTGAAATGGCAACACCTCGATGTTGTCCGTCCCGTCGATCTGGTCGATTAGGTACTGCGACATGCTTTTGGTGAGCGATTCACCTCGTACCAGCATGCGCACTTTGCAAGCGTATTTGGAAAAGTACATGGCGGCTTGTCCGGCTGAGTTTGCGCCACCAACGACGTAAACGTCTTCGTCTTGGCAGGCCGCTGCCTCGGTTTGGGCCGCACCGTAGTAAACCCCGGCTCCGGTAAACTGCTCGATGCCCGGCACGTTCAGTCTGCGCCACGCGACACCCATGGCCAGAATCAGCGAGTGGCAGCTAATCTCACCGCCGTCTGCCAAAGCAATGGTGTGGTAGTTATCTTCGGTGCGGACGGCTTTGGCTTCTTGAGGCGCGAGGATTTCCACGCCGAATCGTTTGGCCTGGGTCACAGCACGACGGGCTAAGTCGCTACCGCTGAGACCGACTGGGAAGCCCAAATAGTTTTCAATCCGAGAACTCGTTCCTGCTTGTCCGCCTGGAGCCTCGCGTTCGAGCATGACTGTACGCAAACCCTCTGATGCGCCGTAGACTGCTGCTGCTAAGCCTGCAGGGCCGCCCCCCACGATCGCCAAGTCGTAAAATGGATTTGCGGCTTCTGTTTGCATGCCCACTCTTTGGGCGAGTTGAGCCGTGCTGGGTTTCACCAACTTGTCGCCTTCCGGTAGGAGTACGAGGGGCAAGCAGGGATTGTTATTGGTTCCAGCGTAGTTAACGAGTTGCTGGGCTTCGGCGTTGGTTTCGATATCCAGCCAGCGATAGGGAATCTGATTTCGGGCCAAGAAATCACGCAGCGAGTGAGAGTTGGGCGACCAGCGATCGCTTATCACCTTCACCCCTTGAAACTCGGGCTTGAATGTGGCTTGCCAGTCCTGCAGGAGGTCATCCAAAACTGGATACAGTTTTTCTTCGGGCGGATCCCACGGTTTGAGCAGGTAGTAATCCAGTTGGGCTGTATTGATGGCATCGATCGCCGCACTCGTATCGGCATAGGCAGTCAACAGTGCTCGCTTTGCCTGCGGAAAAGTCTCGCTAGCTTCCCCTAAAAATTCCACGCCACTCATGGCTGGCATCCGCTGGTCGGCCAAAAACAGCGCTACGGTATTGCCGCGCAGTTTGAGCTGTTGGATGACTTCTAGTGCCGCTGCCCCCGAGTCAGCTCGAACGATCCGAAAGCGATCGCCGTACTGTTTGCGTAAATCGCGGGCGATGGCTTGGAGCACGGCAGGATCGTCATCGATTGTCAAAATGACTGGCTTATCCATGACAGCTCCTCGGCGATGCCTGCGTCATCAATTCCGGCATTGTCGCAAACTCAGCTAAGAATCGCAGTGTGGATCTCAACCTCACTCAAGACAGAATCGAGGTTTACCACGATCGCTATACGGTATGACTCTCTGATGTTGGTCTTGTCCTCACAGGCTGACAAAAAGTGCGAATTTCAGAGAAACCTACAGTGAGGCAGGCATTTTGAACGTCAATTAGTATACGATCGGCACTAGTTCTGAGAATCTACCTGAATTTTCTGTCAATAGATATTACGCAAAAGTAGTGAATGAAATTTACAATAAAAATCTTGATAAGAGTTGCCCAGTGCCAACTCGTAATTAGCACTAGTAATCCTGTCAACAAATAAGCCATCAAAGAAGCCCACTGCATTGAGTCGTTTGGTGATGCCAAACCCCAACGTATGGTTTGAGATAGATTCTCGTGAGCTGAATTAGTGCGAGAGTATTTTTGCCAAGATTTTTTGTGATACAGAAAATAGAGTATTGAATAGGAAAGAATGCCAAGGAAAAGTAAATATATCAATAGATTTATATTTTTGTGAGCTGAAAAGCAGAGGCATATAGTCTGAAGGTATGCAAAAAATGCAGTTGAATAGAGTTGCTGTCTGATTCTTTTCCGTTTAAACATCTCAGCTGATTGGCTCCAAGGTAAGATTTATTTTTCGGACGTGAATATTGAAATGCGGTTTGTCAAAACTGGCAGCTTCTTTTGAGCTTGAGCGAAGCCGGATAGATTATCCCGGTCTCTTATGCGACGCTTGGTCTCAGCGGCCAGAATACGCCAGTTGTTGTCGGGTATCCTGCCGTTCAAACATTTGGTGGGCGTGAGGTTTAGTCGTTGTATGGTTGCTATCGATCGTCGTCCTCCAGAGCATTGACTGCCACTCGCTCGGCTGCTCCCCCATGTTGCCTGCTCTACACTTTTAACAGCAGACTTTTGGGTCGTTATTGTGGGGTACTGAATGACAAGATGGCTTCCCGATCCGAAGAGAAGATAGCAACAGTTGATGTGGGACTGACTCACGTCGCACTACCGGTTGCAAATGTCGAGCGCAGCATTCAGTTTTATGCCATCTATGCCGGGATGGGAGTCGTTCACGATCGCGTGGATGCAGAAACAGGTGCCAAGGTCGTATGGCTTAGCGATCGCACTCGCCCTTTCGTTATCGTCCTCATTCAAACTGATGTAGCCAGACCCGTTCTATCTCCTTTCGCTCATCTGGGCGTGGGTTGCAAACGGCGAGAAGATATGGACAAACTGTGCGATCGAGCTCGACAAGAAGGCGTTCTAATTAGAGAACCGCAAGATTCTGGCTATCCCATTGGGTATTGGGCTTTCCTGAGCGACCCTGACGGTCACACTCTAGAACTCTCGTACGGACAAGAAGTCGGGTTGGTCGTAGGGGTGCACGAATGAACTCTCTGGCAAGGTTAACTGCGCGAGACAATACGCTGAAGAGCGGGGCATGAGAGAGAAACAGCGACTGAGAGCTCAACCACTCCGCGATCTCATCACCGTAAGTACATTCGCTTCGCTACACTCGAACGTTATCGAACTCGTGAGTGCTGAGAATAACCGTTGCTAGAGGTTCGCAGTCACCTAAACTTGCGGCAGTGCACTGCGCATACTGGCTCCAGCCAAGTTGATTGCCCCATCTCAGATCCACGGCGACCTATGAATCCCATGCTCAAACCGCCGCGCCTTTGGGTCGGCGAAATGGCAGATGACAGCCCGCGTCGTGCCACTTGGTTGGAACTGTTTTACGATCTCGTTTTCGTCGTCGCGATCGCTCAACTAGCCCGCAGCCTCAGCGCTAACGTGAGCGTAGGAGGCTATATCGAGTTTGTCGCTTTGTTCGTCCCCGTATGGTGGGCCTGGATCGGGACGACGTTTTATGCCAATCGCTTCGATAACGACGACTTGATTCGTCGCCTCTTAATGGGGCTGCAAATGTTGGCGATCGCCGCTCTTGCCGTCAACGTTCACCACGGCCTCAATGAGAGCTCTGTAGGATTTGCCCTGGCCTACTGTGCTTCTCGCCTGATGCTGGTACTCGAATATCTGTGGGCAGGCTGGCACATTCCTGAGGCTCGCGGCTTGACGAATCGCTATGCTGTCGGCTTCAGTCTGGGTGGATTGCTTTGGTTGCTCTCTGCGTTCGTGCCAGCTCCATTCCGATTCGTCCTCTGGGCGATCGGTTTGGCCATCGACTTTGTGACGCCGCTTTCTGCTCGCTCGGCCCTGCAAAAACTACCTCCCCACCCCGAACATTTACCCGAGCGCTTCGGCTTGTTCACCATCATCGTGTTGGGTGAGGCCATCATTGCCGTGGTTAACGGCGTTTCGGAAATGGAGTGGGGGGTGGCGAGCACATTAAGCGCGATCGCAGGATTCGCAATTGCTTTCTGTCTCTGGTGGGTTTATTTCGAGAACGTCTCCGGTTCGGCCCTCGAAACCGCTCGCACCTCGGGTCGCATCCAAATCTTACAGCTCTGGCTCTACATTCACCTTCCCCTCGTCATTGGCCTCGCAGCGACTGGTATTGGCGTAGAAAAAGGAATTCTTTACTCCGGTACGAAAGCATTTCTGCCCGCGCCAGAACGCTGGTTACTCTGCGGTTCTATCGCGCTCTGCTACGTATCTCTGGCCGTTCTCCATCGCATGGGCGTCATTTTTCTGTGCAAAGCGCGCACTCGTCATCGCATCGGAGGTGCGTCAGCCATGCTGGTGCTGGCGATCGCGGGCGGTATTTTTCCTCCCCTCGGTGTCATGGTTGCCGTGGCAGGAGTCAGCATCATTCAGGTTGGCCTCGATCTGTACCAAGGGAAACCCGCTCCTGCTCTCGAACCTTCACGAAACTCTGCAAACTCTACTGAGCGAGATAGCGAGCCTTCCCACGTGACATAAACCGAATTTACGGAGGGAGATAGTCTCCTAATTGTTCACCCCTCTTTAATTTATAACGAACATGTGTTATACAAAATTATGCCAAAAGTCGTCGATCGTGATCGTTACCGTAGAGAGCTCCTGAGCCATTGCCTAGAGCTGTTTGCGGAGCGTGGATACGGTTCGATTACGATGCGGCAGATTGCCGAGGGATTGGACGTTTCTACCGGAACGCTCTATCACTATTTCCCCAGTAAAGAAGGCATCTTCATGCAGCTCGTGCAGGAATTGTGCGAGCGAGATATTGCCGAGTTTTTGGATCGAGCTCCAGTGGGTGAGTCATTGCGGGAGCGTCTGCAACTCGTCACGGAGTTTTTCCGCCAGCACTTTCAGCATTACCAGCAACAACTTTTTCTCTGGATCGATTTCTACCAGCACGGCCAGCGTCACGAGATTGACGATCGCGAATTCCTCAATGGTCTTTGGCAGCGCATCCGCGATAGTTTGGCTGCTTACTTGCAGGAGTCGAACCCGGATCGAGTGGATTTCATCCTCACGTTCATGGATGGGATGCTCCTGCACTGTATTTACGAGCGCGATCGTGAAGATCCGACTTGGATTGCGAGGCAATTAGATTTACTCGTGCAGCTGCTGGATGCTGACTGAGTCAGTGGAAAGTGACTGGGAATTGAGCTTGCCGTTTGTATAACGAACATTCGATTTCAATTAAACCGTGAGGACTTTGGCTATGCCGCTGACCGCGATCGCCCCCGACCTCTGGGCTGCTGCCCAGCCCCTTCGTTTCCTCGGGCTAGATGTTGGCAGTCGGATGACTGTCGTACGCCTGCCCAGCGGTTCTCTAGTGCTAATCTCGCCAATCGAGCTCACCGATCGTGACAGTGAAGACATCGACCAACTCGGCCCTGTCGGCCATATCATCGCGCCCAACTTGTTCCATCATCTGTCAATGGGATCGGCCCTGAAGCGGTATCCTGAGGCGATCGCTTGGGGGGTCGATGGATTATCAGAAAAGCGGCCAGACCTAACAATCGATGCCACACTGGCCCAGCCTGGTAGCTTGGAGAACGTTTTGGACTATGTGCAATTTGAGGGGTTCGCTGCGCTGCTTCCCCGAGGTATCAAGCTCGCTCGGGAAACGGTGTTTTGTCACCGACCCAGCCGTACGCTCATCCTGACTGATACCGCCTTCAATTTCGATCGCGACAGCAGTTTTAGCGTTCGACTCGCAGCCCGAGCCTTAGGTTCGTACGACGTCTTGCGTCCCACATTCATGGAAAAGTGGGGCACTCGCGATAAAACTGCCGTCGAAACGACAGTGCGAGAAATCTTGACCTGGGAGTTCAATCGCGTCATTCCCGGTCACGGCTCAATCGTGGAAACAGGAGGTAAGGCACAATTCAAAGCTGGATATGAATGGTTTCTAGGCAAATCTCTTACACCTCAAACGACAAACTCCGTTGCCTCTGTTTGAGCGGCTTGCCAACTGCGGGCGTCAAAATAGAGATCTTCTAAAGTAATGTCTTGCAACGCTTGATGGAGTCGCGTGGCGATGCGCTGCCAGACGGCTTGCATAACCCAATCTTCAGCGAGTTCGCCCGAGTCGTTGTCTCCGCGAGTATCGACAGGCTGAGCTTCGATGCGATCGCCTACTGCTTCCAAAATCTCAGCTAAGGAAATCTCGCGGGGAGTGCGCGTTAGTTGATAGCCCCCGTGGGCGCCTCGACGCGAGCGCACCAGTCCGGCTTGCCTCATATCAATGAGCAGCTTCTCTAAATAAGGCGCGGGGATGTTCTGTCGTTGGGCGATCGCGCGCACTGAAGCAGGCTGCTGCGTACCCGACATCGCGAGGTCGAGCAAAGCCTTAACGCTGTAATGCCCCTTTGTCGTCCATTTCATAAAAAATTTAGGTCAAACCTGGACAATGGCATTCCGAATCACTATGATTGATAACTGTCGCCAAAAAAACACAGCGACTCCGTTACTGTCTTCAAAGGATACTGCATCGCTCTGAGGTCGACCTTTTCGGCGTCTGCCTTGCAAGTCCCGGCAGTGAGTAACTGATTTTGCAGCCGTTCGTCACTTTGACGTCTGGATTGCGGTGAGGTGAGTTCAGAAAAGGCGTTCTTACGAGCGGTCTTCTCTGTCAGGAGAAGTTTTTCGCGCGGGCGATCTCCTCTCAACTTGCTGACTTGCTAGTACTGCGTTCGTAACGAATGAGTATTGGTTTGCGTGTCGTCGCGGTAGTCGTTCCGTAGCAATGGAGATCTGACGTGAGCATCGGCCTTCTCGGCAAAAAAATCGGCATGACGCAGATCTTCGATGATGAAGGTTTGGCTGTGCCCGTGACCGCAGTCCAGGTCGGTCCTTGTACGGTCACGCAGATTAAAACCGACGCCACTGATGGCTACAACGCCATTCAAGTTGGGTTCGCTGCGGGTAAAGAGAAGCACTTGACTAAGCCTGAGAAGGGCCACTTGGCTAAGGCTGGAGTTGAGGAATTCTTACGTCACCTGAAAGAGTTTCGCGTCGATTCCACCGACGGCTATGAACTCGGTCAGACTGTCACTGCCGATCGCTTTGAGGCCGGACAGCTCGTCGATATTTCTGGCACCACCATCGGTCGCGGCTTTACCGGTTACCAAAAGCGACATAACTTCCGCCGCGGCCCGATGGCGCACGGTTCTAAAAACCACCGTCTGCCCGGTTCGACTGGGGCGGGTACTACCCCCGGACGCATCTACCCCGGCAAGCGCATGGCCGGTCGCTATGGCGGCAAGCGCACGACGATTCGCAAGTTAACGGTGGCGCGCGTCGACGCCGATCGCAATCTGCTTTTGATCAAGGGGGCCGTCCCTGGGGTTGAGGGTGGATTGGTCGAGATTCGGCCTGCCGTCACAGTTGGCAACAAGACGTAAATCGCGCCTAACTGAGGCGATCGCGAGCATACCCAACCGGATTCCACACGGATAAAACGATGGCAAGTTGCGACATTAAAGATTGGCAAGGGCAGGCGGCAGGCACTGCCGAGCTGGATTTACCCGAGCCGAAAGCCGAGTCGGTGCAACATCTGATTTATCAAGCGTTGCGCCGTCAGATGCACAATGCCCGTCAGGGTAACGCTCACACGAAAACCCGTTCGGAAGTTCGCGGTGGCGGTCGCAAGCCTTGGCGTCAAAAGGGAACGGGTCGCGCTCGCGCCGGGTCGATTCGCTCGCCGCTGTGGCGTACGGGTGGCGTCATTTTCGGCCCTCGTACCCGCGACTTTGACATCAAGATGAACCGCAAGGAGCGTCGCGCAGCTTTGCGAGCTGCCTTACTCAGTCGTGCCGAAGACTGGATCGTGGTGGCAGATTTTGCTTCCGAACTCAATCAGCCCAAAACCCGCGAAGTCAATGCCGCTCTGGGCCGCTGGGGTATCAGTGCAGACCAGTCAGCATTGTTGATCGTGGCAGAGAAAGACGAGAACGTGATGCGGGCATCTCGCAATATCGCACGTCTCAAGGTCATTGACATTTCAGGTTTAAACGTCTTCGACCTGCTCAACGTGGATTGGGTCGTGATGACGGCTCCGGCATTGCAGCGCATTCAGGAGGTCTACGGTGAGTAAGAGCAAGCGCGCCCTGGCGGATATCCTCATCCGGCCGATTGTGACTGAGAAAGCGACGGCCTTGATGGAGGATAACAAGTACACCTTCGAGGTGTTGGATACTGCTACTAAGCCCAGTATTCGTTACGCCGTTGAAGAGATGTTCGGCGTGCGCGTCACCTCGGTTAATACTTATCAGTTGCCGCGTAAGAAGCGTCGTCTCGGCAAATTCGTCGGCTACTGCACTCGCCACAAGCGGGCAGTGGTCACCTTGGCCAGTGGCGATTCCATCGCTTTATTCCCCGAGGTCTAGCGGGCTTCAATTCCGCGATCGCGAGCCTTTGAGTTTTCCCTTTTGTTGTCGTTCCCTGAGTCATCGTGGGCATTCGCACTTTCCGTCCCTACACCCCCAGCATGCGCCAGCACGCTGCGTCGGACTTTAAGGAGATCACGACGGACGAGCCCGAAAAGTCGTTATGCGTTCGCGTTCACGACAAGAAGGGTCGCAACAATCGCGGCGTCATTACCAGCCGCCATCGCGGTGGCGGTCACAAGCGCCTTTATCGCATCATTGATTTCCGCCGGGACAAGATCGGCGTTGAAGCCAAGGTAGCCACCGTCGAGTACGACCCCAATCGCAACGTGCGCATCTGCCTGTTGCACTACGCCGATGGCGAAAAACGCTATATTCTTCATCCGAAAGAGTTGTCGGTGGGCGATCGCGTTAGCTCCGGTCCTGACGCCCCGATTGAAGTTGGCAATGCTCTACCGCTAGAGAAAATCCCCCTCGGTACTATTGTCCATAACGTCGAACTGTATCCCGGTCGCGGCGGTCAGATGGTGCGAGCGGCTGGGGCAGCAGCTCAGGTAGTGGCTAAAGAGGGTAATTACGTCACTCTCAAGCTGCCTTCTAGTGAAGTTCGCATGGTGCGAAAAGAGTGCTATGCCACCCTCGGTCAATTGGGTAATTCCGAGTTTGCGAACCGCAACGTCGGTAAAGCTGGTCGCACTCGCTGGTTTGGTCGTCGCCCCCACGTGCGCGGTTCGGCGATGAATGCCTGCGATCACCCCCACGGAGGTGGTGAAGGTACTGCTCCCATTGGTCGTCCGTCGCCAGTGACGCCCAAGGGCACTCCGACGCTGGGTTACAAAACCCGCAATCGCAAGAAGGCGAGCAGTCGCTTGATCGTGCGGGGTCGCAAGCGCGGCAAGAGCACGAGCGGTCGTTAACCGGACGGTTCATTAAACCTGCTGCGTATTTGTTGTTTTTCTGCTGTTGGACGAAGAATCATGGGGCGATCGCTAAAAAAAGGGCCGTTTGTGGCTGTCCACTTGATGAAAAAGATTGACGCGCTCAATGCTCGTAACGATAAGCAGTTGATCAAAACTTGGTCGCGCGCTTCGACGATCGTGCCGCAGATGATCGGCCACACGATTGCCGTACACAACGGCAGACAGCACGTTCCCGTCTACGTATCCGAACAAATGGTGGGTCATAAGCTGGGCGAATTTGCCCCCACCCGCACCTATCGCGGCCATGCAGGCAGCGATAAAAAGGCTCGTCGCTAAAGGATGTCAGTGAGATGCAGCTCGAACCTCAAGAAACTCAAGCGGTGGCTCGCTACATCCGTATGTCGCCGAGCAAAGTGCGCCGCGTCCTCAATCAGATTCGCGGCCGCTCCTACAGCGACGCGCTGATTTTGCTGGAGTTTATGCCTTACGCGGCTTGCGAGCCGGTCCGCAAAGTGTTGAGATCGGCCGTGGCTAATGCCGAGCACAACGAAGGGCTCGATCCCAGCACGCTGATCGTCAATCAGGCTTTTGCCAATCAAGGGCCGACGTTGAAGCGATTTCGCCCTCGCGCTCAAGGACGCGCCTACGCCATTCAAAGGAAGACCTGTCACATCACCGTGACGGTCAAGCCTGTCGAAGTGGCATCTTAGGTCGCTGACTTTTCTCGAACTGCTCATCTAACCCTCTACTCAAACGCGTCATGGGACAGAAGATCCATCCAAATGGCTTTCGCCTCGGCATTACCCGCAGCCACCGCAGCCGCTGGTTTGCCGATCCAGAGCGCTACCCGGCTTTGCTGCAAGAGGATCGCAAGATTCGCGATTACATCGTCAAAAATCTCAGCAACGCTGGTCTGGCTGATATCTCGATTGAGCGCAAAGCCGATCAAATCGAGTTGGAGATCCGGACGGCTCGTCCGGGAGTTGTTGTCGGTCGCGGTGGCGCTGGTATTGACTCCTTACGAGAAGGATTACTGAAGGAGATCGGTACGGAAGCCATCACGGGTGAAGGCGCTCGCTCCATTCGGATCAACGTGGTCGAGGTTTCACGAGTCGATGCCGAGGCTCCCCTGATTGCCGAAAGTATTGCCCAGCAGTTGGAGCGCCGCGTCTCGTTCCGTCGCGTCATTCGTCAGGTCATCCAGCGGGCACAGCGCGCAGGAGTCGAAGGCATCAAGATTCAGATCAGCGGTCGTCTGAATGGAGCTGAAATTGCCCGTTCTGAGTGGACGCGCGAAGGTCGTATTCCGCTGCACACTCTGCGGGCTGATATTGACTACGCTTACAAGATGGCCAGTACGACCTTTGGCATCATCGGCGTGAAGGTATGGGTATTTAAAGGCGAGATCTTGCCCGGTCAGCAATTTGAGCGCGATCGCAGTGCCCCTGCGCCCAAGCGCCGCCAGCAGCGTCGTCGTCAAACCTACGAGGATCGTTCAGCGGCGGAAGGCTAGCCCTTAATTCTGCAACGCTCGCTCGCCCGCACCTGAGGTTATTCAGCTATGCTCAGCCCCAAACGTACGAAATTCCGCAAACAGCAGCGCGGTCGCCTCAAAGGTAAGGCAACCCGCGGTAACGTCATCAACTTTGGCGATTACGCTTTGGTGGCGACCGAGCCGTCGTGGATTACGGCGCGTCAGATTGAGGCGGCTCGCCGAGCCATGACCCGCTACATTCGTCGGGGCGGCAATATCTGGATTCGCATCTTTCCAGATAAGCCTGTCACCATGCGAGCGGCGGAAACTCGGATGGGTTCTGGTAAGGGCAACCCCGAGTTTTGGGTAGCCGTGGTTAAGCCCGGTCGCATCATGTTTGAAATGAACGGCGTAGCCGAGCCGATCGCTCGCGAAGCCATGCGCCTGGCGGCTCAAAAGATGCCAATCAAAACTACGTTTGTCACCCGCGCCATGCAAGAAGCTGAGGCTGCGAAAAAGCAGGCTGCGGCAGAGGAGAAGAGTAGTCATGCCTAAACCCAACATTGCTGACGCCAGAGCGCTCTCCGACGAAGCGTTAAGCGACGAGATTCTCACGGTGAAAAAAGAGCTATTCGAGCTGCGCTTGCAGAAAGCGACGCGGCAGTTGGAAGGTCCGCACCAGTTGAAATGGGCTCGGCATCGCCTCGCTCAGCTCATGCTGGTGGAAGGCGAGCGATCGCGAGGGGCCACTCCTGTTGCTCCGCCAGCAGAATCTGCCAGCCAGACGAAAGCCAAGTCTACAGCCAAGTCCAAAGCGCCTGAGGTGGCTGAGTCTGCGGCTGAAGCTAAGGCCACTAAGTCTAAGAAAGCAGAAGCTGAAGTGGCCGACCCTGTTGTAGTAGAAGCAACAGCGGTGGAAGTGGACGAGACAGACGCGGACGAGAGTGAGGTGTCCTGATGGCAACGCGCGAACGAGTTGGCCAGGTGGTCAGCGACAAAATGCAGAAAACCGTGGTGGTAGCAATCGAAGATCGAGTATCCCATCCCAAGTACGGCAAGATTGTCGTCAAAACTAAGCGCTACCAGGCCCACGATGAAGACGGTGCCTGCAAAGTTGGCGATCGCGTCCGCATTGCTGAGACTCGCCCGCTGAGCAAGAACAAGCGCTGGATTGTCAAAGAGATTCTCAAGTAAGGTAGGCGATCGTGATTCAGCAAGAAACTATGCTTACCGTTGCCGACAACACTGGAGCGCGTCGCGTGCAGTGCATCCGGGTGTTGGGCAGTACGGGCTGTCGCTACGCGGGTGTCGGCGATCTGATTGTGGCGGTGGTGAAAGACGCCACTCCCAACATGCCCGTGAAAAAGTCTGACGTCGTTCGTGCCGTAGTGGTACGCACCGTCAAAAGCCTGCGTCGACCCAATGGCATGAGCATCCGTTTTGACGACAATGCCGCGGTCCTCGTCAATCCCGATGGCAATCCCAAGGGTACCCGTGTCTTTGGCCCCGTGGCGCGAGAACTGCGGGAGAAAAACTACACCAAAATTGTCTCGCTCGCTCCGGAGGTGCTGTAGTCATGGCCCGTCGTCTTAAGCGCAGTCAAATTGCCGCGCTTGTTAAGCGCCCTGGCATTCGCAAGCATCGCGACAGCCTGCGCTACAAAATGAAGATTAAGACTGGAGATACCGTCCAGGTAATCTCTGGCGACGATAAGGGCAAGATTGGCGAAGTCATGGCTACCTTCCCCTCTCGTAACAAGCTGATTGTCGAAGGGGTCAACGTCATCACCAAGCACGTCAAGCCCACTCAAGAAGGGCAGAACGGCAGTATTGAAACAATGGAGGCCCCCATCCACGCTTCCAACGTCATGATCTATTCCAAGAAAAAGGAAATAGCCAGCCGTATTACCTACACCTTCACTCCTGAAGGTAGAAAAGTGCGCAAGCTCAAGGCTACGGGCGAAATCCTCGACTGAGGTGGCTTCGTCCAAATTTCCCTAGACACCTGTCTCACTCCGAATGCATTCGCCCGCGCGTCCTGATTCCGTTCTCAATCATGCCTCAGCAGCGACTTCAAAAAATCTACACCGATACCATTCAACCTAAGTTGATGACCGAATTGGGGTGCACCAACATCCATCAGGTTCCTCAACTGGAAAAGGTCGTGATTAATCGCGGCTTGGGTGAAGCATCCCAAAATGCCAAGGCGCTGGAGTCTTCAATCGCTGAAATCAGCCTGATTACCGGCCAAAAGCCCGTGATCACGAGAGCGAAGCAGGCGATCGCCGGTTTCAAGATCCGCGCTGGTATGCCGGTAGGGCTAATGGTGACGCTGCGCCGTGAAAAAATGTATGCCTTCGTCGACCGCCTACTCAATGTCTGCCTACCTCGCATCCGCGATTTCCGCGGCGTCAATCCTAAGAGTTTTGACGGACGCGGCAATTACACCCTGGGCTTGAAGGAACAGCTGATTTTTCCTGAAATTCAGTACGACAAGATCGACCAGATTCGGGGTATGGATGTCTCCATCGTCACTACGGCTACGAACGACGAAGCTGGTCGGGCCCTGCTTAAAGCAATGGGAATGCCCTTTGCCTCTTAATTGCCTCCTAGATCGCTCTGGAGATAAAACCATGTCACTTCTTTCCACGTCCGTATCATTCGCACTACAGGCTTAGAGGAACGCCACTCATGGCCACGAACGACACCATCTCTGATATGCTCACTCGGATTCGCAATGCCAACTTAGTCGGCCACGAATCCGTCGCGGTTCCCGCCACTAAGATGACCCGCAATATCGCGCGCGTCCTCAAAGAAGAAGGATTCGTGAGCGACTACGAGGAGACGGGCGAAGGGATTGCCCGAGTGCTGCAAGTTGCCCTCAAATATAAGGGGCGCGAGCGTAAGCCCATCATCACTTCCCTCAAGCGCGTCAGCCGTCCGGGTTTGCGAGTTTACAAAAACCGCAAGGAACTGCCACGGGTATTGGGTGGTATTGGCATTGCCATTATTTCCACCTCCAGCGGCATCATGACCGACCGCGACGCACGCCGGACGGGAGTTGGCGGTGAAGTTCTTTGCTATGTTTACTAGTCGCTTCAACACGAGCTGCACATCTTTCCGCCGTCTCGGTGCGGCGATCGCGTAGGAGACCACCATGTCACGTATTGGTAAGCAACCCATCCCCGTACCCAAGGGCGTAGAGGTCAACATCGACGGCCAGGATGTCGCCGTGAAGGGGCCGAAAGGCGAGCTGAAACGCGAAATTCCAGCTCAGATTGTCGTTCAGCTCGAAGATGGTACTGTAGCTGTTGCTCCTACCAATGATTCTCGCAAGGCGCGGCAGATGCACGGACTGTGCCGTACTCTGGTGGCTAACATGGTCGAGGGCGTGTCGAAAGGCTTTGAAAAACGCCTAGAGATTCAAGGCGTAGGCTATCGTGCCGCGATGAAAGGTACGACACTGGTGCTTAACGTTGGCTACAGCAATCCTGTCGAAATTTCTCCTCCTGAGGGCATCCAAATGGCAGTGGAAGCCAACACCAACGTGATCGTGTCGGGCATCAGTAAGGAACTGGTTGGTAACACGGCAGCGCGCATTCGCGACGTGCGCCCACCCGAGCCCTACAAAGGCAAGGGCATTCGCTATGCCGGTGAAATGGTTCGTCGCAAAGCTGGTAAGTCTGGGAAGAAATAAGCCATGAAAGTCGCTCGTGCCAGAGATTTTGCGGCGAATGCGCCGATGGCGGCGCTGGGTAGTGATTTTACGACCGACT
>JBCBVC010000063.1:0-22256 GCA_039817845.1 Cyanobacteria bacterium J06642_2
TACGGATGATTCGTGCTCTTCCTTTTTTGGATGGTTTTAGATATCAGATAAGTCCAGATAAATCTAATCTTATACTTCTATTCATTAGCAGCAAATTGTAAAGTAGCGAATACGAGTAGCGAGCCACCAATAGTGGCAACCGGCAATGCGAACAAGTTTACGCCAGGGATGGCAAGCAAGATAAAGGCTGTTGCTCCAAATCCTGCCATTAGTGGTCCATGACGACTGAGGAAAGCCAGCTTCTTCCCCATCAGGAATCCGCGCTGACCTAAAGCTGGATCGACCATGTCCAATCCTGTCAAAAAGCATGTAATGCCAATTGCGATCGCACTTCCTGCAACGGGTAAGAAAATATTAAAACACAATAATAGAATGAGAATACAAATCTGAAATGCAATAACCTTAATAATCTCAGTGACAACTATCCAAATTGTTTGAAAGATATTCCAGTCCGGCCCTTCAATGGTTCGACCATTGGCGAGTTTGCTGGTGTGTGCCGCCAGTTCTTCGCGAAATGGAATCGCGATCGCTCCCAGTAGCGGGAAAAACAGTAGATACGTAATTAGCAACATCGTGATGACAACCAAGCTGCTGCTGACCGTCTCGGCAACCGCAAGCGCCCAATCAGGAACCATCGTCAACATTTGTGCGACCAGGTGGCGCGCAAACTTAAGACCGTAGACGAATAACGCCACAAAACCCACCGCCGTCATCACAACAGGGACAACACTGGTCAGCTGCAAGCGAGGCGATCGCCGCAACATGCCAAACCCAGCTAAGCAAAAGCGAACTCCGGCCCAAAACTGATAGAACGGACCGCGATGAGGTTGGTAGGAACTAAGAATGGGGACGGGAAATTTGGTTTGAGGAGCAGTCATTTCGCTCGTTACTCTTGATGGGGCTCGTCTTGCTTTCAGGTTGAAAGGAAGATTGAAGAGAACGTCACGAGCTTAAATGTAACATTTCTAAACGTAACTCGAATGGAGGGTAGGTGGGGAAGGGCAATCCCAGTAGCGCGAACTACGCAGGTGCACGGTCGAGTGCATTAGGCGTATCGGTCATAATAGATACATGTGAACGACCTGTAAGGACATGATTATCGGTGCGCCCCTTCTGTGGTTTTTGCTGGGGATCGGCCTGATTGTAGCGGAATTCTTTTTGCCAGGATTGGTGGCAGGAGCAATTGGCTTAGCTGCACTAGTAGCAGCTGGTTTGGCATTTATTGCACCACCCATCGTGCAGATGCTGGCATGGGTCGTGTTGTCGGGTACTTTCGTCTGGTGGGGGCGGCGTTTGGTGCCGAAAACTGCCTCGATTCTGGAAGAAAGCCGTGAAGCGCGATCGCAGTCTGCCATCCCGGCTGGAGAAAAAGGTCGCGTATTTTACGAAGGTTCGATTTGGAATGCCAAGTGCAGCGTGGAAGGCCTCGATATTCCTGCCAATCGCGAGCTCTACGTGGTCGAACGTCGAGGCAATACGCTGTTAGTGCTGCCCACGCATCTCTTGCAGAATTAGATTCATCGCGTGCTTACATTGACCGAATGTTCGGAGAAACAACATCACCATGGAACTCATCGTTAGTGCCCTCGCATTGATTGCGGTCGGCTCTGTCTTTGGCTCTGTCAAAATTATCAATCAGGGCTATGAAGCCTTGGTGGAGCGCTTGGGAAAATATAGCCGCAAGCTCAGCCCAGGCATGTCCATCATCATTCCGTATATCGAAAGAATCGTCTACAAAGAAACCATTCGAGAAAAAGTACTGGACGTCCAGCCACAGCAATGTATTACCCGCGATAACGTGTCTCTCGAAGCTGATGCGGTTGTGTATTGGCGCATTACTGATATGACCAAGGCTTATTACGCCGTTGAAAGTGTGGAACGCGCGCTAGTGAATTTAGTGCTGACTACATTACGCTCTGAAATCGGTCAGCTCGTACTCGACCAAACCTTCTCTTCTCGCAGCGAAATTAACGCGCGGCTGCTGACCGAGCTAGATGAAGCGACCGACCCGTGGGGGGTTAAAGTGACGCGGGTTGAGGTGAAAGATATTCAGCCGTCGCGAACCGTGCAAGATTCGATGGAAAAACAGATGGCTGCTGAACGCGAGAAACGAGCTTCCATCCTAGCTTCAGAAGGTTCGCAGCAGGCCAACATCAACCAAGCAACGGGCGAGGCACGGGCTCGCGTTTTACGAGCTGAAGCTGAAAAACAAGAGAAGCTGTTGCGCGCGCAAGGAACAGCAGACGCACTCAAGACGATCGCTGAAACACTTGCCGGAGACGAAAAAGCTAATGAGGCTCTGCAATTCTTGCTGGCTCAGAACTACATCGATATGGGCTTAACTGTCGGCAAGAGTCCGAGTGCGAAAGTGGTCTTCATGGATCCCAACTCGGTGCCCGGCACCCTGCAGGGCATTATGTCCATGCTCGATTCGCCTCAAAGCAGTACGGCGAACCGTTCGACCAAGCAGCGATCGCTCAATCCTGGTAACTTTTCACCCGAGGTTTCTTTCTCCATGCCCGCTAACGTCGAGCACACTACTCTGGATTAGACAAACGCGGGACTAGTCCACCAAAGTAACTCAATCGAATACTGCACCGCGTGTGGCGAAATTAAGCTTGACGCCCGCTGTAATCGCGTTGTTATCGCTGAAGCGTGTGCCCTCCAACTTGGCACCGGTGAAAGTAGCACGCAGCAAGTCGGTGCGGTGCAGATTCGCACTGCTGAGGTTCGCGAGGCGGAAACTGGTGGAAATAGCCATGGCATCACTCAGGTTGGCATGAATCAATGTTGTTCGTTCCAGGCTGGCCAAGCTGAGGTCGGCTTCTGTCAAAATACTGTCGCTCAAGTCGGCCCAATTGAGGTTAGCCCCGTGAAAGTCGGCCTGAGAGGCGATCGCTCCGGTCAGATTGCTCAAATTCAGATTGGCACCACTGAGGTCGGCCCCGCGCAAATCGGCTCCACTGAGATTGCTTTTATGTAAGTTAGCTCCACGCAGATCGGCTCCACGCAAGTTGGCGGAGCGTAAATCGGCTTCGTCTAACTGGGCCATGTTCAGATTGGCCATCTGCAAATCAGCCAAATGCAGATCGATACCTTTGCAAGTCGTACCTTGCAAATCGGCACCTCTAAGGCGAGCGCCGTGCAAGTCAGCTCGTTCGAGCGTGGCCTCTGCCAATCTTGCCAGTCGCATGTCGCTCCAACTAGCATCGACATCATTCAAGCAAGCTTCGCTCAGATTAGCCCAACGCAAGGTGGCAGCGTGGAGATCGGCCCGTTCGAGAGAGGCTCGTCGCATCGCAGTGCGCGTCAGTCGAGAGCGGGCCAGACGCGCTTCTTCGAGGTGAGCGTCACTGAAATTCAGGCCAAACAGATCTGCTTCGCTCAAGTTCGCACCGCGGAGATTGGCCCCCACCAGATTTTTGGATAGCAGTCGTTCGACAAGTTCAGACAATTTACTCTACTCCCGGAGATTTCTATCCTGTTGGTCAGTTGCCGCACGTCTTAAAGTCTAATTTTACACTAACTATCTGGACTTCTATGAGACCGCACGCTACTGGGCAGCCCCAGCTGCGCAATGGCATTAATATAGGCCGATGGTAGACCACACCATACAGCACCGCTGATGACGTGAGCCATATAGTCTATCGTCGGCTGCAATCCCTCAACATGCCAAACGGAAGAGGCAATGTAGAGATAGGCTGAGCGCTGCTCCTTCTCTAGTAGATGGCAATCAATTAGATGGCAATCAATTAGACGATCAGACAGGTGAACGGTGGCCGATAAGCGTCGGTAGTGAGGCGGTTCGCGATAACAACCTTCACAGCTATCCATACGGGCCAAGTCGCGATCGCAGAGGTACACGAGAATACCCCAGACGCAGCGAGTCTGATGGGGAACCACATTTGCTGCAACGCGATACCGTTCCGAGCGTTTGTGAAAACGCAGTTCGTACTGCGGTAGTTTGGCTATCCGATACGTGCCGTCCCAGGCGGGGGCGCGAGCGTGCAAGCGTTGCGGATCGAGATTCGAACCGTACATAAATGTGGCATGGGTCATCTCGACACTCGCAGCGCGCGATCGCGCCAGTTGCCTCCAGCGATTGCTTTCAAGTTCGACGTATAGGGCAGTTGGCCCACGTACGTCCACGCTTCGCGCCCGCTAGCCAGCATCACCCACTGTCGACAGTAGACGTTCGGGTGTTCTTCAAACTCGTCCAGTGAACTCAACAAATTTGTCGAAATGCCGTAGCATTCGCCCCACACGACTCCCGACCCGAACACCAGAAAAGGATAAGCACCACCATCCAAAAGTGTGGCTCCATGTAGGAAATCTCGTCCCCACAGTGGCGCTCCTTGCAAATGAGCGTGGTTGGCTTCTCCCACCATGAGCGAGCCATAGACAAACAAAGGATGAAGTTCGATTTCGCCGTTCTCTTTTTACCAGCGTCCTCATCCTAGCCAGAGCCTCGATACATCGACAGCAACCAGCTTCTTCATTCCGTACAGCCCTCATATCTTGACGTTTTGGTTTGGACACGGAAGTATTTACAACTGAGTTCTGGAGAGCGAAAACGTCCATAACAGCTCAACGAATACTGTAGACGCATCTATTCGAGGCGAGCGACTAGACTTGAGTTCAACGGGTTGAGAGCAAACCCATGACCGCCAGTAGCTTCCCAGACAAAATTAAGAGCTTGGAACCATTCAGCGATCGCTTTGATGCCTTTCGGCTGGCAGCTCGGGGTTGCGACGTGCTGTTTGCGACTTACCCCGCTGGCACTACCATCGAGCCTCATACTCACGAAACTGATAACTGGGGTGTCATTACGCGCGGCAAGATGGAAATTGAGATGACCGACGTCACGCATGTCTTTGAACCGGGGGACTGGTACCACACCCCTGCTGGCAAAAATCATGCGGCTCGGTGCCAAGAATTTACAGAAGAAATCGAATTTTGGTTTGTCTCCCATTCATCACACCAGCAGTGAGGCGATCGCCATGACAGCCACCCGCACGCGCATGAGCTTCCAAGACTATTTGACCTATGACGACGGTACAGATACTCGCTACGAGCTAGTGAAAGGGCAGGCGATTGCAATGACTCCTCCTACTTGGCAACACATTCGCATTGCCAAATATCTGGAACGCCTGTTCGATAATGAGATTGAGCGTCGCAACCTACCTTGGGTGAGTTTACGAGATGCAGGACAACGCACGAGTGAAGCAGGCGCGCGACAACCCGATGTCGCAGTGATGCTAGACGAGTACGTCAGCTTACCAGCCGATAATGTAGCCGTGTTGGAAAGGCCTGCTCTCCTGATTGCTGAAATTGTCAGTACCAATTGGCCGGATGACTACATTGAGAAATACGCTGAATATGAAGCCATCGGCGTGCCCGAATATTGGATTGTGGATTATCGCGCCCTCGGACCGGCTCGGTTTCTCGGTCGTCCCAAAAAACCGACCCTTTTTATTCATTATCTAGTTGATGGAGAATATGACGCACGAGCATTTTCGGGCAGCGATCGCCTGCTTTCTCCTACTTTTCCTGAACTGGGTATTTCGGTGGAAGATGTCTTCTCAAGCAAAGTCTGAAACTTGAATTTTGTTACCTACTGAGTTCCTCATTCATCGATTTAATGGCGAGACGGTCGTGCCTAAGCGCATACCGCTTGACCGTCGCAATCTCGCGATCGCGGCCGAACTGATCGACACGTTTGCTGGCATGCAGGGGCGATCGCAAGGCGAACTCGATCGACAACTGCAAGTTTTGGAAGGGGACAGTCCTGACTATCGCTTTAAACGCGGTCTATCTCACATCCTTAAAAACAGTTTTTGCACGTTTGAGATTATCAGTCCGCTCGAACCGCCCATGCTACGGCAGCGAGTGTTTGAGCTCGCTGCTCAAACCGTCTCCATCCCGGACAATGCGCCGTCGACTCTGGCGGCTGTTGCAACTCGTTTGAGTCAGGAACTAGAGCGCGAAATCATACCCGAACAAGTTCGTGCGGGCTTATATGCCGACCTGCAAGAGAACCGCATCCTCACCGAATTTGAATCTCCGCCGCCAGAGACATTGCTACATCGCTACAATCTGTCCCAAGTGCAGGGAGTGTTTTATAAAGCAACGGAACTAACGATTACGGCTCACCGCAACGATCCAGGGGAATATAAACTCCTGTTTCGCTATCTCAAGTTATTTCAGCTTATGGCGTACATCGAAGGCGACGCTGATTATGGATTTACTGTCACCATCGACGGGCCGACCAGCTTGTTCAAGCCCAGCACTCGGTATGGTTTAGCGATCGCCAAACTTCTACCCGCGCTTCTTCACGTTACAAAGTGGAGTTTGAAAAGTACGATTCAAAGCCGCGATCCGTATTCCAAAGAGATTCGTAAAGGACAATTCGAGCTGGAGTCTAACAGTGGTTTGATGAGCCACTATCCTCCTGGAAAGGCGTTCGATAGTGCCATTGAATCTGCCTTTGCTGAACGTTGGACAACGCTCAAAAGTGACTGGAAGCTAGAGCGTGAAGTCGATCTCGTGCCCGTACCTGGCAGTGTCATGATTCCCGACTTTCGGATAGTTCATCCTGACGGGCGATCGTATCTCCTCGAAATCGTCGGTTACTGGCGTGCAGAATACTTACGGAAGAAATTTTGGCAAGTCAGTCAATCCGGTCGGAATGACCTCATCCTTGCGATTTCAGAACGCCTCAATTTAGAAAAAGCTGGCGTTCGCGTTGAGGACGTGCCTGCAAAAGTGATTTGGTTTAAGGACAAACTCATTCCTAAACACGTATTGACAGCCATAGACGCGCCTTAGGGAAGGTGTCTTGATTTCACCGATACAGTTTGACCAAGAGGGCTCGTTCAGACGTTCCGCTCGCTCAGATCTCGAGCAATACGTTCGAACGCAGATGCCCAATCTCGTGGTTGAGGTTGGCGATAAAGGCGCGCGGTTGGATACCAGGGCGAATCATCCCGTTCGAGCAGCCAGCGCCAATCGGGATTGTAACCGAGTGCAATCCAGACGGGTTTGCCTAACGCACCTGCTAAATGAGCCACTGAGGTGTCAACAGAGATGACTAAATCGAGCTGGTTGATAACAGTAGCAGTATCTCCGTAATCCTTCAGGCGATCGCTGACATCGTGAATCGAAATGTTTGGTGGCAATTGAGATATGTCTTTAGCACGATCGCCAACTTGCAAGCTGTAAAACGTCACGCCTGGAACTTGCAAAGCTGGAAGAAAATCTTCAATCTGACACGAGCGATTGCGATCGTCGGCATGGGTCGGACTCCCGGCCCAAACAATGCCGACTTGCAGTTGCTTATCGTGCTTGTGCTGCTGTACGAACTCTCCTAAATCAGCGCGCCCTTCTGTTGGTACTTGTAAGTAAGGAATGCGATCGGGAATAGTATCGCTTCGGTTTTTGAGAGCGTAGGGTAGGCTCATTAAGGCAATGTAAGCATCAAATGCATTCAGCGCGATGTCACCAGGCGTGCGAATTTCATTAATGCCTGCAACTGTCTCGAAAATAGGGACGAGGTTGGGCGTACACACAAAAACAATTTTGCGGCAACGCTCTGCCACCATTGGAATAAACCGGACAAACTGAATCGCGTCGCCAGCCCCTTGTTCTGTATGAATCAAGAGAGTTTTATCGGGTATGGGTAGACCGTCCCAACGCGGGTGAGGAGCATTGAATGGCGTAAATTGTTCGGTTTGCCAGCGCCACTCGCACTCTGCCCATCCGCGCTCAAATTCACCAATTTGCAATAAAGTCATACCCAAATTGTGACGGGCTTTAGCAAAATCAGGATTAATCTGAATCGTGCGTTCGTAGTAAGTAATCGCTTCATCTAGTTTCCGTTGCTTGCTATAAATAAATCCCAGGCTGTTACAGGCTTCTGCATGCCTCGCTTCGGCTGTAATGACGCGTTTGAGTTCGATTTCAGCTTCTGCATATCGTCCCATATCTCCCAAGGTTACGCCTAAGTTATACTGCGCCGGCAAATAGGAGGGCTGGAGTTCCAAGCATTTTTGATATGCCGCGATCGCTTCTTCTAACTTATTTTGGCTGTGAAGTTCGTTGCCTTTCGTAAAATACGTTGCGGCAAACTCCCAGTCTTGGGATGGAATGACTGTATCAGCTAGAGCTTCGTCGGGCAAAACATAGGAAGTGCCCATTAATTCTGGCGACCAGTCGATGACTTCAGGGAAACGAATGCCTGGCAAGACTGATACGGCAAAAATTTCCTGGACGGCATCTTCAAACCGCAGAAAGGCGACAGTTTCACCACTGCGAATATTAACCACCCAAACCCCACAGATGCGTTCTGTCAGGCTTTGAGTAAGGGGAATGCCCGCAAACACTGCCGATTCGCGAATTTGAGACAGCCCGATAAAGGCGAAGTCTCCCCAAAACTCTAGACCGCGAGTAAATCCAGGCAATTGCGCTACGCTAACCAACTTGCCCGTTGCAGAATCTAAATAGGCCAAGCTGCCTTTGCCCGATTCCAACACCCAAAGGCGATCGCCATACCAGCGGGGGGAATGAGGCATGGACAACCCCTTAAGCAATATCTCATTGCTATCGATGTCCATCAAAATGCCACCTGAGGCCTTATTGTTGCGCCAGCCTCCAGGGGTATCGGTTTCTCCCAATGCCGTAACGTATTTGGGTTTACCATCCCGCACGGCAAGACCGTTGAGGTGACAGCGATCGCGGAGATCGTAGGCACTGATAAATGGCGGTCGCCAGCGAGGCACGAAGCTGTACTGTTTGTCTAGCGTGCACAGACAAGAAAACCGAGTGTTGATGAACCACAGCTCGCCCTCAGTCCAGGCCATTTCGTGAATGTCGATATCTCCAGTAACGTGCATGGCGCGAGGCAGGTAGCAAGCATCGTGTTTTCCGGCAGGTTCGATGCGAGCGGCAGTGTTGGGGATATTGTGTAGTTCCCAGATGGCAGAAGCGGTACCAAGGGCGAGGCGATCGCGGGTGGCCGCAATACCCATAGGTTTTTGGAACGTGCGGAAATGAGTGTTGATGGTATCTCCATCTGCTCGCACAACAATAAGTTTGCCTGCTTGGTATGTCGAGACGACAAGAGAAATACCGAGTTGCTCCAGTACCTGTACGAAGGTGTTCGTGTGGACGCTCCGCAGTGGTGGGGCGTCGTTAGGGGCTGTCGCGGGAAACTGAGCAGTCATTGTTAGCCGAACTCAATGAAAAAATGAGAATTGGGCGTACCCTGCATCTATCATGTACAGCGAGTGGAACTACGCATAACTCTACTTATAAAAATGAGATGTAATCGCTTCGGGTTGTGACTTTTCAGATATAAAAGGCTGAGTTGAATCTGTTTGGCTAATATGAGAAGGGAAAATAATAGCTATTTTTAAGCTTTGAGTATTTGAAAAATACACGCGCTCTCAGAAAAGAGCGATCGCTGACTATAGGGTTACATCTGTAAGAATGGCTAAGAGTGAAACCTTTTTTGCGTTGCTCTTGACAACAGCAACAACAGCGACAACGGCCTAGTAGACGTTGTCGCTGTTCAGAGTGTTATGACAAAACTGCGAACTAGCTAACGAACTCGACAGAACTGCTATTAAGGTCAAAGTTGGTGTTGTCTTCAAAGACGGCAACCAGATCGAACTTCGGACACCAATTGGAGCCTGCTTGATGGTAGAGGTAAGTATTTCCCCAACCACTTACCGTACGATATTCGGTTGCAGAGCCGTGCAGCTGAACATTATCTTCTCCATCAACGAAATCATGCAGGACTGCGTAATCCCAATGATAGAGACCGGTGTAGTATGCTTTGTGATCATTACCCAGGACAAAAGTATCCGAGCCTTCACCGCCGGTTAAGGCATCGCGCTCGAATATCCCGGCACCAAATCTGCCAGTGCCATCTAGATAGTCGTTGCCAGTGCCACCACTTAGACGATCGGAGCCATTGCCGCCAATTAGTGTATCGTCGCCTTCATTTCCAAATACGCGATCGCGACCGAAGCTGCCATTGAGATAATCATCTCCTTCTGCACCGATCAACCAGTCGCCAAAGAAGGTGGCGTCGAGGACGTTAACCTCAAAAGTTGTCTCGACAGAAGCACCATCAGTATCAGTTGCAGATAGGGTTAACTCTGCCGTCCCGCTGGCTCTCCAGGCATAATCGAGCACTAAAGTTCCCGCCTCGCGATCGACCTCGAAGCTACGGAATAAAGAACTGTCGGTGTTGTTGACAATCTCGAAGGTCAACTCTGTATCACCATCCTCAACGTCGCTGAAGATGGCGGTGAGATCGATGACTGTGTCGGGAGCATTATCCGTGACCGTGAAATCAGAGATTTCAGTGGCAATGGGAGCGTCATTGACTGGATTAACAAGCACAGAGACTGTAGCGGTGCTGCTGTCAGCGCCGTCGCTAACGGTGTAGTCGAAGCTGGCAGCGCCATTGAAATTGAGATCGGGTGTGAAACTGATGTTTCCTTCTGCATCTAGTTCGACGGTACCGTTACTAGCGTTGTCGACGGCAGTGATTTGAAGGGTATCAGCTACGTCAGGATCGCTATCATTGCCGAGCAGTTCGGCAGCGTCGATATTCAGAACGGTATCTTCATCAGTTGTGACTGAATCATCCACAGCTGTGGGCGGAGTATTGGCAGCTGCACCGATGTAACTAAAGTAGTCAGCACTGAGGTCGAAGTCAGCTGCAGTTGTGTCTGCCAGTACAGCCACTAATTCTCCACTTTGCAGGAGATGCGTATCGGCGTCTACTTGATTCAGGCTGTAATCACTAGGAAGACCATTGAGCTGAATGGTGTCTTGGAACGTTTTGAAATCGTCGATAGTAACGTAGTCTGTATCGCCTGCGGCCGCATAGTACGCCTGCATCTCGTTTCCAAGAATGAATTGGTCGGCCCCGGAGCTACCTTTGAGGAAGTCTAACTCCCCTGCCCCTGCTGCTGTGTCATCCGTGCCGTTGAGAATATCCCCCGAGCCACCACCAGTAATGTTGTCATTACCACTGCCGCCCGTTAGGGTGTCTTCACCCCCGGCACCATTCATGACGTCGTCGCCGATTCCACCAGTAATGAGGTCGTCTCCAGCACCGCCATCGAGGATGTCATTCCCTGCGCCGCCATCGAGGATGTCGTTTCCGTCCTCTCCTTGGAGATTGTCGGCGTTGTCTTTGCCAGCGATGGTATCGTTGCCGCCGCCACCGACAATCGTGTCAAATCCGTTTGTTCCATCAAGAACTTCATCTGCATCAGTGCCGACTAAGTTGACGCCCGAACCGACGTAGTTGAAGTAATTGGCACCAATATCGAGGTCAGCTGCAGTTGTATTTGCCAGAACTGCAATCAATTCTCCGCCCTGCAACAGATGAGTATTGGTGTCAACCTGACTCAGGCTGTAGTCGTCGGGCAAGCCATTGAGCTGAATGGTGTCTTGGAAAGATTTGAAATCGTCAATGAGGGCGTGATCCGTGTCGCCTGTAGCCTTGTAGTAAGTCTGTATTTCGTCGCCAAGGATGAAGAGATCGCTACCCGAGCTACCTTTAACAATATCTATTTCGCCAGCGCCAGCGACAGTATCGTCGGTACCGTTGAGGGTATCTCCCGAGCCACCACCCGTCAGGGTGTCGTTGCCGATTCCGCCAATGAGAGTGTCTTCTCCACCACCACCGTTGATAACATCATCTCCAGCGCCACCCTCAATAATGTCGTTACCCCCGCCACCATCGAGGATGTCATTCCCAGCACCACCATTAAGACTATCGTTGCCGTCTTCACCTTGAAGATCGTCCACACCGGCTTCACCGGTAATTGTGTCGTTACCCCCACCGCCTGCAATGAAGTCAAAGCCATCAGTGCCTGCAAGGACTTCGTCAGCATCGGTTCCCGTTAGATTGACCCCAGAACCTACGTAGATGAAATAACTGGCATTGAGATCGAGCTCGGCTGCAGTTGTTCCTGCCAAGATTGCAACCAACTCTCCACCACGGAGTAGATGCGTATCGACATCCACTTGGCTCAAGCTATAGTCGCCAGGCAGTCCATTGAGCTGAATGGTATCTTGAAACGATTTGAAGTCGTCGATAAAGACGTAATCCAAACTGCCCGTTGCAGTGTAGTAAGCCTGTGTCTCATCACCGAGGATAAAGCGATCGCTGCCCGAGCTTCCTTTGAGGACATCAATTTCGCCAATGCCAGCAGCAACATCGTCAGTACCGTTAAGTTCGTCTCCCGAACCGTTGCCTGTCAGGGTGTCATTGCCACTTCCGCCGATAAGGGTGTCTTCTCCACCACCCCCATCGATAGAATCATCTCCAGCTCTGCCTGTAATGAGGTCGTTGCCTCCATCGCCAGTGATAATGTCAGCCCCTGATGTTCCATCAAGAATATCGTCACCTGGCGTACCAAAAATTTCGCTCATGTCAAGAAATCCCGAAGTGTGAAGTACAGCTCTGGCAATTGGCTAGATACGTGCGCTAAATCGCCCCAAGCGTTTACGCTTGAGCAACAAAGCCATTGAGGCGGCAGTCCACCTCTAGCAAAAAGGGCCGGCAAAGCTAAATATGCTACAGCAAAATTTTACATGAGTTTTTGCGTAATAACAACACTATTAAATCCAAAGCCGTGTGAAATTTTACTGAGCAAGGATGCGCTGGGATGAAATTGATGGCGGTTTGCCTGCGTGTTATCCGATGATTGGTCTTGGCAATACGTCGTAAAATCTATGCCTGGCCAAGCTGGCAGTCATTGAGAAAGAAACATGTCCGCAAGCTGGATTGATATTCCCGATCGCGATCGCTTCTGGCTGCGACACGCCCGCATGCCAGTGACATTAATCGATGCGGCGATCGCTCCTAAGCTGCCCGAACCCGATCCTGAAGGGCTAACCCAAGTCGACATCGAGCTGCGAGATGGAGCGATCGCACAGGTGGTTCCATCCAGTTGCGTCGAATCTAGTTCGACTGATGTCAATTTAGGTGGCGGCCAAGTCTGGCCGTGCTTTATAGACATGCATATGCACTTAGATAAAGGACATACCTGGCCGCGCTCTCCCAATCCTGACGGGACATTTGCTAGCGCTCTGGAAACGGTGGCTGGCGATCGCGAACGGCATTGGCAGGCTAAGGACGTATACCGCCGCATGGAGTTTGCGCTGAAGTGCTGCTACGCCCACGGTACGCAGGCCGTTCGCACCCATCTCGATGCGTTTGCTCCGCAGGCGGAAATTAGTTTTGAGGTATTTCGACACTTGCGGGAAGCGTGGCGCGATCTCGTAGAACTCCAGGCAGTTTGCCTGGTACCACTAGAGTATTTTATGACTGAAGCTGGAGAATCTTTAGCTGACTTGGTGGCTGAATCGGGTGGGGTTTTGGGCGGCGTGACGGCGATGGGGTCTGAGCTGGACGCGCAGCTCGATCGCGTTTTTGCCCTAGCAGAAGAACGGCAACTCAATCTCGATTTTCATACAGACGAGAGTGGAAATCCAGAAGACATCACGTTACGACACGTGGCAGACGCCGCGATCGCGCGTGACTTTCCCGGTCGAATTGTTTGCGGCCACTGTTGCAGTTTGGCCGTACAGCCATTTGATGTAGCAGCTACAACGATCGCGCGGGTGCGAGAAGCAGGTATTGGCATTGTCAGTTTGCCGATGTGCAATATGTATCTGCAAGATCGGCTACAGCAAGCTTCGCTGTCGGAGCAAATATCGACAAAGGCGATCGCCCCTCGCATGACGCCGCGCTGGCGCGGCGTGACGTTATTGCACGAGCTCAAACACCAAGGGATTCCAGTGGCAGTGGCGAGCGACAACTGTCGCGATCCTTTTCATGGCTTTGGCGATGGCGATATGCTCGAAGTCTTCTCTCAATCAGCTAAGATTGCTCATTTCGACATGCCCTATGGCAACTGGCCGCGTACGGTAACGGCCACTCCTGCTCAACTCATGGGGTTAGGAGATATAGGCACAATCGCTATGGGTCGACCCGCTAACCTAGTGTTGTTTCGCGGGCGCTCGTTTAGCGAGTTACTGTCTCGTCCGCAGAGCGATCGCGTTATCTTGCGGAACGGTAAGGCGATTGACACGACTTTGCCAGATTACTCGGAACTTGACGATCTTGTAGATTTGGCGTGATTCAAGAAGAGGCAAGCTATTCACGTTCGATCTCAGCAACTCTAGAGCCAGTTCCCAATCAGGATGAATGGCGACCACACGGCTGGGTGACTGAAATCCCGGAAATCGGCATCGGTGATGAATTTGAGCTGGGCGCGACGCAGGGCTTCGGCTTTGGTTGTGCCGGGGTCGAGAAGTTGATTGTAAAACTCTGCAATTAGAGGCGCGGTGGATTCGTCGTTGATGAACCAGAGGGTGGCGAGGGCGCTTTTGGCACCAGCGCGGACAGCGACACCGGCCATGCCGAGAGTCGAGCGGTTGTCCCCAGCGGCGGTTTGGCAAGCACTTAACGTCAGCAGCTCAATGGGATCGGCGGTGGGGCGCGATCGCAGGATGCTGTCGACGCGTTCGATGCTGAGGCGATTGTCAAACGCTAGCAGAAAGGTACTGGCGGCATCCACTCCAAATTTGCCGTGGGTGGCCATGTGGACGATGGGATAGTTTTGTCCGCTCAGCTCATTTTGAATGGTGTCGAGGGTGAAGGCTTCGTCGAGTAAGCGGGCTCCAGAAACGATATCTCGAACGTTTTTAGTTTCAATCTCGACGTTGGCTAGAGCCTCAAAGGGAGAGCGTTCCACCGTCAGCCCTACGATCAAGGCGCGCAAATCCTCTCGCTGAAGTGGCTGTCCGGACGTGAGGCTGAGGCTGGGAGTCACGGCCATGGGATAGGTCTCGATGAGAAAGCGATCGCCGTCGTGTAAGGCTGCCATGGGGACCTGGCGTAAAACGCCATCGTGAATGAAGGCCAGAGTTTTGGGGTTGAGGGCTTTGAGGTCGGATTCTAGCGGACGCAGCAGCAAGTCGTAGAGTTTTTGTGCTTGTGGCAGATACTGGTCGGTCGCGCGTTTTTCCAGGAGGAAGCGCAGGTCTCGAATCTCTTCAGCGAGTTTTGCCGCACCGATCTCGACTGGATAAGCCGTTAGGGTTCCGTCTGGCGAACGAGCAATCATTTCAGTGCGATTTGGCAGGATGACTGAATAAATGGCGACTGCGGTGGTTTCGGCTGGTTTCTGTGCTGCGGCCTGAGCTTTGGCTACTTCAACGCATTCATCGCCGAAAAAGTTCTGGAGTTCGGCTAGCTTGAGCAATTCGAGGGTATCTAAGACTTCTTGCAGCGTTGCTTGGGATGGCTCGGACTCGGCCAGCAGCAATCCAATGGCTTGGCGATAGACGGGTTCTACGGCATCGCGAAACGTGAATTGCAGCTCCTGATTGACCGCGACGATGTCGCCGCGAATGCTTTGCAATGTGGAGATCGCGTCTCGATAAGCAGTTTTGGCTTGGTTGCTGTCGCCCATAGCAACTAAAATCCGGCCGGACTGCCACTGCCAGCGATACAGACTGTCAGGCGCGGCCACAGCTTGGGAAGCAAATGTAGCCTGCCGGGTCCACTGCATGGCTGCGTCATATTGCTGATTGACTTCGTACAGTTCGCCCAAGCTGCCCATCGCAAAGGAAGCGGCGCGGCGATCGCCAATCTCATTCGCAACGCGCAGAGCATCCGTCAACCAAGCCTGGGCGTCAGCGCGATCGGAGGCAGGCAAACTGACGGCAAAGGCAATTTCGCTGTAGGCTTTTTCGGTGGAGTCTGACAGCTCGGCGAGCAAATTCCGCACGCGATCGCGGTGGGTTGCGAGTATTTCTGCATCTGTCGGTTGGTTTTGTTGGAGCAGGCGAATGAAGTTGAGTCGCGATCGCACTTCAGTCCATGCGTTGACCGACTGCGCCACGCGGACGCTGCGTTCTAAAGAGGCCAGAGCAGCTTTATCGTCAGCCTCGGCGAGCGGAGCCAATCGCCTT
Source organism: Cyanobacteria bacterium J06642_2 (assembly GCA_039817845.1). GTDB lineage: Bacteria > Cyanobacteriota > Cyanobacteriia > Thermostichales > PCC-7336 > JBCBTL01. Next base: position 16,009 of record JBCBVC010000063.1, read on the forward strand.
ACTTCAACTTCATCCCCTTCTACTTCTGCTGCTTGAAGTTGAAAGCGCAAACGTTCGGCCCGGCTGCGGTAGGTGTTGCCCAAGTTGTTGAGCGTGCTGGCAGTGGCGGCCCGATCTCCTACAGTTTCAGCTATGTCGAGGCTTTGCCGATACGCAGCGATCGCGTCGTCATACTCGCCTAAGGCAGCCAGAGTATTGCCCATAGCTCCATGTAGGGCCATGCGCGTTTGTGGGCGGAGCGCATTCGAGTTTGCTGCTACAGTTTCGGCCTTTGCTAGTTCGGCCCGCGCTCGCCGATGTTGCCCCAGCTCGCCATACACTTGGGCGCGCTCAATCGTGGCAGCAACTTTATCTGCGCGATCGCCAGAATCCTCCGCGAGCTCTAGCAGTCGTTGCCATTGCTGCAAGGCACGCTCTTGTTTCCCTACCTGCCGATACGCTTGGGCTAAGTTACCGCGAATCACTCGCTCGCTATCGGGATCGACCTCGCGCTTCAGAGCTGATTCCCACAGTTCGATCGCCGCCGCCCATTCGCCTGCCAAGTAACGATCCACCCCTTGCTGCACGAGTTCGCTCGCCTGCAATTTCGGTGTAGCCTGTGCCAGCGATGGGCGCACCCAGCCACTCCAAGCTGAGACGCAGAATGCCAAGACCACTCCAACAAGGAGAACTCGACCCAGTTTCTGAAAGCGCATAGTATGCTCGAACCTAGCTTGGTGTGGTTGGGTACATTCTATGGCGATCGTTCCGGCACGACGACGGACGCTAGCTGTTCTCGGAGCAATCGCTCTGGGAATGGGCTCACCAGCGATCGCGCAAGATCGAAACGGGCCAGGCATAGCTCAAGCGCCGCCGCCGGATATCCAACCTCTCCCGCCGCTGCCCGAAGATTTACCTCAACCCCGAGAACTCCCCCTCGTCGTTCCTCCTCCCAGTTCGCCAGATGAGTCTCCAGGTCAGTTAGACCTCACCATTCGGATTGTCCGTATCGATGTGATTGGCAGCACGGTGTTCTCTGAGGCCGAACTCGCAGAAGTAACGGCCCCGTTTGTCGGTACGGAAGCCACGCTTGAGGACCTGCTCGCCATTCGTACTGCTATTACCGAGCTGTATACGAGCAATGGCTACGCGACTTCAGGAGCATTCTTGCCACCTCAAGATGTTACAGATGGCATTATTCAAATTCAGGTTGTAGAGGGGGAACTCGAACGCGTTGACATCGTAGGGTTACAGCGGGTGCGGAATGCCTACGTTCGCGATCGCATTGCTCGCGCTGCTCGTACCCCCGTCAACATCTCAGCTCTCGAATCCGCACTGCAACTGTTGCAACAAGATCCGCTGTTTCGCCGTTTACAAGCGGAACTGACTGCTGGTAGTACGCCTGGGCGTAGCATTCTTCTGATCGAACTGGACGAGGCACGTGCCTTTTTCGGCAGGACAAAAATAGCAAACGACGAGCCGCCTGGTATTGGCTCCACCCGAGGGGGAGCAGAGATCGAACATCGCAATTTGACGGGATTAGGCGATCGCTTACTGCTCTCTGGTGGCATCACGGAGGGGTTGAATCGCTATGCGGTGAGGTATAACGTTCCTGTTAATCTGCGCGATGGCAAGCTCAGCTTCAGCTATGACAACAGTCGTTCCCGCGTCATTACCCCGATTTTTGCCGAGCAAGGCATTCGCAGCACCAGCTTTTCTGCTGGGGTCGAGTTTCGGCAGCCTATCTACCGGACGCCATCTACTGAATTTGCGTTGAGCGTGGGTGCCCAGGTGCGCGACAGTCGTTCGTTCATTCTGGAAAATCGACCGTTTTCATTCTCCGACGGACCAATTGATGGTGTTTCTAAAGTTGCAGTGTTGCAATTCGGTCAAGATTGGGTGCAGCGACGGCCCAATCGCGTCCTCTCAGCGCGATCTCAGTTCAACCTGGGAGTGGATGCGTTCAACGCAACTGTAACGAATCGCAGAGCTGACGGTCGGTTTTTCAAGTGGGTCGGGCAGTTTCAGTGGGTACAAAGACTCCCTGACGATTTAGTGTTTGTCGCGAGGACAGCGGCTCAACTTTCGTTCGATCCATTGCTGCCGCTAGAGAAATTCAGCGTTGGAGGCGTGAATACAGTGCGGGGCTACGCTCAGAATCAGCTGACAGCGGATAACGGAATCTTGGGCTCGCTCGAACTTCGCATTCCCATTGCTGACGATCCAGACGGCTGGGGTCAGATGTCGATTTATCCGTTTTTTGATGTCGGCAAGGTTTGGGATAATGACGGTGCCATCGAACCCGATACGCTCGTCAGCACGGGTTTGGGATTGCGTTGGGATGTCAATCCTCGCATGTCGCTCCAAATTGATTGGGGCATTCCCTTAAATGAGGTCGAACGCACGGGGAACAGTTCGGCAGAGCAAGGGTTGACGTTTGCATTTGAGTTGAGGCCGATTTGATGCTGAATGATCTGAGTTTTCAAGAAAGCGTTGCGCAATCGGCTTATAGGTAGGATCCATCATCACGACCATGTCGTCTGTGATCATAATTGGAGCATGTCGCTTTGAGGTATCGTGGGCATCGGGAACAGTATCTGCGCTAGCGTCAGCCATCTTTAGGAACCCACTGATAGGTACCAGAAGGACTTTTGGTTAGTTCTCACTTATGGCCGAGAAGATTCTCAAAGTGATCGCCATTCCAAAGCAACGATGACAACGGTCTCTTCATCGTCCATTGCCATCCGCCCTAAAGATCTCATGAATGTCGTGACCCGAGGTGATTGGATTGGGATGGCCATTTGGACCTTCAGGGTTTACGTAAATAAGACCTATTTGCACCGCATCTAGAGGATTCTCGAACTCGCGTTCTCCTATGTAGTGCTTGTCGTCCGAACAATCTGGTTCAGGCCTCTAGTAAATATCTTCTTTAGGCTCTCAAATGATGTCATTTTTGACCACATCTAAATCGAGGCTCTTGAATGCCTCAGCGTAATTCAATACCTCACCTATTGGATTGGACTTACGTGAATGTTAGTGGAGTATCTTCTGGTTTAACGTGAGTTCGGGTTAAGGGCACTATCTGGCTAATCAATGGCTGAAACCCAGCAATCTCCTAACTCTCGTGCCCAAAACTTCGACCGCAGAATGCAGGTTTCAGCTTAACCGGAACTCACGTTAGATTTAACTGATTAGGCTACCAGTCTTGATTCGATGTGCCGTGACCAGCTGTGAATTACTGAATTTCTCCGAGAAATGGGCATCCGCTCATGGTATGGCCTCTCTCAAGCTGTTTGCAAAGGAACTAGCTGATGAACGTTTGAACAGTCGTCGATATCAAGATTCTTAACTCAATGCCCGAATCAACTTCAATTGAGTGTCAGAGTGCCCATAGTACTTTAAGTCAGACTCAAAGAAGTTGGCTTTTTCCAGAATAGATTTGAAGTGTGAAAAGCACTCAAAGCTATATTCGCCGTGATATCGACCTATACCGCTATCACCGACACCTCCGAACGGAAGGTTGGAATTGGTATTCTGCATCACTGCGTCATTGATGGCACCACTGCCGAAGGGAATTTCGGCCAGAAAGCGCTCCTTTGTCGCCTTTTCATTGGCAAATAGGTAAGCAGCCAGTGGTTTCTCGAAGCTTTTAACAATGTCGAACGCTTCGTCAAGAGTCTCGTACTCAAGAACGGAAATGATGGGTCCGAACACTTCGTCCTGCATGACTGCATCATCGACAGACACGTTATGCATCACCGTTGGTTGAATGATGCGTTCTTCCCGGTTCGTTTCGCCACCGTAGTAGACCTTATCAGGATCGATGAGTGCGGAAACTCGATCGAAGTTTCGCTCATTGATGATTCTGACAAAGTTCTTGTTCTCCACGGAATAGTTATGCTTCTTAATTTCATACACCATCCGATTGAGGACTTTATCTTTGATACTCCTGTGCACTAAAACGTAGTCCGGGGCGAGACAGAGTTGTCCGGAATTAACGAACTTCGCCCAAATGAGCCGCTTGACGCCGACATTCACTGCAGCATCCTCGGCGAAGATTGCCGGATTCTTACCGCCTAACTCCAACGTCACGTTGGTCAGATGAGGGGCTGCAGCCTTATTGACGATCTTCCCAACTTGAGAACTGCCGGTGAAGAAAATTTTGTCAAAGCGTTGATTCAGCAATGCTGTCGTTTCCGGAATACCACCTTCAACCACTCTCAAGTAGTTGGGGTCAAAGTTCTCGTTTATCAACTTTGCCATGACTCGGCTAGTTTCTGCCGGTAACTCACTAGGTTTTAGAATAGTTGTGTTTCCCGCAACCATAGATCCAACAACTGGAATCAAGGAAAGGTTATACGGAAAATTCCAGGCTCCAATCACTAGTGTGACACCGAGTGGTTCTGGCACAATGTAGCTTTTGCCGGGTTGGTTCAGCAGGTTGGTTGCAACCTTTCGAGGCTTAGACCACTTCTTGACATTCTCGATCGCTGTTTTCAGCTCCTCAAAAAGAGGAAAGAGTTCAGTCATCTGGGTCTGATACTTTGACTTACCGAAGTCCTTATCGATGGCCGCATAGAGCTCGTCTTCGTAGCGATGAATGAGATCCCGAAACTTCTCTAGCTGTTTGAGTCGAAATTCGACCGGACGTGTGGTGTTGCTCCGAAAATACTGGCGTTGATTTTCGACTAGCGCTTGGATTTCTGGTTCAGTAATGGCAACTGTAGTTTGAGGATTCATGGTTTTCTCCTTCTGATTAGTTTGACGTTGGTTCTCAAATCGATGCTGCACTTCAGGCTCATTTACGGTAGTGAACGTTTGGGCATTCATGAGGGGTGATCCAAAGCAGAATTCAGTGTCATTTTTTGTGGTTTACACAAGTACCTAGCCGCTAGATTGCAACCGCAGCAGTCAGGCTTACGGTTTCAGCTCCTTCTGAGATGGAGGCGAGGATTGCTTTGCACTGTGCTCGGTTCATCAGCCTTGGCACGGCATAGAAAGACTTAGCTTCCTGGAGAGCCTTGCTGGTAATTACGTCGTAATGCTCCGGCTCAAGTTCTTTGAATCCAGCAGGGATATTAAGACGCTCAAGCAGAGCATCGACTCGATCGATAAACTTGTCAGCCAGTTGCGCGTCAGAGCCAACATTCGTGCCACTTAACATTCGCTCCAGATTGGCAAAGCGGTTTGCGCAGACTGGTTTGTTAAACCGCAAGATTCTGGGCAGAATGACGGCATTGGTCAGTCCGTGCGGCGTATTGTAGTGAGCACTGAGCTGATGCGAAATTGCATGCACGTAACCAAGACCCGACTTATTAAATGAATAAGCGGCCAGGAAGGATGCCAGTGCGACCAATTGGCGAGCTTCAAGGTTGTTTCCGTCTTCATAAACAATCGGCAGATTCTTTAGAAGCAGTTCGATCGCTAGCTTGGCATCTCTCTCAGCGTCACTGAATCGATTCACGGAGGTGTAAGACTCGATCGCATGGGTTAGAGCATCCATCCCCGTGGCTGCCGTGATATGCGGTGGCAGCGACTTGAGCATGTTTGCATCGAGTGCCGCAGCAGATGGAATTAACTTTGGATCCACCACAAACTTCTTCTGGTGAGTTTGGGTCTCAGAAATAACAGCTGAATTGGTGACTTCTGAACCCGTTCCCGACGTTGTTGGAACTGTATAGAAGGGCAATCTTGGCTGCTTAACTTTTAACAAACCAACAACGCGATCGACGCCGACTTCGTTGGAGTAGCAAGCGGCAATGACCTTGGCCGCATCAATGGTGGAACCGCCCCCGATGGCAAAGACACTGTCACAGCCATGCTCTTTGCATGCTTGTATGCCATCTTCAATCACTTCGTAGGTGGGATTGGGAATAACGCCATCAAAGATAGTTACTTCGCAGCCTTCATTCCTGAAGTACTCCTGCACGGCATCAAGAAGTCCCAGTTTTAGCAGAAACTTCTCGGTCACAAGCAAAGGCCGCTTACTTCCAGAGGCCTTTGCTAAGGATGCTAGCTGGATTGTCGAATTGACGCCGGTAAAAAGGAGTGGCTTTTCTGAGGGAAAAAGCACAGTGAACATTTTGAGAGAAAAGTTAGTGAATCGCTTGAGCATGATTCGAATCCTTCAGTTGCGATAAACGTCGTGTTGCACTCTGGGTGGACTCGGATGAACTTCATCCTCTCTGGGTCCAATGCCACTGACACAAGGGCATAGAAAAGGGCTCAACGGCCGGATATGTCACAATCTCAGCCAGAAGAGCCCCAAA
>JBCBVC010000064.1:0-22168 GCA_039817845.1 Cyanobacteria bacterium J06642_2
CTGGAATGGCTGTTTCGCTGGATGCAGGAACCGCGTCGATTGACAAAGCGATATGTATTGACCAATTCGGCTTTCATCTGGCACGCTGGCAGACAAATTTTACGAAGCCAAGTAGATTTGATGTCACAAAAACCGTGGATATCGTCTTACGGGTCGAAAAGACGCCAAGTTACAAAATCGTAAAATAAGTTTCTAAAGAAGTGTTGTTTAGGCGAAGTTCTGATGGTGCTTCACTCTGAAGGCTCTTCAGGTGCTTGGTTGGCAAAGGCGATCGCCTCCAGCATACCCCGAGCTTTGTTGAGAGTTTCTTCATATTCGGTCTGCGGGTCGGAGTCAGCCACAATACCCGCGCCTGCCTGGACGCTCACTGTGCCATTGCGCGTCCACAGCGTGCGGAGAGTAATAGCAGTATTGAGTTGACCGGAAAAATCGTAATAACCATAAGCGCCGGAGTAAGGGCCGCGTCGTAAACCTTCGAGTTCGTGAATGATTTGCATGGCCCGAATTTTGGGAGCGCCACTGACCGTTCCGGCCGGAAATGTGGCTTTGAACAAATCCCACACCGAACGCTCTTTATCTAGGGCACCAACTACGTTGCTGACGATGTGCATGACGTGACTGTAGCGCTCGATCTCCATGAGTTCGTCCACCCGTACCGACCCCAATTCACAGACTCGACCCAAATCGTTGCGACCGAGATCGACGAGCATGACGTGTTCGGCGCGCTCCTTGGGATCGGCGAGAAGCTCTTCTTCAAACGCCTTATCAGCTGCATGAGTTTGGCCGCGCGGGCGAGTTCCTGCAATCGGACGCACGGTCGCTATGCCTTCAGTCTCGGAAAGGTCGAGCTTGACCATGACCTCTGGGCTGGAACCGATCAATTGAAAATCGCCGAACTGCAAAAAAGCCATGTACGGAGACGGATTAATCGTGCGTAGGGCTCGGTAAAGTGAGAATGGCTCGCCAGTGAAGGGAGAAGTCAGGCGGTGAGACAGTACGACTTGGAAAATGTCACCTGCACGAATGTATTCTTTAGCCTGTTCCACCTGCCGACAAAACTCTTCAGGACGAACGCTATCGGTATAGGCAATCGGGTTGCTGCCGGGCGCTTTCCAGTCGAGGGCTAAGCGTTCGGTAGCAAGAGGAGCCGCCAACTTATCGACCAAATTTTGCAGACGATCGCGAGCTTTCTGATAAGCCACTTCAAGGTCGACATCGCGCAGGTCGGCATAAACAATCGCCCAAATTTTGCGTTTCACCTGGTCAAAGACCAAAATGCTGTCGATTTGAGCAAAAATACCGTCAGGGAGGTCGGTCTTGTCACCCGCAAAAACCGGCACTTTGGGTTCAATCCAGCGCATCAGCTCGTAGCCCCAATATCCAACCATGCCGGCAATGCTGGTCGGCAGTTCGGGGAGATGAACGGGATGTAGAGGTTCTAAGCTTTCGGCCAGAGCAACGAAGGGATCGCCCGTAAATACAGTTTCGGTGCCCGCGCGGTCGCGACGAACCGAACGATCGCCGCGTACTTCCAACACCCATAGTGGATCGCAGCCCATAAAGCTGTAACGACCGACTGTTTCGCCTCCTTCGACTGACTCCAACAGAAAACTGTAGGGTCGGCCCGCACAGACGCGATACCATGCCGAAACCGGCGTGTCGAGATCGGCAACCAATTCTCGATACACCGGGATGAAATTACCTTGGCGGGCGAGGTCGCAGAAACGGGAGAAATCGGGGATCATTGCGATCTCGGGAGACTGCTCGACACGAAACCAGACAGCATGCAGCCAGTTGGCATCCAAGTCGGTATAAAGACTTTAACCCGCTTTTTGCGCGTCAAACCGGGAAGTCACGGTCAGGATAGCTCAGTCGCTGGTGATATAGATGTGGCCCAAAAGGGTGCCTTCAAACGTACGGCGGGCCAGCCGCCAGCCCGGATCGAGCACAATTTTGGAATACCCTTGCGGACTGATGCCGTAGGAGCGACCAATTTCAATGGGGGCCCCGCTGAAGTCGGTGTTGGAGCTGGCGACGAGCCGTAAGTCATTACCGCGTCGAATCACGCGCAAACTGTAATCGAGGGCGAGGTCGCGATCCTCAACTCGTAAGGAATACCCATTGCTGTCGATACTGCGTCCGCAGATACCCGTGAAATCAAAATTGAGCAGCAGAGGATTGACCGTGGTCGGCGCTTCTCCACTTTCAGCCCAACAAGCTTGCTCGTCCGAGATTTGCTCCAAGATCAGGAATTGATGGTCGTCCCAACTGCGGGATGCAGCCACCAAGATAAATCGCGACTCGTCAACGTCCTGCGCGTCGAAATCAACCGAACGTGCGGACGGTGTAAACAGCATTCCCAAAGCTAAAGCAGCGAGCGTGACCGTGCTACAGGAGATCGCGCATCTCATCTTAATTACTCACCCGAGCCTAACAATACGAACTTTACAGTATCTAGTTGTACGAACTACGAGCCATCATGACACTTACGCAGAGAAAAAGGCGGGGCATCTCCACAGGAAAATGCCTCGCCTTTATGGATCGTCGGTCTGTCTTCAGGAGTGAGTCTGTCTTCGGAGCAGCAACCCACATTTAGAGCCAGGCCTTAGATGTAGTCAAAGTAGTTCGCACTGAGGTCGAGGTCGTTATGACCCATCACTTGGGCGATGAGCTCGTCGGTGCTGTCGAACGCACCATTACCGTTGGTATCCATGTAGATGGAGGTATTGCCATCTGAGGTACCCAGCACATAGTCAGCCGCAGAGCCATTTAGCTGAATCACGTCTTCGGCTTTGCTGAAGTCCATCACCTGAGCGTAATCCTCTACTCCAGCCGTAGCAGGATCGCCATCGTTGTAGTAGGTTGCCATCTCATTGGCCAGTGCGAAGCGATCGCCGCCAGCTCCACCGCTGAGGATATCGATGGTACCAATGGCCATATCGCCAACAGCTCCGCCGATGAGGGTGTCATCTCCCGCACCACCCATCAAGGTGTCGTTACCGCCACCGCCAGCAATGAAATCGTTGCCAGCGCCGCCGTCAATCTCGTCATTGCCGAGACCCCCGAGTAACGTATCGTTGCCCGCATCACCGAAGACCGACAGTGGCGTCGTGGTTTGACGGGCATCGAACAGATCGTCACCTTCTCCACCTGAAAACGCTACGATTTCAACATCGGTTGCCTCAAGATCTTTCACGGTTAGAGTATCGTTTCCGCCACCGCCGTTAATCTCGAAGCGTTCGACATCGTCGATATTCAGCTGGAAGAAACCGAGGTTTTGACGAGTGAAGACCGTTCTCCGACCGTTGGCCTGGAGGACAAACTTGTCGCCTGCGGCATCAGCGCCATTCACCTCAACCACGTCATACCCGCGGCCGCCGAGCATGAAGTCACTGCCGTCGCCGTTATTCCAGATCAAGCGATCGTCACCGCTGCCAGCAATCTTGAGGTCATTCCCTGTATCGCCAACCAAGGTGTCATTGCCCTCGTGACCGAACAGGATATCGGTACTATCACCACCTTGCAGGTAGTCATTGCCGTCACCGCCATTCAGCCAATCCTTAGCAGCTCCACCCAGAAGCGTGTCATTGCCAGCATCGCCGTAAGCATGCAGCCGTTGCTTAGATACGCTGGCATCGAACAGGTCGTCGCCGTCGCCACCGCTAAAGACGACCTTACTGACGTCGGTACCCGCCAAATCGCCGACCGTGAGGGTATCGTTGCCGCCACCACCGTTCACTGCAAAGCGTTCGACATCATTCACATCTAGCTCGAACAAGCCTAGGTTTTGCCGTTCGAAAGCAACGCGATCGCCGTTGGCCTCCAGCCGGAAGTCATCGCCATCTTCCAGAGCCCCGTTCACTTCGACGACATCGCCACCGCTGCCTCCTTCCATCGTGTCGCTGCCGTCGCCGTTGTTCCAGATCAGCAGGTCTCTACCGTCACCACCGATCTTGAGGTCAGCCCCTTTGTTACCGACGATGATGTCGTGACCTTCACCACCCATCAGGGTGTCAGTAATGTCTGGCGAGTTGCCTCCCAAAAGGATATCGTTCCCTGCACCGCCATCAGCAGTTACTTCTACTTCTGACTGGCTGGCGTCAAGCAGGTCGTCACCTTCGCCACCGGAGAATGCAACCGCTTTGATATCGGTAGCGGACAAGTCCTGGACGTTGAGGGTGTCGTTGCCGCCACCACCGTTGATTTCCATGCGCTCGACATCGTCGATGTTGAGCTGGAACAAGCCCAGATTCAAGCGATCGAAGATCGCCTTATGGCCGTCTTGAGTCAGTTGGAAGTCGTCGCCATCTTCCAGTGCGCCGTTGACTTCGACTACGTCGTAGCCTTCGCCACCGCGCATGGTGTCGCTACCGTCACCGTTATTCCAGATCAGGCGGTCGTCGCCCTTGCCGCCGATCTTGAGGTCGGCCCCTTTGTTCCCGACGATGGTGTCATTACCTTCGCCGCCCATCAGGGTGTCGGTGATGTCTCGCGAATTGCCTCCGGAAAGCAGATCGTTCCCCGCGCCGCCGTCTGCAGTTACCTCTACTTCTGACTGGCTGGCGTCAAGCAGGTCGTCGCCTTCGCCGCCGGAAAATGCAACTTCTTGAATATCCGTGGCGGACAAGTCCTGAACATTCAACGTGTCGTTGCCGCCGCCACCGTTGATTTCCATGCGCTCGACATCGTCGATGTTGAGTTGGAAAAGGCCGAGGTTAAGGCGATCGAAAATAGCTTCGCCCGCTTCATTTTGAGCCAGTTGGAAATCGTCGCCATCTTCCACTGCGCCATTAACTTCGACTACGTCGTAGCCTTCGCCACCGCGCATGGTGTCGCTGCCATCGCCGTTGTTCCAGATCAGGCGATCGTTGCCTTCGCCGCCAATTTTGATGTCATCACCCTTGTTTCCGATGATGGTGTCGTCACCGCCCAAACCGTTAAGGACGTTGACATTGTCATCACCTCGAATTAGGTCTCCTGCGACTGAGCTACCGTTAACGTTTTCAATATTGGTAAAAGTATTAATGCCACCAGTGCCGTCGAGGTTTTGGGCAGTACCTCTAGCAATGTCAACATCCTGTCCGTTGGCAAAGCCATTGAGCAACAGAACGTCTTCCCCGTCACCACCATCAACGAAGTCTTCGCCACCGAAAGGATGCAGCGCGTCGTTACCTTCGCCACCGATGAGAACGTTGTTTTGACTGTTGCCAAAGATGGTGTCGTCGTACGCCGTACCGATCGCATTTTCGAAGTCATTCAATTCGGCGATCGCGACTTCGCCATCGACCAGTACTTGACCGAATTCGCTCAGACCTTGACGAGTAGCGTTGCTATTTTCGTTTTCGGGCTGCAGGACGCCTTGGTTGTTTTCGTCGAGGTCGACCAGAACACCGGTTTCGAGCTCGGACAGGTCAATCGTGTCGCCCGTTGCCAACGCTGTAGCATCGACAGCAGGGGCAGCATCGGCAGTATCGTCACCGCCATCGAGGTCGAGTTCAATTTCGTTGAAGACGTCAGCTACGAGTTCGACCGTGTCTTCACCGCCACCGCCGTTGACATCGAGCAGTTCCGTTTCTCGAATATCGAGTGCAAACAGGCCGTTCTCAGTTTGGCCGTTGACTTCAACCCGAGCGAATTGGACGCCGTACGGAGTTTTTTCAATGCGGGCGACGTCATTATTTTGTAAATCATCGTTTTGCAGGTCGGTATTGAAATTCACCTGCACAGTATCGGTTTCAGAGCCGCCATCAAGCAGGTCAGACCCGTCACCGTTATTCCAAATCAACAGGTCATCGTCAGCCTCTCCCTTGACGATGTCGTCACCTTTTCCGCCGACTAACGTGTCATTACCAGCACCGCCGAGGAGGGTATCCACGTCGTCGGTACCAATCAAGAAATCGGCTCCGTTGTCACCTTGAAAGAAAGCCATGAGGTATCTCCCGAACACTTCATGAAATGTGTTGGCGCTCCCGTGCGCCTTCGTTGATGTTGTAGAGATGGCTTTCTCGGTTTATGCAAATCTGGAATTGCGGTTTACCTACTACGAACGTGCTGCTTTCCGCACTGGGAAACGCCCCGATACGCGCAGCACGTTCCGTTTGTGCATAAGTCTTTTGACTGAGCCGATAATTACCCTAGGGAAGCATGTTGAAATTGCACGCGATCGTTTCGCATCCAATCGTTTCGCATTCACAGGAGTAAACAGCGATGGCAAGCGATAGCAGGCTCTGGTGCCGCTGGTTCGGCCCGCTCTTGTGCGGCAGCCTGTTTTGGGGCACGCCGGGACTGACCGCACCGGATGAACCCCTCACTCGAGCGGAGGTCTATAAGGTAGTCAACCGAGTCGAACTCATTCCCCAACATCAGCCGCCGCGTCCGGCTAGAACCACCGACGTGCTATCACCACTCGATAGTTTGGCCACGCGTACCCAATCCCGGGCCGATCTACTGTTTAACGAAGGCTCGCTGGCGCGGATTGGCGGGAATTCTCTATTTCGTTTCGAACCAGGCACGCGGAATTTTCAGCTCGATAGCGGTACGACTATCGTCATGTTTCCACCTGGTAGTCTTGGCGGAACTATAACCACTCCCAATGCCACTGTGGAGGCGAACGGCAGCATCGTGTGGGTTAAACAAGACGCTGTAACGCAAGCAACGTTTATCGGTGCATTGACTGCTGGAGCCACATCCTCCACGCAGGCAACTCCCGTCGTGGTCGTGGTCGAAGAAAGCGGCGATCGCGTCGAGCTCCAAATGGGCGAACGACTTACGCTTCGGCCCGGCCAGCCTCCTGAAGTCAAACTTTTACATCTGCCGACATTCCACGCCGCCTGCAAGTTAGCTGCGGGACTGGGACCGGGTGAAGCCGACGATCTCGAGCAGGAGATGCCTGAGGTCCGCGCGACGTTACAGGCAACTCGCACCGACACGATGCAGGCTCTAAAACAACAGGACGGTATTGCGGCCAAACATCCAGCCACTGCTGCGCTGTGCCAGGAAACGACTGCGATTGAGGAGACTGCAATCAGCAACGCCCAATGGCAAACGGGATCGTTCTATTCGTAACGATCCCGTTTGAGATGTGCGGTTAGATTCTCAGGCTAATAGCGATCGCGCTCTGCCCGCCTCAGTCATTGTCGGAAGGGCTGAATAGCGCTTCCAGGTCTTCAGGCAGCGACGACTCTTCGCCTTCGCCGAACAGACTGGCCAAATCTTGGGGTTGCTCTGGCAGCTCGACCACGGGTTCCGGCTGCATGGCCGGGATGTCAGCTCCATCGCCGAACAGATTAGCGGTATCGGCAGCAGGCTCGCCACCGAACAAGTCCGATAGCTCGGGCATGGCTTCAGGAGCAGGTTGAGGTGGGGGAACGTTCGAGGATTCGCCAGCACCGCCAAACAAGTCGGACAGATCGGGCATGCCATTAGCCGTTACGGCCTCAGCCGGAACCTCAGCCGGAAGGTCTCCTGTCGGCAGTTCGTCTGCGGCATCGCCACCGAACAATCCCGCAGCTAAACCGGCTGCCGGTGCCGCAGCGCCATCCATTAAGGCAGACAAAGAAGGATTCTCGGCTTCAGCCGCCGCACGACGGGCTTGGAGTTCTTCAGCCAGCGATCGCTCTTCTTGCCGCAAAGATTCCAATGTGGCTTCGAGCTGTTGCTTTTGCTGCTCTAAATCGGGCAAGGATGTTTCGAGCTCGGATTTTTGCTGCTCTAAACCAGGCAACGATGCTTCCAAGTCAGACTTCTGTTGCTTCAACTCGGGCAAGGATGCTTCGAGAGCGGACTTCTGCTGTTCCAGCTCGGGCAAGGATGCTTCGAGAGCGGACTTCTGCTGTTCAAGTTGAGGTAGAGCTGCTTCAACAGATTCTTTCTGAGCGGAAAGTTCGCCGAGGGAAGCTTCGAGCTGCTGCTTTTGGGCTTCCAGTTCGGGTAGCGCAGTTTGGAGTGCGGCTTGCTGTTCGACCAGGGCGGGGTCAGCGGCTTCAGCCGGAACCTCTGGCACGTTGGCGATCGCTGCTTCGAGTTCTTGCTTTTGCTGTTCGAGGGCGGCCACGTCTTGACTGAGGCTTTCTTGCTCTTGTCGCTGCTGAGTGAGCTGTTCGGTCAACCCTTCTAGCTCGGCACGACGCTCGTTCAGCTCGTTCTGAAGTGCGGTTTGCTCTTCAGCGGAGATTGCGGGAGCTGCGGCCACACCGCCTTCTTCGATAGACTGCACTTGAGCTTGCAGGCTGTCGAGTTCGCGCTCGAAGGTCTCTTTTGCCTGGAGGTTATCGGCTTTTTCTTGCTCTAGAACCTGCAGTTGCTCCTGTAGAGCTGCAACCTCACTTGCCAAAGACTGCTTTTGCGCGGTCAAAGAATCCAGTCCGGCGATCGCGTCTTGCTCTTGAGTTTGATATTGAGCGAGTTGAGCTTCAGTAGACTGGAGTTGACTATCAAATTGAGCTAATTTGGCCTGCAGTTCGTCAGTGGATTCGTTCGATCCGCCTTCTTTCTGACCCGAGCCGCCTAGAGCCACACCAGCGACAACCGCAGGCACAGCAGCAAGACCACCTTTAAGATAGGCGGGCATCTCAGTCCCTCCGGCAAAGGCGCCGATGACGGAGCCGAGACCAATACCCGCTACACCCGCTATCAGTTTCTTCATCTCGTAATGCACTCCCTTTATAGAGAACGGCGACAGAGTGCTACCGATTGGGCTCGTGCCATCAATAAAGATTGAATCTATCTCTTACTGGCACGGCTCGGGTAGCAGACGCTTGAAAACATGGCGCGATCGCCTGAAATTGCAAGAGTGCGATGTTGCGAGATCTCTGCGGAGTTGCCTGCAAGGACTAGCCTCTTTAGGTCGTTAGAGTCTCGTTTCACCGCGATTGCAGCGAAGGGCTCACTGAATCCCACTTAGCCTACCCAAAGTTAACTAAAGGGTATCATTTCGCTATTTTTGCCCTTCTTTTGTTCGTTCTGCACTTGTTCAGAAGCATTTTGATTTGAGGCGAATATCTTATTGCCTTCAGTCTATTTCTCGCCTTTAGTCTATTTCTCGGTGGCGAACTCGCGGCAAGTGCTTTTGCTAAAACCATCTACAGTGGCGATCGCGTTGGGAGCATCGGTGACAAGCACGATATCGCCAGTCTCATTCACAATCCAACCTTGCGCTTCTACGATGGCGGGCTGGATTGGGCGAGGAGGAGATTCTGGTTCGACCTGAGTAATGATGGCAAGTGAAGCGGTTGTAGCAGGAGCACGAAGGTCTTCCCATACGGCCGAACCACTGAGTAATTGAGCGGGGCCAGGAGGTAGACCACCACGTCCAACGTCAATAAAGCTGCTAGCAGTTTGAATGTTTCCAACTCGACAGTCGCGAACAATTTTCGGAAGCAAAGTAGTATCTGTATCTCCATGAATGAAATGAATCATATTGATGAAACCGATGCTGCCTGGCGGTACGGCTAAAGAACTGCTATCTACCCTTTCAGATAAAAATCCATTGACATCTGGCTGAGCTTCAAAAGGGACGACATATCCTGCCGGGATGGAAAAAGAATCAAAGCTGTGAAACATATTGGGATCGCTCTCCGTTAGCGCCTGGCCATCCAATATGATTTGAGCGATAGAATGATGGGCACCTGCTAAAAAGTAAAATATAAAACATGTACAGAGAGACATATGTAGTCTAATTAGCATTGTTTGTTGTTTGCCATAGTGTATATGTTCGATTTTTTGAAATACGCTATTGAATACTCAGCTTGAATCTACAAATTTGCGCAAGGCATTTCAGGAAACCCACAGCAAATTTTCATCAGGTCTATTTTCTGGATTAGACCATTGGAAATGGCTAGGGATTAGGGCATAGAAGGCGATCGCTCTCATCTACCCGCATATTCGTCTGCAGATAATTGCCAAAATCTCGACAGCTCGTTGCCATTAAAGTTTCTAGCTCCAGCGACCACGTTTTCAATCCATCTGCATCACTGACACTGACGATCGCCAACTCGTCAGGACTAAACCGGGCCGCCCCCACCGCACCGCGATGACCCGCCAATGTTGCCAAAAGCGAACCCTCGCTCACTTGCCACAACCGCAGCGTCCGATCCGCACTGCCCGATAGAAGCGTTGAGCCATCAGAGCTGAATTGCAAGCTCGTGACCCGGTCCGTATGTCCGATCGTCGATTGCACCACTCGTTTGTCCGACCACTGCCAGAAAGCGATCGCGCCGTCTTCACTGCCAACGGCTAACTGCTGTCCGTCCGGACTGAAAGCGATCGCCTCTCCGCGAGTAGGTAACGTGGCCCCGATGTCCCCAGTCTCCACCTGCCAAATGTAGACATTGCCATCGTGACTGCTAGCTGCTAACCAGCGTCCGTCCGGGCTAAATGCGATCGCGGAGACCCCATCACTCGCAGCGGTTAACGTCACTCGTTCGCTACCGCTCTCGGCTTGCCACACTCGCACCGTGCCGTCTGCACTCCCCGCAGCCAGCAACACGCCATCTGGACTGAAAACGACATGCGTTGCCCCAATATCGCTAGCGGCCACCATTCGCGTTCCCCCTGCAGGTTGCAAACTCAAGATCGCGACCGCCCCATCTGCACGTGCTAGAGCCAGTTCGCTGCTATTCGGACTGATACTCAGAGACGATGCTGGCTGGCGAGACGGGCCAAGTAAGTCGCGAGCTAGTACGGCATTGTTTGAAGTTAGCGTCCACAGCTTTACCGAGCCATCCCATTCGCCAGTGACTGCTTGGCGATCGCCCGTGTCATTCGGAACGAACGCAACGCTCGACGCCCCTCGCACCGTCGGGTCGAGATCGAGAGGCGGTAAATCCCACACCCGCACCGTGCGATCGGCACTAGAAGACACGATGACAGCAGGATTGTCAGCCGCTATCTGCACGTCCGTCACGGCATCTTCGTGGCCTCGCAGCATGGCAAGCAGAACACCTGACAGATTCCAAACGCGTAACATCCCATCTGCTCCGCCAGTCAGCAATTGCGTGCCGTCCGAATTAAAGGTCAACACATGCGTCAGACTGCCAGCCTCTCGATCTGAAACGATTTCAGTCCAAGCCGCACTCGACTCGGGGTCGGCATCCCAGTTCCACAAAGCGATCGCGCCATTGATGCTGGCGATCGCCAGCGTTTGACCGTCAGGACTAAAGGCAACACTCGCCCATCCACCGGAGTTGCGCGCGGGTGAAGTGTGCAGCAATTCCCCGTCAGTGACCGACCAGAGCTTTACCGTACCGTCATCGCTTGCCGTCGCGATCACCTCACCAGCCGGACTGAACTGCACGTCCGTCACCCAGCCCCCATGCCCTTCTAATGTCAGAGCGACCTGTCCGGACTCCACATCCCAGATATCGACCGCGCGATCGCGAGTGGCGGCAGCCAATCTGCCACCGTCAGGGGCAAAAGCTAGCTGCGTCACCCACGCACCGCGATCTTTGAGGGCTCGAATGGGCCGTCCGTCCTCAGCTTGCCTGAGCCAAATTGCACCGTCAGCATCGGCTGTGGCCAACCACTTGCCATCTGGACTGAATGCCACGCTGGTAACGCGCGCGGTGTGATCGTCGAGCTGGTGCAGAAGCGTACCGTCAGTTTGCCACAGACGCACGGTCGTATCGTCGCTACCGGAAGCAATGCGACTGCCGTCAGGACTGAGACTGACGGAATTGACGGTTCGCGTATGGCCGTCCAAACGATTGCGATCGCGCCCGAAGGTAGAGCTTTGTTGTAAGGCGCTGGCTACCTGCCATTCCACCTGTTGCCGTTGTGCCGCTCCCAGTCCCCACGACCACAGCCGTTCCACTTGCCGCCCAGCCCGCAACGCGGCAATCGCTCCATCCAAACCGCGCCCGGCCAAGAGGTGACTGGTGGAGAGCTGGTGAAGAGTAGCAATCTGGCTGAGCTGAGCGCGTTGGCGCTGCTGCATCGCAACTCCACCCAACCCTACTGCGGCAACGGCCAACAGGCTGATGGTGGCGATCGCCTGCCGGGCGCGACGTAGGCGACGGCGTAATTGCTCCGATCTTGCGTCCCGTGCTGCTAGCCCGGCTTCAATAAATGCCCGCACGTCTTGGGACAGTTCGTCCGCTGCTTCGAGGTAGACTTCCGCCGCCGCGTCTAACCGCACGCCCTGCAGCAGGAAATCGGGTTGTTTGCCATGTTGTTTCCATTGCTGTGCCGCTGCTTCGATCTGGCGGCGCGCCCGCAGTCGCGAGCGATTCTCTTCCAGCCACCAGCGCAATGTCGACCAATGTCGAATCAAAGCTTCGTGCGCCACTTCTACCGTCGGTTCGGGAGGCGCGATCGCGTCCAAGGCATTGTCATCAGTTCGATCGGGACGATCGGCTTCGGCCTCGTCACTGCGCTGGATGCCGCGTTGCCAGTCATCCTCGCCAGCACTAACCACTATCAACTTGGCCGTCGTCAACACTTGCAGCGTGCGCTCTACCAGCGCTTCAGGATACTTTGCCACAATCAGTTCGGACTTGAGGGTGCGGCGGCGGGTATCCTCTGTCCCCTCTCCTAACTGCGTCAGCGATAGAAAAATCCAGCGCGTGCAGTCCCGGGCTTCGTCATCCAAACTGTCGTAAATGGCCTGGGCTTTCCGTTCTAGCGCGCCTTTCAAACCGCCAATTTCGCGCTGATATACCTGGAGCGTGAGGCAGCCGGGCTGTCGAGCCTCCCACAACTGGGCCAACACGAACTCCAGTAAAGGTAAATCTCCAGCTGCACGGTCCAGATCTTGCAGTACCACTTCCACCAGTTCCGGCTCTACCTCTAAGCCCACAGCTTCAGCCGGACGCACGATCGCGCGTCGATAATCAGCATCGTTGAGGTGGGGAGGCACGAAAATACTGGCTTCCTGCAAAATCGGGGCCAGCCCCGGTACTTCCAATGCCGTTGCCATAAAGTCGGTGCGCAGCGTCATCACCAATTTGAAGCGATCGCTGACGTATTCCAGCGCTCCCAGGAGAATCTGCATCACGCGCTGACAGTCTGTGCGAGATGCTAGTGTAAACAGTTCCTCCAGTTGGTCGATAACCAAAACGACCGTGGGTTCCGGTCGCGATCGCAGCCAGCGAGCAAATCCTTCTGCCCCCTCAAACAGCATCCCTTCTAGCTGCAGCCGCTGATAGGCTTGCTCCTTCTCCGTACCGCTATCCACTAAACACTGAGCCAACGCGGCCAGCGGCTGCGCTCCAGGCCGAAAACTGCGTAACCACCAGCGATCGCTTCCCGGCAGGCGTTTGCCCTGGCGGAGCTGCGCCATTAACCCTGCCCGCACCACTGAGGATTTACCGCTGCCGGACGGCCCCACCACTGCCAGGGCGGCTCGCCGCTCTAATTCCCCCAACAGCCGCTGCGTCAGCTCTTCGCGACCGAAGAAATATGGTGCGTCCGTTTCGGCAAATGCCCGCAGCCCCACATAAGGACATACGCCCAGATCGAGAGGTGATCGCCGTTTGCCACGGGTACCGATGTCTCCTGGCAAGACTTCAATTGCCCCCTGCATCCCCGATAGCCAAACGTGAGGTACGGCGGCGGTTCCGGCTAACTCTTCTTGCAAGCGTACGATCCATTCCGCCACGGTCAGGCCGTTGCGGGTATCCGCCGCTGCTAGCGTGGCCGTGAGTACAGGGGCGAATTCCTCCACCGTGGTCGGAGCGGACACGAGCAAACATTGCCCGCGCTCGGGAGCAATTTGCAAATCTTCCAGCCATTCTTCAATTGCCTCACCCTGAAGGTCGAGCAACTCCAAAATGACCACTTGATGAGTAGCTCGCGATCGCCGCAACTGCTGTCGCAACCACGAACGGCTGAGCCGCACGTCTGCGCCCAGCGTTAGTAACGCTTCACCCGTCTCCGCCACCTCGGCACGTCCGCGCAGGTAGAGCAACGCCGTCGATAAGTCCGGCGTCGAACGTTCGGGGTCACCGGCAGCGGCCTCTGACGACACCTGCAAAGTGGTGGCGATCGCCTGCTGTAAGTCCGCACTGCTGCGGCCAGGTTGGGGCCAATAGTGCAGCTCGAAATGTCCTGCCCCCTGTAACCGTTTACCCAAGGCCAAACTTTGGGTACTGTCACTTAAACCATCCGCGATCGAAGCCTGTCGGGGATGAGGAGCGGCTGGCAGTGGCGGTTTTAGGCCGATAACCAGTTCCCCGACGCCTTCCACAATGCGCTTAGGGGTTTGCAATGGGTATTCCGGCTGGAGCTGGGTGGCACCGCGACTGCGCTGCTGCTGATTGATGAGGCGCAGTTGTTGGTTGGCCTTGTCGATGTATTGAATGGTGTGGTGATAAATGTAGCGGTACAAACCATCCGCATCGATCGCGCCACGTTCGTCAGCCGCCTCGCCCCGCAAGCCCCGCATCAGGAAATAGGTGAATACGCCGTGTCCTAGCTGCGGAAATTCCCACGCCTGTTGACCGCGATCGCAGGACAACATGGCATAAAACCCGCTGCTACGTGCGGCTCTTTGACGCAGCAGCGTCATCATTTGAGCGGTTGGATCGGTTAAGACTGGAGGAGCGCCATCCCGCGCTCCCCGCCAGCTCATGCTGCCGCTGTGGCAGGCGTCAAGCCAGACCAACTGCTGACGGGCCGAACAAGTATCCAGCGCGGCCAACAACTCCTGCAATCCCAGAGCCGTGCGTTCCAGCTTATCGAGTTGGGTATCGTGCAAGCACAGATAGGCGCGATCGCTGGCGTCGTCGAGTAGACCGTGCCCCGAGAAGTAAATCAGGACCGTATCGGGTTCTGCTACGCTGGCGACCAGTTTCTTTAACTGCATGCGTACAGCTGTCACCGTCGGCGCGGTGACGGCACCGTCACAGAGTACGTATGTCTCGCGTTGGGGAAACGTCTGGGTTGCATCTGCTAAGGCTTCGCTGGCCCCGCGACAATCGAGCACGGAATAGCGCAAGTCTGTTAGCCCCGGATCGATGTAGCGATCGACCCCGATGGCCAACAGCCACAGCTTGGCCTGCCCGGTTTCTAACGCCCGCGTACCTTGACTCGTCCCCAAACTCATCGGACACATGAGCACGTGCTCCCCATCGCTACTGATTGCTTAGCGACGCATTCGACAAAATATGCAATGCCAGCGGCAAATGCCTAAAAACGCAAGATTTCGCGTTCGTAGTCCTCAGGCATGGGGTCTATTTCCCAGACGATACCTTCCCCAGAGGCGATCGCCACGTCTACGTACAACGCTTCGGCTTCTGCAGATGCCGTAACTGCATTCCCTGCAAACGGCTGTAAATCTTCAGACAGCAATCGCAAAGTCGTTCCCGGCTCAACCCGATTAGTCAGGGCTCGCAGCTCGAAGCGCCACTGCCCGGCTTCGAGTTCGCGGCGGGGGAACAGCCGCAGTTCGTATTCGCGATCGCCTACCATCACGGATTTGCTCAAGACCGTGTCAGTTTGGGTAATTTCGCCGCGCGCGCCTGCACCCAGTTCCGCCACCTGTAAACGCTCCCATCCCAGTTGACCGGCAACCTCAGTCAAGCCCTGCTGCAGCCACGTCACCACCGAGCGCACATCGGGTTGTCCCGTCCGCCGACGATATAGGCGTTGCCGCCAGCCGCCATGCTCCATCAACGCTCCCCACAGCGAGAACGACACGGCCAAACGCGGCGTTAACAGTTCTGAATTACCCAAACGTTGCAGCAGCGATTCCGCCTGTGCCAGCGGCAATGGCGGCAGCGGCACGACTTCGGGTGGCGCACTTTCAGTCGGGCAAAAGGCTCGGGCCACGTGCAGCAAGCTGATGTCAGTAACGAGGTCGTCGGCACTTATGCAATAGGCGCGATCGCCCGCGTCAAATCGCCCGCAGGCAATCACCTGTTGGCGAGTCGCGTAGCCCCACAGCCGCACCCAGCCGTCTTCCGGTTCCACTTGAACGGCTAAATAATAAGACGCAGACCAACTGGGAATCTCCACCCATTCCTGCGGGACGCGCATTTCGCTACTGTCGGTGGCTTCATCAGCCACAATCGTCATGCGAGTACCGTCGCTCAACTGGACGGCAGCGCCATTCACCACTTCCCAGATGCTGGTCGCTGCCGAAGCGCGGGGCCAAGGTCGGGCGCGGTCGTCCTCATCACGTAGCCATTCCAGAACCGCGTGCAGACTCAAATGATTGAGGTAAGCTTGCCACCGCGTCGTCGGTGATGAGTGCGCGCCGCTCAATTGCCAAAACCGCTGGCGCTCGTCGGCAGAAACGTCGAGTAAGAGATCGGTCGGGGCAGCGATCGCCACCTGTGGGAGTTCGGCAGTCATGATAGAGGCTCCACCACGTTCGAAGAGTGCGAGTCAGCGTCGGCTCGAGCGTAGGAAGTTTCCAGCCAAGCTTCCAGCGAAACGCTGATATCTTGCAATACTGCTGTCGTCAGTGAAATATGCAACACGTCGCGACTCCACGTTGCCAAAGCTTGTAGGAGAATTTGCCGCACTTTGGTCAACCGCCGAGATACCGTATATTGCTTGATTTGCAGGCGATCGGCGATCTCCTGTTGGCGCGCCTGCTCCCGATAATAAAGCTGGAGAAGTAATTGTGACGTCTCGGGCAGGGCGGAAATCGCCTCATGCAGCACAGCCTGCATCTGTCGCCAGCGCTCCTGGCGCTCTCGCACTTCCTCTGCTACCACGGCAGCGGCGAGCAGCGAGTCTTTTTCTCCCGCAGGCAAGCGATCGAGCCATTCCCCCGACTCGCCACTGCCTGTAGGGGCATTCAGCGACGCGACCTCCGGACAAACGTACGCGCGGACTGCAGTTGCACACACTTCTAGCCATTCAGTAAGTTCCTCTGGCGAACAGCTCGGCTCCCCGCCAGCCAGCTCCAGTCGGCGCGAGTTGTACAGCTCGGCGATCGCCATCCACGTATCTCGACTCGGTCGTTGCAGCTGCCGGGTTGCTTTAGGCACGGGACTGTTGGCTTCAGCCGTTGGCACGTAAATGGTTTTGAAGCACGACCAGGCCAGCGTGCGCCGAGCACTATCAATCTCGCTCCATCCGGCTGCTAGTAAGGCTTCTCCCAGGCGCTTTTGGCTCACCTTACGCAGAAGTGCCCAAGGAGTGCATACGTCCACTTCCCGCTGTTGTCGTAAGCGATCTCGAATGACGTTGGCAAAAATGACGCTGGCATAACTTTTCAATCCCGTCCCGCGTTCGGGGTCGAAGCCTTTTAATACCCGCTCAATCTCAGCGATCGCGACCTGAAAGCCGTCAGCCGCTGTCAAACTCGTCTGGTCAAATGCGGTCAAGGTTTTACGGGCCGCCCAAAAACACGGTTCCTGCAAATACGCCATTAAATGCGAGCGGGCCAAAAGGCGGGCGCGGTCGAGCGCGCTATCGCTAGCAGAGTCACCTGCAACAGAGTCATCTACCGGAAGCTGCCACTGTCCGTGCCAATGTTCTGCCCAGCCACTTTCAGCCAGGTGCGATGTGTGACTGAGACGAGCCTTCATACTGCGTCGCAAACTCGCGTCGGTCAGCCAACCGCCAAAGCGATCGGCTTCAAACCGCATAAACGTGGAAAACAGCTGGACGAGATCCTGTCGAGGAGTCATGGAAACGGGTCACGCACGACTGACATGCCTCATCATCCGATATCTACTCTGTCAAACCAAATCCGAGCCGCCGATTTACCTGGAGCCCCACTAGTTTGCGGTGAGCTCGGGTCGGGGTAAGTCTGGAGACAAACCTTTACCAGCACCAAAGCCTACCTTATGACTGCCCAACAGCCAATAAAGAATGCTGCCCAATACCAAAAACGCAAACGCAACCCCGAGAATCTCCTCTAAATCCCAATCTTCTAACTCTTCAGCTGTCTGCCTCTCGATCGCATTCGCGTCCTGCGCCCCTGTTCTTGCCGCAGGCACAGTATCTGATAAGTCGCTTTCTGCTAACTGATTCTCTGCTCCAGAGTCAGACCGAGCATCCCCTACGTCAGCCAACGCCCTTGCCGCTACCGCAGCGGTCTCCACCTGCTCAGACGAAGCAGAAACGGCTGCGCTTGCATCAGGAGCGACTTCATCAACGCTGTTTGATGCATCAGCATTGTTCGATTCGTCGCGCCCGGATGGAATAGAAGCAGCCGCAGCTACACTACTTGCCACGACAGCAGCTGCAGGCGGGAGCCCGCTGTCCGTCGCAGCAGGAGCAAATGCCGGGTCGAGAGCCGCTGCAATTGGGGCGTCGACGACCTCCTCCAACAAAGTCGGCGGGATAGGAACGGGTTGAGCAATTACGCCGACAAAAGGCTGCTCGGGTACCATCGGCGAAGCTGCGACTTTGCGTTGCGGAGCTGGTGCTGAAGGCAAGGCTGGGGAACCCGCAGTCGGTAGGCGAACCGAGGGACAGAATGTCAAAGGCCTGGGAGGGGAGGGTAAGCCAGCTTTCTTGAATGAAGGCGGCAGCGGAGCAGTGGGGAGAGAAGAAGTCATGCCAGATGCAACCTAGGACCTCGGCTCGCAATTGTAGCGAACTCAACTCGGGAAAGTTAGGTAGAACGGTAAAAGTTTGACAAATGCAGGCTCTGGCGTCGTCAATATTACCGCACGGTTAGGCACTCGACAGTGGCAACTACCACCGAGACGTCACTTCGGGCTCGGGCTCGGGAAGTTCGAAGTTAGCCGGATCGCGTAGAAAGCGGTTGGCTTCTTGTTCCAAACGATGAATTTCGTGAGCTTCAAATGAAGAATCGTTACGAAGTGCGAGTAAGTACCCATCAATTAAAAAGCGCAATTCGTGCTCTCTATAGCCGCGATGCCAATTGTCAACCGCTGCATCAGTGAGCGATTGATAGTGACGCACGAGACGAAAGTCTTGCAACATGTCTTATTCCCAACCCTATCCTTTTTATAACAATTGATGACATTGCTTTTGAGATTTTGAAGCAAGTCGATACGTTTCTGGACGTTTGCGGCAATTTGCAGCCGCATTCGCTGGACGATCGTGCGAGAAACGAGAGGCGATCGCTAGTTCCCGGTAGCTCGTATCTGGCTGAATGGGACGCGAAAACGGCAGCAGCTCTAAACGAGGTTCAATCGCGACGTCGGTGGTTGCGGCAATGTAGTTCAAAGGCAATGTAGTTCAAAGCATGAGATAACCGCCTAGCAGCGGGGCCAGTCACGTCCATCAGTACGCGAGGCTTACCTACAGGTGAGGGGGGGTCGGCCCGGATAATAATTTAAATCGCAGCTTGTAACAGTTGGTGAGATCGCTTTCTGCTAGCTGGAATGTTGCCCGCAGCAAAGCTTTTCTCAACTGCAACTGTCTTTAGAGAATCTTATGGGTCGTCAAAGAAGCATCTCGGTTGTCGCCTAGCTACAGACGTAGAACGAGAATGCCCACATGCGTTTCCTCGCGATCGCTGGATACAGTTCGTCGCGCATCTAAACGCTTTGGCGCTCGCGCTGCAACAAAACGTTGCCTCTCGCATCCGAAATCAACCACTAAAATTCGGGGGACAGATTTAGCTAGGAGCGCAGTCCCCCATGAGCGCCAGTCCCGATACCAGCACGATTGAGTCGGTTCTGCACGAGGAGCGCTTGTTTGCCCCGCCGCTAGAATTTGCTAGCCGCGCTCGCGTCACCGCTGAGT
Organism: Cyanobacteria bacterium J06642_2; assembly: GCA_039817845.1. Taxonomy (GTDB): domain Bacteria; phylum Cyanobacteriota; class Cyanobacteriia; order Thermostichales; family PCC-7336; genus JBCBTL01. Next base: position 19,615 of record JBCBVC010000064.1, read on the forward strand.
CTTATCGATCTATGGTGCGTGCCGCGCGCGAAAATCCCGAGCAGTTTTGGGGCGAGCTGGCTGAGAAAGAACTGCACTGGTTTCAGCCGTGGGAACGCGTCCTCGACTGGCAGCTGCCGTTTGCCAAATGGTTTGTCGGCGGCAAGCTCAACCTCAGCTATAACTGCCTCGATCGCCACCTCACCACTCCCCGTCGCAACAAAGCTGCATTGATTTGGGAAGGCGAACCGGGCGACTCGCGCACCCTCACTTACGCCCAGCTCCATCGCGAAGTCTGTCAATTTGCCAATGCCCTCAAGCAGCTCGGCGTGCGAAAAGGCGAGCGCGTCGGTATTTACATGCCCATGATTCCGGAAGCGGCGATCGCGATGCTAGCCTGTGCCCGCATTGGCGCACCTCACTCCGTCGTATTTGGGGGATTTAGCGCCGAAGCGTTGCGCGATCGCCTGGTGGATGCCGCAGCCAAAGTGGTGATTACAGCAGACGGCGGCTGGCGCAAAGACGCGATCGTGCCGTTAAAGCCGCAGGTGGACAAAGCACTGTCTGATGGCAAAGTGCCCTCTGTCGAACACGTCCTCGTGGTGAAGCGCACCGGACAAGAGATTGAGATGCAGGGCGATCGCGATCGCTGGTGGCACGAGATGCAGCCCGACATGTCTGCCGACTGTCCGGCCGAACCGATGGACAGCGAAGATTTGCTGTTTATCCTCTACACCTCCGGCACCACGGGCAAACCCAAAGGGGTAGTGCACACGACGGGTGGCTACAATCTGTACGCCCACATGACCACGCAGTGGGTGTTCGACCTGCAAGAAACCGACGTGTATTGGTGTACGGCTGACGTGGGCTGGATTACCGGCCACAGCTACATCGTTTACGGGCCGCTCTCCAATGGAGCGACAAGCTTGATGTACGAAGGCGCGCCGCGTCCGTCCAAGCCCGATTGTCTTTGGGAGATCGTGGAAAAATACGGCGTCAACATCTTCTACACGGCTCCGACGGCAATTCGGGCATTCATGAAGGCAGGCGATGGTTATCCGCAAATGCACGACCTTTCGTCGCTACGCCTTTTGGGCACGGTGGGTGAGCCGATTAACCCCGAAGCTTGGATGTGGTACTACCGCGTCATTGGCGGCGAAAGCTGTCCCATTGTCGATACTTGGTGGCAAACTGAAACTGGCGGTATCACTATTACCACGCTGCCGGGGGCTGCCTCTACCAAACCCGGAGCTGCCGGTCTACCTTTACCGGGCATCCAAACCGCTGTCGTCGATCGCGAAGGGAGTCCCGTTCCCGCCGGGCAGGGTGGCTTTTTGACCATTACTCAGCCTTGGCCGGGAATGCTGCGCAACGTCTACGGCGATCCCGAACGCTTTCAACGCACCTATTTTGGCGAAATTGAAGGGTGCTATTTCCCTGGCGATGGTGTCCGCTGCGATGCCGACGGCTATCACTGGATTATGGGTCGCGTCGATGATGTAATTAACGTCTCTGGTCACCGCCTGGGCACGATGGAAATCGAATCAGCGCTCGTGTCGCATCCCAGTGTGGCGGAAGCTGCTGTCGTAGGCAAACCCGACGAGCTTAAGGGAGAAGCAGTCGTGGCTTTTGTGACCCTGGGCGGTGGAGATTCGAGATCTTCCGAGCTGGAGAAGACGCTCAAACAACACGTGGTGGAAGAAATCGGCGCGATCGCCCGTCCCAGTCAAATCCATTTCACGGACGCTTTGCCCAAAACGCGATCGGGCAAAATTGTTCGCCGCCTGCTCAGAAATCTCGCCGCAGGCGAAACTCCCTCCGGCGATACGTCAACCCTAGAAGATCGTTCCGTACTAGAGAAGTTGCGCTTGGACGCTTAGAACGCGTGATTCGACTGGCTCGACCTAACGACGTGGATGAGTTCCTCGCCATTGCGGCGGCGATTGGTTTCGAGCCAGAGGAGCTGGAGGAGCTCAGCCACATGCTGGCTGCGTATTTTGATGGCGACAACAATTCATTCTGGTTGGCAGATTGTGATGACGGGGATTGCCCAGCAGGAGTTGCCTATTGCTCATCAGAGCGCATGACTCTGGGAACGTGGAACCTCCTCTTCATTGCTATCCATCCAAATTGCCAAGGTCGAGGCCGCGGTCGGGCATTGATTCATCACGTCGAGCAAACCGCGACAATGCGAGGCCTCGCTTACTCATAGTAGAAACATCGGAGCTGCCAAGTTTCGATCGCGTGCGAACTTTCTATCGCAAATGTGGCTATGAAGAAGAAGCAGGGATTCGTGAATTCTACGGAACTGGCGATGATAAAATCGTTTTTTGTAAGTTGCTTGGTTCTCAGTAAGACTGACGAGTAAGTATTGCGTTCGTACTTCGCTTTGCGTATACAAAAACTCAGATGAGATTATTTTTTCGTTCTTCTGGCCAACAAGATTCCACCACCAACGAGCAAGACAATCATACCAACTTGATATGTCATTAACTCGTTGTTAGTAAGTTCAATATCTTCACCGAGTTCATTATAGTTCAGTTGCCCGACATCATAGTTTTTAGTCACTAAAAAC
>JBCBVC010000065.1:0-21956 GCA_039817845.1 Cyanobacteria bacterium J06642_2
GGTGTGAACGGGGTGCCCTTCGACTTGGCGGGCGAGGTAGGCTGCGGTTAATGCTTGCATGTCAGGGCCGTGTTTGGCGACATAGGCGCGCTGCCATACAGCTCCCGTTTGGCCAGATTGCAAGCGATGTCGAATGATGTCGAGATAGGTCTGGCGATCGCCGGGATCGATGTCGAGTGCTTGCAAGCCTCGATCGGCGAGGGAGATTGCGGTGGCTAGGAGCTCGGGCATGGCTAGAGGAGTTTGAGCGAGCCAGACAATTTTGGCATCGAGACCGTAGCGAGCAGCAGCGTAGAAATTGGCCCGCACGCTGTCGTAAGGCAGTAAGGTTTCGGGAGGGACTGGCGCCGTGGCAAGGGCGTGGGTGAGGCCGAAGAAAAAGGCAGCATTAGCAAAAGTGTCAGCATTTGTGGGACCGGCAGGGATGACGCGATGTTCGATTCGCAGGTGCGGCGTTCCGTCAGGATCGGAGCCAATAAGCGGGCGATTCCAACGCCAGATAGTGCCGTTGTGCAAGCGCAGATGGCTGAAGGTGGCGGGATCGTCATCGAGCTGAATGGGTAGCAAGACTGGATAGCGATCGCAATTTTCTTCAAAGCATTCCAGGAGGGAACTGCGGACGTAACGATGACCGAAGTTGACCCGACTGGCTGGGGCTTCAAGCGTATCCGCGATGTGGGCGAGGCCGGGAGCTGCCATCACTTGTTCGAAGACGGGAATGCGGGTTTCGTGCCAGAGATCGCATCCGAACAGATAAGGAGCGTTGGCGGAAATGGCCACTAGTGGAGCCGAGGCAATGCAAGCAGCGTTGAAATATCGCGCGGCCGAAGCCGGAGGGACTTGGAGGTGAATTTGAAATGAGGTAGCGGCTGCTTCAACAATTAAATCGGTGTGAAAGGATTGCCAGCAGTCAGCTCCAGCGATCTCTAGATTGATTTTGCCACCCTCGTGACAACTCATTACCCGATCGTTGAGGGCGCGGTAGCGCACCATTTCGGACATATTGGCAAGGGTTAAGTGGGCCGGAGTGACTGTGGGAAGAATGCCGATCGCAATTAATTCGGTCTGGCGCTGGCGCGCGATTTGGCAGCAATGCTTCCAGGTGCGTTCGAATTCTGTATGGACTCGCTGAAGGCATTTCCCCGCCAGGAACTGAGGCGTAGTATTGAGTTCGATATTAAACTTGGCTAGTTCGGGCCCGACGAGGGGATCGTTCAGCGCATCGAGATAAGACTGATTGGCGGGAATGGGATTGCAGTCTCGATCGACAAGCCACGCTTCTAGCTCGAAACCGATAGTGAACTGGGGCGATTTAGGGGGCTGATCGGACTGAGCTTCGAACCAGGTTTGCAGCAAAGCAGTTTCTCGATGCAGGCGATCGCGAAATGCCGCAAAGTCTGCCTCGGAAAAATGACTGGTAGAAATTTCCTGACCCATGGTGGGGAGGTTCGACTCGTTCCGCCACTGTATCGTATTGACTCGTCGGGATGGACAGCAATGCTACAGACTGCCTGACCGTTAGCCGCTGCTTCGACGATGAATGAGGGTGGAACTGGACTGATCGGTCGGTAACAGCAGCATTTCGCTGACGTTGACGTGAGCCGGTCGCGTCGCACAGTACAGAACGGCATCGGCGACATCTTCCGCTACCAGAGGAGTAGTGTTTTGATAAACAGCTACTGCACGACCGTCATCACCGCGAAAGCGCACCTGACTGAATTCCGTTTCGACAATGCCGGGATCGACAGAACTGACTCGGACAGACGTCCCGTGCAGATCCTGTTTGAGCCCTTCAGATATGGCCCTTACAGCAGCTTTAGTACCGCAGTAGACGTTGCCATTGGGATAGGTTTGATGACCGGCGATCGAACCAATGTTGATCACGTGTCCGCGATCTCGCTTCACCATGCCAGGTACGAGCGCGCGCGTAACGTACAGTAACCCCTTAATGTTGGTATCGATCATCTCTTCCCAATCGCGCACCTCTCCTTGATAGAGTTTGTCGAGACCGCGACTAAGACCAGCATTGTTCACCAGAATATCGATTTCACTCCAGTCAGAAGCCAACTCAGCCATCGAGGTTTCGACTTGAGCGCGATCGCTGACATCAAGAGAGAGCACGAGTGTGGGCACGTTACATTCGAGCTGGAGTTGCCGAGCCAGAGTGTCGATGAGATCGTGACGGCGAGCGGCGAGCATCACTTTAGCTCCAGCTTCAGCAAAACTACGCGCGCAAGCCGCTCCAATGCCACTACTAGCCCCAGTAATCAGTGCAATTTGCCCCGAAATCGATGCCATAAGCCCCCGTTGCCATCTGTGGGAATTGACTGCTGCAAGCAGAGTACCTTAATTCTCGAAAGGAGATAGTTTTCTCGAAGAGATAGGAGGTCGAACACTGCTATGGGAGCGTGATTGAAACAATCGGGGATCGAAACAACACAGTCACAAAAGCCTGCCACCATGCCAACTATACGGTTGTAGTCACTTGCATCGAGGCCGCAACTGTTCGACCAAGCTAACTTCAATATCGTGTCAAATCGATGTAGACGTACCGATAAAGGTTACTTAGATACATTGGATACAGTTTTTGGCCGCGACCACGCCGATACTACATCCATTCGGAAAACCTCTAGCAATACCAGCCTCCCAATCTTTGGGAGGTTTTATTCTGGAGCGTGGCGTGGCAACAGGCAGCAAACGACTGCGCTGTTCACCGTATCTTCGAGTAACGTGACGCTGCCATTCATACCTCGTAAAAGTCGTTCGGGCACGCTCCAGTTCAGTTGATGTGCTCGCTTCGAGGCTTCGAGCAGCTCCGAAATATCTCCAGTTATTTTCCAACGCAGTGCGATCGCCTCCGGCTCGACTACAACAGTTAAAGCAAGACTGCCCTCAGCGATATAAAAGATCGCCCAGCTAATCAGTCCCAGCAGCGCTTGTTCTAGCCATCGCTCGTCAGCCCAGAGGGATAATTGGGGATCGAGACCGAGTCCAGAAACAGGTGGATAAGTAATGAGTTGAGTTTGAGCTTGCAGGTACGTCAGTTGGTAAGTGCGTTGCAAGATCGGCAGTAGTGGTTGGATATGCAGCTGCAACGGCTGAATCGGCGGACAGTAGCGACCGACAACAAGGCAAGCTTCGATTAATTCCAGATGTTGTTTCGCAGAGTGTTGAGCGTTAGCAATGAACTCCCGCATTTCAGCCCGCGACTCGTGCAGCTCGGCCAGTACGATCTCCAAGGAGCTGATTTGATTATTGATCGGACTGCGGAGATCGTGATTGAGTGTCGCGAAAAAATCAGCTTTGAACTGTCGTAACATTTCAGCGCGATCGCAAGCAAATTGCCAATCAAATGAATGATCTAAATTAATTTGGCCCGAAGACTCATAATTCGGAGCATTCATGGCTAATTTTGCGTATTACTGCTTGAAAGCTTACTGAAATGGTCCGACAAATGCACCCTGACGCACCATTTTCCAGTGACCTGACTGCCATTTCATCACGGTAGATGGAGGTCGAGCGGATGGGAATTCAGCTTGCAAAATGGGGAGTTGCGGAAAGACAGCTGCGATGTCGACAGGATTTAGTAATGGTGCCTGCCCGGAGAGATTCACGCTGGAAGCTACCAGGGGTCCCGTACGAGCCAGCAACTGTCGCGCCATCGCCAAGTCGGGTACTCGCACCCCCACAGTACTACCCCGCGCGATCGCATCTGCAGGTACTTGCGCTGATGCCGGCAACACTAGAGTTAGCGCTCCGGGCCAACCTCGCCCGGCAAGCCGGGACCACGCCGTCTCCCAGCCCAGCACGTAGGATTGCAAAGACTCTGTATTAGCAGCGAGGATTGCAAGCGGCTTATCACGCGATCTCCGTTTTAGCTCGTAAACAACTTGGGCCTGCCTGGGCAGAGCAGCCAGAGCCGGTACGGTATCCGTGGGAAAACAAATCGCTTCCCCAGCGTGAGCGAGTTCACAAAGGCGTTCTAAAGATACGAAATGAGGAGCGGGCACGGATTGCAGTCAGAGCTATTGCACTAAAGCCTAGACGATCCTGGCACTAACGAAGCGGTCGATGCCACCGAGATCGGGATGAACGGCGATCGCTCGGTAGCGACCGTCTCGCTGCAACAACTGGGTCACAGTTCGAGCTTGTCCCACCATGAGTTCGACGGCCCAAAAGCCCTCGGACATCACGTAGTCAGGCGCGGTTTGGATGAGGTGGACGATCGCGTCCAGGCCGAAATGTCCCCCATCTAGAGCTAGGTGGGGCTCGTGCTGACGCACCTCGGGCTGCAGAGTATTAATCTCGGCAGTAGGTATGTAGGGCGGATTGGATACGACTCCACGTATCTGTCCTCGTAGTGAAGATAAGGGCTCAAACCAACTACCCAACCACAGCTGTACGCGAGCAGCTAGTTCGTAGAAACGCACGTTGGCAGCAGCTACCTCGATTGCTTCCGCCGAAATGTCAACTGCATGCACTCGTACGTCTGCGCGCTCTCTCGCCAGAGCAATCGCGATCGCCCCACTGCCTGTGCCCAAATCGACCCACAGGCTATTTTCAGAAGCAGCGCGCACTTCGGGTAAAGCCAAATCCACCAGCAGCTCGGTTTCCGGTCGGGAAATGAGCACTGCAGGCGATACCTGTAGATCTAAATCGCGCCACGTCAGAGTACCCAGCACGTAATACAGCGGCACTCGCTCTTGCCAGCGCCGCTGCCACGAACTATTCAGTTGCAGCCAATCCACCTCAGAAGGGTAGCTGCCCAGCAAGCGGTCCCTGTTCGTCCAGCCAGTGAAATGAGCGAGCAGGCGATCGACCTCTACTGGAGCAATACCCTCGCACCGGGCGCGAGCGATCGCATCATTTCGCCACGCCCACAACCGCGCTGAAGTTGTAGCAGCTTGATCCAGGTCAGGTACGTCCAACCTTATTCGGCACTGGGTGCTTCCGCTGGAGCATCCTCCGAGAAAGTCTGTACACTTTCCAGGGCGCTGCGCGATGGCACAAAGGCAATCTTGCTGACATTATTTTCGGCATCAGGAGCGAGCATCGAATTGACCACCTGTTCCAGCGTCGTAACCTCAATCGTTGTCTTTTGAGTGACCTCTGGACTCTCACTGCTAGCTCTATCTAGGGCGGCTTTCAAATCGGCCCGCTCAAAAAAGAACGGTACGACCTCGTTGCCATTGCTTTCAACTGTGAGCACGCCCTCTTCAGATTCGCCGTAAAACAAGGGTACGCCTGGAAATTCTTTTAATTCTTCCTCTGCTGATTCTTGATTCACCATATCTAAGGCTTCCGTGACCACACTGGCTTTGGGAAGTACTTGAAACACTAGGTCACCTTCGTTTTCCTTCTGCTCCTCGGCTACCGTAAAGGCATACCCTAAAGACAGAGGCACGATGCGGGCCTGAGATCCGATATCAGGAGTGCGAGTTTTGATCTGATCGATGGTTTTGACTGCCTCATTCGGGTCGAGCCAGAAGCTGGCAATCTGAACCTTTTCCCCCTCGTTCTCGACTGTAGCCAGGATGGGAGTACCGTCTTCGGAGACAATCGCGAATACGGGGACAGCATCGAGTCGTTCAGTCACTTCTTGCCTCGACAATCCACTGGCAGCTGTGTCTGTTTCAGCCTGGGCCAGTATGGTAGGAGCGTGACGTTCGACAGGTGCGGCTAAAACAGCTTGAGATGCGAACCAGATACCAGTACACGCCACCAAAGCGAGACTGAGGGGTCGAGCCAATTTCATAACCACTCCCGATCTAAAGATCAGTGACAACAACAAACACACGAGCTGCAAGCCATTCATCGCCTCAGCTTCGCCACCAGTTCATATCCTATGCTCAGCTCGGATGAAATGCGATACCACAGGCCGCAATAATTAGCCACTAACGTGCGACTCACCTAACGAGAATTCGCACGCCAACGTTCTTTTTAGAGTAGTCCATCTCTCATCTGAAGAATCCGCGCTCATCTGGGGAATCCGCGCTTGGTGGATGAGAGTGCAAGATTGTGGAGAGTTACATTCGTCTCCCTTCCGAGACTGAGAGTCAATCAGGTAGCAAATGCTATGGATAGCGATCGCGAATACCATTGGTATGAAATTCGCCAAGCCTACGGTGCAGCCATCGTTCAGGCTCTCCGGCAGCTGGAAACCGCAGATCCCGACTTAGCCAGCGACCTCACTCAAGCATTATCGAAAGACAGCGGGTCCGGTCCCGCATTGGATGCGAAATCGCAAGAACTGGTGGCGATCGCCACTCTGATGGCAAGTTCCGAACGGCGATCGCAACTCAAGGCACGCCTACATGGCGCTCTCAATGTAGGTTGTAGTAAGCGCGAGATTCTCGAAACAATTGTCGAAGTTGCTTTATGTACTAACTTCGACCTCGCGGCCCGCGGCCTGCGCATTGCTCGCGAGGTGTTCCGCGAACGCAGCTACGACAGTCCATAAAGCTCACATTGCAAAGTGAGGTTTGCCCTGCAAGCTACGGTTCTTCAAGAGACTTGGATTTAGATTTTCTCAGCTGCAGCTTCGAGCTGTGCGGAGTTGCGTTGAGGACCGTTGAGCGCGAAATACAAGCGATTGAGTGCATTGAGATACGCATAGGCCGAAGCCACAACAATGTCAGTATTGGCTGCATGACCTGAGAAAACGCGGCCTTCGTGTTCTAATCGAATGGTAACTTCACCAATCGCGTCGATTCCGGCGGTAACAGACTGCACGGAAAATTCAATTAGTTGGTTGGGGATCTCTCCTAAGCGATTGATTGCCTTATAAACGGCATCCACGGGCCCCGTCCCCACAGCAGCATCGGTCAGTTCTCTACCATCAGGGGTCAGAATCGTCACTGTAGCTGTGGGTAACTGATCCTTGCCACAGGCTACCTGCACGTGTTCGAGCCGGAACGATTCTGGAATTTGGCGCGTTTCGTCATTCACGATCGCCTCCAGGTCGCGATCGGAAATTTCTTTTTTCTTATCGGCCAAGTCTTTAAATCGCAGGAACGCTTTGTTTAACTCCTGCTCGGAGAGGTCGAATCCGAGCTCATTCAAACGAGTTCGAAATGCATTGCGACCCGATAACTTGCCGAGCACGATGGAGTTTGAATGCACGCCGACCAACTGCGCGTCTAGAATTTCGTAGGTTTGCTTGTGCTTGAGCACGCCATCCTGATGAATGCCCGACTCGTGTGCAAATGCATTGGCACCGACAATCGCTTTATTGGGCTGCACCAACATCCCCGTCAGGTGAGAGACCATACGCGATGTGCGATAAATCTCTTGGGTGCGGATGCTCGTTAACGGCACTTCCGATGCGACTGGATAACCAAAATAGGGATTGAAGTAAGGCCGTCGGACGTGCAAAGCCATGACGATTTCTTCTAGGGCTGCATTTCCGGCCCGCTCGCCAATACCGTTAATGGTGCACTCCACCTGTCGCGCGCCATTTTTAATGGCTTCGAGGAAGTTCGCCACTGCTACCCCCAAGTCGTCGTGACCGTGCACGGAGATCACGGCGCGATCGATGTTAGGGACGTTATCGCGAATTCCCTTAATTAAGCGCCCGAACTCCTCTGACATCGTGTAACCGACGGTATCGGGAATGTTGATAGTGGTTGCCCCTGCTCGAATCGCTGTTTCGAGTACCTGGTAAAGGAAGTCAGGATCGGAGCGGCCTGCATCTTCAGGAGAAAACTCCACATCCGACATTAACGAAACTGCGTGAGCCACCATTTCTTCCACAATGGCCAGCACCTCAGTCCGCGTTTTCCGCAGCTTGTGCTGCATGTGAATGTCAGACGTAGCTAAAAAGGTATGAATGCGACCCTTCGCAGCAGGCTTGAGTGCTTCCGCTGCCGCATTGATGTCCTGTTTGGTGGCACGAGCTAAACCGCAAATAATTGGGCCGTCTGGCGTCCCTACTTCGCGGGCAATGTCTCGGACAGCAGCGAAATCACCCGGACTCGCAAAGGGAAACCCAGCTTCAATGATGTCCACCTGCAAGCGAGCCAACTGTCGGGCAATCGCCAACTTCTCCTCACCATTGAGGGTTGCTCCCGGAGATTGCTCGCCATCGCGCAATGTCGTGTCGAAGATCAAAACGCGATCGAGCAAGGAGGTTGAAGCGGTAGCTGACGAAACAGCAGAACTCATGCCGAGAACTCTCCTGATGCGACTAACATCAAATATTAACTGGATTCCATTATCCAGCTGACAAATAGCTCCACCATTATGCCTAAGGGGAGTAGGAGAGTAGCAACAATGCTCGATTTTTCGTCGCGCCTAGCTACCTAAACAGCAGGTCCAGACAGACGCTAACCCAAAGTAACAGTTCGTTTAGATTGCATAGGCAGAAGTCAAAGCCACCCAAATCAAACCGCCAACCACTCCAAACAGTACGCCAGTCGCAACTGCGACCGCCAAAGGACTGTCGGCGTTCGGGAACTTCATGATGCCGCGATTGTAGTTCGCCACGGGAGCTAACCCTCTTCCAGAAACATCGGTTACGACAGAAACCGCAGACAGTCTATCCCATCTTAAAGAGGATGGCTGTGATTTATCTGAGGCTAGATCTAGTGTGCCCGTTTAACTCGCTACCCTTCCAACATCTTGCGGAGGAGATTTCTTCTCACAGGTAAAGTTTGGGATCGCAAGACTCAGTTGGACAGCAGTTTCGAGTGACGAGCGCATACCCTAAAGGACTGATATGAACCGACATGGTTTCTGTCCTTTTTCCCCTTGTTTGCTTCCTCCACAGACTGACTAATAATAAGCATTAGGTGCGCTCGGCAACATTACTAGCAACCGCCTACCGCTACAGTCTCGATTGACTCCGGCTAACGTCGCACCCATAGCATTCATGGCAAACTCATTCGCACGATCGTGAGGTCTATCTCTTGGTTACGTTCCCTCCCCTGATAGCAACTACTTCAGCAGAAGTTGCGCCTTTTGTCTTAGCTTCCGTATTGCTATCTCTCGTGGTGGTATACGTTGCCAGCAAATTAGCTGGAGAAATTTGCGCTCGCTTGAATTTTCCTGAAGTGTTGGGCGAGCTTCTAGGAGGAGTCGTTGTTGGGGGCTCTCTACTGCACTTGCTGGTGTTTGTGGAGGGGAGCGTCAGCCCGACCGAAATTGCGGAACTCGCCCAATCCTCAAATTTGATGCAGTTCCTGCAAATGACTACCGGACTGGGCGTAGATGCGGTCAGTGAAGTTTTTGCCGCGCAAGGCGAAATCGTTAACGTCTTAGCTGAAATTGGCGTGATCATTCTACTGTTTGAAATCGGGTTGGAGTCCGATCTAAAAGAGCTTCTCCGGGTAGGGCCACAAGCAGCAGCTGTCGCAGTTGTAGGGGTAGCCGTCCCGTTTGTAGCGGGAACGCTGGGCTTGCTTTACGTATTTAACGTCCCGACCGTACCTGCCATTTTTGCTGGAGCAGCGCTGACAGCTACCAGCATTGGCATTACGGCTCGAGTCTTAGCCGAACTCCAACAAATCTCTTCCCCAGAAGGTCAAATCATTATTGGGGCTGCTGTCTTGGACGATATTCTCGGCATCATCATCCTGGCAGTGGTGGCAGGTTTGGCAAAAACTGGGGAAGTCGACCTAGCCAACATTGGCATTATTGTCGTTAGTGCCGTGGTGTTCTTAGTCGGGGCGATCGTGCTGGGTCGCTTGCTCAGTCCGTTTTTTGTCAGTTTGGTAGACGAATTAAATACGAGAGGCAAGCTGATTGTCCCTGCTTTAATTTTGGCTTTTGTCCTCGCCTATATCGGTCAAATTATTCGATTGGAAGGGATCTTGGGCGCTTTTGCAGCGGGCTTGATCTTGGCAGAAACCGAGAAACACGAAGAGTTGGAAGAAACGATTCGCCCCATTTCCGATTTATTCGTTCCCATTTTCTTCGTGAGCGTCGGTGCAAAGACGAACTTGGCTGTGCTCAATCCGCTCGATCCGGCTAATCGAGAAGGATTAATCATTGCGTCTTTCTTAATTGCGATCGCTCTGATTGGTAAATTGTGTGCGGGTTTAGGTGCCTTCGGCAAACCAGATCTCAATCGCTACGCCATTGGTGTCGGTATGATTCCGCGGGGTGAGGTGGGGTTAGTTTTTGCTGGCGTTGGAGCTGCTAGCGGCGTCCTGTCTAACTCGCTAGAAGCCGGCATTATCGTCATGGTGATTGCAACAACCTTCATTGCCCCACTCTGGTTACGAAGTGCGATGGCAGCACCAGCTACGACTTTAGCTGACAGCAACGCAGTTCCCAACCTACAAGACTTGCAGGCTGAGGAGATCGAGCAAGAGGCGATCGCCGAACTTAATGCGACTACGGCAACCCCTTTCGACCCCGAAGTCACCCTTTCTGAAGCAGAAAACGCCGAGGCGTAAATGTTTCAAACGAAACAGCAACTTCGGTCAAGCACTAATCCTCGACCATTAGTTCAAAAATGAAACCCCCACACTGTAGCTCCCAAACGCATTTGAGAAGGCGCTAGTGACGCGAACGATATACAGGTCTCCAGCGTTGACAGAAAAACTGAGTTGTGAATTTGTCAGACCGAAAACGTCGTCATTCTCGAACAGAACAACTCCGCTCGAAGGATCGATAACTTGTAGAAAAGTATCAAAGTCAAAGCTCACGAGAGTTACTAGGACCGTTTCTTCTGCAAAGGCTGGCAGGCCCGACACCAAAATTGACGCATCCAAAAGGTAGTCATCGAAGTAAAACGTATTCGGTCCATTTGGAATGATGTTATCGGTAAACGTGAGTTCGTTAAAAATCGTCTCGTCCAGCTGCAATACTGGCAAATCGGGGAAAGGCGAGGGCGTGGGCGTGGAGGTCTCTCCCGGTAAGCTGGAACCAGGAATAGCCTGAATGTCATCCGCAACCAATCCAGCATCAGGAATAAAGATATTGGTTAAAATGCTGAGGTTTTCTTTCGTGATCGGCTCAAAAGTGGCATCGAGAATTAGAGCTGAAGCCATAACCGCCGCATCCGTCAAATCGGGAGCAGGAGCGCGTCCGCCTCTGGCCCAGTCTGTATTGACAGCATCTGGAATCGGTTCGATGCTGCTCAAAGCAATGTCGCTATCAGCCAGAAGTAAGCTTGCCTGCTCGGCTATGTTTTCGGGAGTACGGGTGGATTCGGGCAGAAATGTGAGGGCGTAGGTCAGGATGTAATCTTCTAAGGTGATCTGGCTATCATTCCTCTGATAAATCAGTGATATGCCCTCGCGACGCTCGGTCGAGGCTGGGCGGATGACAGGTTGAATGCTTGCCTGACTGATATTGGGGATTTCGAGCGACGCGATCGCATCTAATGATTTAAGTGACGAGTTCAAATCGGGAACGTAAGACTGAAAACCGGGATTTAACTCTATCGGTGCCTGCAAGAATGTCGCGCCATCGAGCGCGAGTGTATCCGGTAAAGGCTCCTCGCTAGCAACATCCAACCGGAGAAGAATAGCTGCTGCCGTCGCAGGAATCGGTTCGGTTAATAAAAATGTTCCGTCGGGTTCAGCTTGCAACAACACACCCTCACTCGATTCAGGGGGATTGGCTGACTCAGGCGCGATCGCCAGGGGCGAACTCGAGTTGCCACACGCGGATAACCCAGCAGCCACTAAACCAGCCACTAACAGCGAACTGAGCTTGGGTTTGAGCAGCCAGTGATGAACAGTCAGTTGAGGCATGTCATCAGCGAAGGAACGTCAGTGGAAGAAGCGATCGCGCCGGAAACTTAAACTTCTAGGGAGGACAGCCAAGCGAGTTCGCAAGCTGGTTGCCCCTCGATGTGGGCTCGGTACCAGGGATATGGACGATGACGCAAGTATCGGCAGGAACGCCATCAATCGCGAGCCGATCGAATTCGACCAGCGTGTCAAATCCCGTTTGAGAGGCATAACTGGTAAAACCTGGGAACAACTCAAATGGCGTCCGCACGAACATGACCGCCTCATTCTCCGTATCCAACAGGGTAAAGCTATCAACCAAGACTGTCGTCGCTGGAATCTGGACGGATACCTGTACTTCTCCTGAGAGTAAATTCCCGAGCGTGCGATTGAGGAGAATAGTCCCTTCCGGAGGCAATGGCGTAGAACTGGGAGGCGGAGGTGGCGAAGCAGAAGGCGATGGCTGAGGGCTCGGCGGCCTAGGCGTGGGAGAAGGGCGAGGCGTTGGAGTGGGTGGGGTCAGAACTCCCTCGAATTGAACTTCAACGCCCCGGTTTCTTAACTGCGGAATGAACGTATCCGTTGACTCGCGATCCAGCTGAGTATCACTCAAGTTGACGACATCGCCAGCACCTAAACTGTCGTTCTCCACCAGCGGACCAATATTGGAGATGGGATTGCTTGAGAGATCGAGCTGCGCGATCGCACTCAACCCTTGCAGCGAAGACAATTCACTTAACCCTGTATCGCGCAACCCGACAAAAGTAGGTATCGTCAATCGCCCTAAAAATTGACTCAAGCTCGTCAGATCGCTTTGAGGTTCGCCCAAAAAGCGGATCGACGTATCATTAAAGATCAGGGTATTCAGAGATTCAAACCCGATTTGATTGTCAGCCCCAAACACGCTGACAATACTGTTTCTGGCCAAATTGAAGTCCGTTAACGATGGTAACGAGCCCAAATCGCGAATCGTCACATTGGCATTACCTGAAATCTCAATCGTTTTCAAGTTAGCCAGGTCGCGTAAGCCGTCCAGCGTCAAATTGGAATTATTCGTCAGTTCGAGCGACTCCAAACTACGCGAAGCTGTAAGGTCGCGCAAACTGGCCACATCATTGCCATCGAGGACAAATCGCTTGAGACTAGCAGGAGCGTCGGCAAAATCTATCGTGCCGACGGAGTTGTCTCGTAACTCCACTTCCTCAAGCACATTGGAACTACTCGCCAAGCTCAAGCTCGTCACGCTATTGCCAGACAAAATAATTCGGCGTAAATTTGGCAAACCACCCAGATCGCTGAGACTGGCAACGCTGTTATTGCGTAACGATAGAGTTTCTAAGCGTTCGAGGTTACGCAAGGGAGAAACGTCAACCACGGCTTTGCCATTCACTTCCAGCTCGGTCAAAAATTCGAGTTTTTCCACCGGCGCAATATCTTCAATGTCATTATTGTCAGCATCGAGTTTCTGCAGAGTGTTGATGGAGCCGAGAGGACCAATACTTTCAATATTGTTGTCAGATACGTCTACCGTTTTGAGAATATTGAGCTGAGCAATACCATCCAGCAACTCAATCTCGCGATCGCTGGCATTCAACTCTCGCAACCCCGAGACGCTGGCAGTCGTAATCGGTCCGTCCGGAACGCCTGGCTGATCGCGCACTGCAGCTTCTAAATTGGGGTCAGCAAATGAGAGACTTTCGGCTGGTGTGACGGTTAGCGGGCGTTCGACAACGAGGACACCACCCTCAGTCGTCGTAAATTCATATGTAACCGTGTAGGTACGCTCGTCAGCCTTGAAGCCCAAAGGCATAATGGCGGCGATATCTGGCAAAAAGCAACGAGACCCCGAGCATCCCAAAAAATCAGCCGAAAATATTTGAGGCGCTTCGTTACGAGCGCCAGTGAGGGGAGGCTCGTAACTAACGCGCAGAGCTTGATCGGGGTCGGGTGCCGTAGGAAACAAAATTTCCGTTCCAGGCGGGAAGACGAGATTGTCACCTTTGGGCGTACTGTCGGGGAGGTCGCCAATCTGATCTACAACGCGTTCGGTTTCGAAACCGGCATCATTTCGAACGACGCGGGGCAGGCTACCTGGTTGCGAACCGGGCAACTCTTGGCCAGGAATCGCTCGTAACGTTACGGGTTCGTCAACGAGCTTTTGAGCAGCCGCAGTAATTTTGGCTTCCTCTCGATCTCCCTCCGACAAGACCATTGCAGCTGTCACAGCGGCCACATCTTGCATCGTCACCCCACGTGGATTGGCATAATCCACATTGGCTACAGTCGGTTCGATCTGAAGTGGCGTTTGAATGCTGTCGCGCGCGCGCAGTAAGTGATTTGCAGCTGCTACCAAGTCGACAGTAGACGTACTGGAAGGCAAGTTAACCAGTGCCTGGACGAGGGCTGCATCTCCTGCCTCAACTTCGTTTTGAGCTCCTTCGTACACCAGAGCCGTGGCGTCGTTGCGACGATCGCCTGTAGGTTCGCTGGCTCGAATGGAGGCATTTTCTTGCGGCTGCACGGTGGTTATGGGGCCACTCTCAGATCCACAAGCTGCAGCGATCGCGACAGCCGTCGCCGCGGTTATTCGTCGATACCACTTCAACCCTCGACGCATGCCGATCTCCACCAGGCGATCGCATGTTATCACGCACGATTGGCATTTTCAGAGGCGACTACATGAGTGAAAACACTGAGCCAGCCCAAGAGAAAATACCGCGAAGTTCACTCTTCGTCAAAGCTGACCTTCATTTTCTACCCCGGCCTTACCTTCAAGCGTCTTCTAGCTCTCGATATCTGAGGCAGATCGATCTCCAGTAACCACGCGGCGAACGCGATTGTATCAATTGCTTCTACTCGCGGTGCAGCGGAGATAAGGCTACCGTCTGGCGCAGTCATTTTCAGCGCATTTGTGCAGTATCGCCCTCGATATCGTTATCCCATCATGAGGCTCGGCGGAGTCGTGCTACCATACATGCTTGCGGTCAGACGTTAGCACTTCGGGCGATTAACTCAGCGGTAGAGTGGCTCGTTTACACCGAGTACGTCGGGGGTTCAAATCCCTCATCGCCCATCCCATCGACATCGCTCATTTTTTATCGCTCATTTTTTGGGTTTAGCGGGCCTCATACTGGGTTCAACAGCTATCTGCATAGCGATCGCGAACTACATTGAGACTCAACTGGCTTCACATTCCCGCCGCAATTTCTTAAGACACGTTGCAGAAATCTTCTGTCCGTAGGAAGAGCGAGCTAGCCTGCTAGTAGGATTCGCTTGCTCGACCGTCGAGCCAACTTCTCGGTTCACATCAGAAGTTTCAACCCATCCGCAGAACCTGGATTGATTGCCTGCCTCTTCCTGTCAGCCTCGCGACGTCAATGAGGATGAAGCCAAGCGTGACTGACAGTTCGCAACCGCCGATATTCTGCTATCTCATGCGAATCGGTACATCCATGTAGTCATTTTCGTTTGCTGCTGTTTCGTTCGGTCGCATTCAGGAACGAAGCGGTGAAGGAGGATTTTATCGTGACTGAAAACGTCGCCAGACGACGCAACGTGGCGATCGTCGGCCCCTACTTAAGTGGGAAAACCACGTTGCTTGAGAGTCTACTATCGCTTACCGGGGCCATTACCCGTAAAGGAACGGTGAGGGAGGGCAATACCGTGGGGGACAGTACCCCCGAGGCCCGCAATCGCCAGATGACTGTTGAAGTGAATGCCGCCAGTACTGAGTACGGCGGCATTTCGTTTACCTGGCTGGATTGCCCGGGCTCGGTTGAATTTGCTGGAGAAACCTATAACGCTTTGATTGGAGTCGATGCTGCGATTGTGGTGTGCGAACCCGACCCCGAGCGTGCCCTAACACTCTCCCCATTACTCAAATTTTTAGACGATTGGGAAATTCCCCATTTACTATTCGTGAATAAGATGGATCGGGCCAACAGCGACTTTATGGCCTTGCTGCACGCCTTTCGCGCCGTGTCGAGCCGCCCGCTGGTAGTCCATCAATATCCCATCGGTCGCGGCGAGACCTTAGCCGGCTACATCGACCTGGTCAGCGAGCAAGCTTATCATTACCATGCAGGCGCACCTGCCGACCCCGTCCCACTTCCAGAAGATCTAAAAGCAGTCGAGCGCGAAGCCCGCACGGAAATGCTCGAGGCTCTCGCCGATTTCGACGATCATTTGCTCGAAGAACTTTTGGAAGATATCGAGCCTCCCCAGGCCGAAATCGAACGCGATTTGAAACTAGATTTAGGCGCCGATTTAATCGTGCCCGTATTTGTGGGCGTGGCCGAGCGCGATTTTGGTGTCCGGCCCTTGCTCGACGCCCTCGTCCGGGAAGCTCCTGAAGCCGAGCGCACGGCTGCGCGGCGGAGCATTGCTCGCGATCGCGCGGAACCACTGGCTCAGGTACTGAAAACATATGTACTGCCCCAAGCTGGCAAACTCTCGCTGGTGCGAGTCTGGGGTGGCGAGTTGCTCGATACGATGGCCCTGAATGGTTCGAGACCAGGAGGGATGTACCGCATGCTGGGCCAGCAGCTCCAAAGCGTGCGCGAGGCCAAAGCGGGTGACATTGTCGGCATTAGTCGATTGGATGACGCCCATACGGGCGATACCCTCATCGCAACCAGTGCTGGCGGCGACCCCGTCGATTTACCTCGCGCAGAGCCATTGACGCCAGTCTACGCCTCAGCTATTGCCCCCGAGAAACGCGGTGACGAAGTCAAAATTAGTACGGCCTTAAGCAAACTGGTTGATGAAGATCCGACTTTACGTTGGGAACACCATGGCGACACTCACGAAGTGATTTTGTGGGGACAGGGCGACATTCACCTGCAAGTCTCCCTCGACCGCCTGCGGCGCAAACATCATCTCGCTATGAGCGCGCGATCGCCTCGCGTTCCTTACAAAGAAACCATCCGTCAATCCACCAGCGACGTTCACGGACGCTATAAACACCAAACTGGAGGGCACGGCCAATTTGGTGACGTGTATCTGGACATTCAACCACTACCGCGCGGGTCGACTTTCAACTTCAACGAAAGCATCGTGGGTGGCGTGGTGCCGCGCCAATACATTCCAGGCGTAGAAATGGGGGTGCGAGAATACCTGACGCGCGGACCGTTAGGGTTTCCAGTAGTAGATGTCTCAGTCACGCTGAAAAACGGCTCTTACCACTCGGTAGATAGCTCTGAACAAGCCTTCAAACAAGCCGCTCGCATCGCCATGCAAAAAGGCATGCAAGACTGTCGTCCAACCCTACTAGAACCTATTTTGACAGTGGAAATTTCAGTACCGACGGAATATATCGCCAACGTACTGCGCTTGCTCAATGGCCGACGCGGCCAAATCTTAGGCTATGAGGCTAAGCCTGGCTGGCAGGGGTGGGATCGAGTATCTGCCTACTTGCCGCAGGCCGAAATGCAAGACACGATTGTCGAATTGCGATCGCTAACGATGGGCGTTGGCTTCTTCAATTGGCATTACGATCGCATGCAAGAAGTGCCGGACAAATTAGCCGATCGCGTTCTAGCTCGCCAAACTGAAACCAGCTAGTGCAGTAAGCGATGGATGGTTGAGTCACAAAGTGTCAGGGCAGCGGAGCTGATATCGCACTTGATATTTCAGTTAGAACAATAGAACCTTGGCTCTGCATAGGGTCTGAATGACTGAGATGTGCAAAATAACTTGACGGTTACTGCCGCAAGTCAAGCTCTGCTGCTCTTCTTTTCAGAAGGCGGCGGCAACAACGGCTACGAGACACTTCCCACAGGCGGATATTCTCGCAGCCAACCCAATACAGCCTGTTTACCCAGTGCATACAAGACGACCAACACGATAAACGTAATGCCGATTACGAATAAGGGCCAACCCTCAAACAAAGCTCGCGTTGTCTGCGCCAACAGCCGGGACGGATGTGAGAACGCGTCCCAGCTTCGCAGACGCATAAATCGCCCTAAAAAAATCCCCACGGCGCACAGTAGATGTGACCCCAGCTCCATGGGGAGAATCCAGCGACCCATCTGATATCGCCGCAAATAATCGCCGATATTGAGTAAGCAAAATACGTAGGCGAAGAATCCTGCGCTGATAAAGATGAAAAATTGCGGTATCAAAACTAGGGTAATCAGCCAGACTGAATCATCCGTAAAACGGATGGCCTGAATGAGATAAACGATGTCAGTTAAGACGCTGGGGGCGTTGGGTAAAAACAACACGAATGCCGCTGCCCAGAACCACCACCGAGCTGAGCGTGGCCCGTCCGACATTTGAAACAGCCAACAGCTCAAGCCCAGCGGCACGAATGCCAAGGCGAGATTCCACGACATCATCGGCATGTGGCGTCCTGCCAGCCGCACGGCATTCCATATCCAAGCCATCAGAAATGAGGCCACGGAGCCACCTCCTCTTAGACTACTTCTAACAGCGCATCGTAAATTCGTATAAATCAATCAGTGTTTTCCGCATCGCGATCGCGTGATTTACATACTCTTCAGTTGTAGGACAACTTGCCATAGGTGGCTAGAGGGTGACCGTCTCAGAGTCCGTCGATACTTCATCAGCAACCTCAGCATCTTCCGCATTGAGGCGATCGAGTAGATCAAAAATAGTTTGAGTTAGTGACTCAAGTCCAGTTTGAGTTACTGCAGAAATACAGTGCACAGGCCCCCCTGCCGCCAGGCTTAGTTCGGCTTTGCGAGTGGCGAGGTCTTCGGGAGCGATCGCATCAATTTTATTTAGCGCTAAGACTTGTGGCTTATCGTTCAGCCCCCTACCGTAATCAGCCAGTTCGGCCTGAATCGTACGGTAGCTGGCTACCGGGTCGGACTGACTGCCGTCGATGAGATGTAACAACATTCGCGTCCGCTCGACGTGCCGCAAAAACTCATAGCCTAGTCCTGTTCCTTCGTGAGCGCCCTCAATCAAGCCAGGGATGTCTGCAAAGGCGACACCGTCCCCCAAGGGTCGCCGCACGACTCCGAGGTTCGGCACCAATGTGGTGAAGGGATAGTCCGCAATTTTCGGGCGCGCAGACGACAGCACCGAGATCAGCGTTGATTTCCCTGCATTGGGGAGCCCGACAATGCCCACCTCGGCAATCAGTTTGAGTTCCAAAAGGAGGTGGCGCTGTTCCCCCGGCTTGCCTTCCGTCATTTGCTCGGGAGCGCGGTTGCGATTGCTCAAAAACCGCGTGTTGCCCAGACCACCCAACCCACCTCGGGCCACCGTTAACGTTTGCTCGGATGCAGTCAAGTCACCAATAACCGCACCCGTATCAGCCTCGTAAACCACCGTGCCGCACGGAACCCGCACGACACAGTCTTGCCCGCTTTTTCCAGTTTTATTACTAGAACCGCCTTTTGCGCCGGACTCAGCTTTGTATAGCCGCCGAAACTGAAAGTCCAGCAGCGTTTGCAAATTACTATCGGCGACAAAAATTACCGAGCCCCCACGACCGCCATTGCCCCCTGCCGGGCCCCCCGCCGGGACGTATTTTTCCCGTCGAAACGCCACCATACCGTCACCGCCATCTCCTGCCTGCACTTCGACAGTAGCTCGATCAATAAATTGCATGGCCTCCCTCAGTGACGCGCGGTGACTCTTCAGGATAGCAAGGGAGTAGTGGTCAGACAGCCGCCTTTCCCGAAAATGCGCGCTCCGCAGGACCCGTCATAAAGACGCGATCGCCCGCTCGATCCCACTCAATTTGGAGATTACCGCCGGGAAGCTCGACAATCGCCTGCGGGTCGGCTCGATCTTCCAACACTGCAGCGACCAACAGCGCGCAGGCCCCTGTACCGCAAGCTAAGGTCGCACCCGCCCCGCGCTCCCACACGCGCATACGCAGGCGATCGCGAGCTAATACCTGCACGAATTCCGTGTTCGTCCGCTGGGGAAAAACGGGATGGTGCTCGAACTGAGGGCCGATCGCTTCCAAGGAGATTGCCTCCACGTCTGCGACGAAAGTAATGCAGTGAGGATTGCCCATGCTGACACACGTCACCGACCACTCGCGATCTCCCACAGTTAGCGGTTGCACTACAACTTTCTCGTCTGGACTGGCCAGTGTCGTCGGAATGCGTTGAGCTTCTAGAATGGGCGGCCCCATGTCCACGCGCACTAAACCACTTGTGGTCATCTCAGGCACGATGCGCCCGGCCAACGTGTCAATTTGATAGCGACGATCGCGTGGTTCTGCCCCCAAATCTTGCAAAAACTTAGCCATACAGCGAATGCCATTACCGCACATCTCCGGCTCGGAACCATCGCTGTTAAAAATCCGCATGGTAAAGTCCGCCCCGTTGCGACCGGGCAGAGCAAAAATCACGCCGTCAGCTCCAATCCCAAAACGGCGATCGCACCACCGTTCTGCTTGTTCTGGCGTCAACAGCGGTTCGGGCTGATGGCGATTGTCCAGCAGCACGAAATCGTTACCCAGCCCTTGATATTTAGCAAACGCAAGCTCTGACATATCACCGTGCGAGAAATATCTTTTTACTAGGCTACCCGGATCTCTCTGCTACTCAGCAAGCATCTCGACACCCACCCAGCCCTCAGCAGCAACCACACCGACATGCAGCAATAT
The DNA here is from genome assembly GCA_039817845.1 of Cyanobacteria bacterium J06642_2. Taxonomy (GTDB): domain Bacteria; phylum Cyanobacteriota; class Cyanobacteriia; order Thermostichales; family PCC-7336; genus JBCBTL01. Next base: position 20,275 of record JBCBVC010000065.1, read on the forward strand.
CGACATGCAGCAATATCGACGACAAAACCTAACCAGTGGTATTGTCCTTTTAAGACCAATCGGTCTGTTCGAGTTCGCGATATGTCTAAAGCCAAAGCCACCCGCGATCGCATCATTCAGCAAGCCGCGACTGCCTTCAATCAACACGGCTACGCGGGTACGTCAATGGCCGACATCATGCAGGCAACTGGATTGCAAAAAGGAGGCATTTACAATCATTTCCGCAGTAAGAACGAGCTCGCGCTGGCCGCATTCGACTTTGCCATCGCATGCATTCAGCAGCATTACTCCAGAGCCCTGCGAGGCAAGCGTCACGCGATCGCCCGACTCCACGCTCTAGTCGATGCGTTCTACGACGACAACAACGCTTCCTCGATTCAAGGAGGCTGTCCGCTCATGAATACGGCGATCGAAAGCGACGACACGCACCCGGCCTTGCGCGATCGGGCTCGTCAAGCCATGACAGCGTGGCGCAACATGATTCACAAGATCGTAGCTAACGGCATCAAGCGCGATGAAGTTCGAGCTACCGTCGAAGCCGACATCGTCGCTACGCTTTGGATATCGATCCTGGAAGGAGGCTTGATGATGAGTCAGCTATACGGTGATCGCGTTCATCTCGATCGCGCCAAACAAACTCTTCACCATTACATCCGCGCAGAGCTAGAGCTCGTTAACGCTCGTTGAATAAATATCTGCACATCAGAACCGATCTTTTTTTGCTTAAAAACCGACCGAACAGTCTTTTCTCAAGAGGCTCATATGCTGAAGTTTTACTACCACCCCCTTTCCCCTATCGCTCGCCGCGTGTGGATAGCGTTATTGGAGAAAGATATTCCTTTCGAGCCCATCCCGATCGACCTCAGAGACGAACAATTTCAACCCGAATTTCTCGCTCTCAATCCCTTTCATCGCGTTCCAGTCATCGTAAATGACAACGTGCGGGTCATCGAATCATTTGCCATTCTCGATTATTTGGAATGCAAGTACCCGACCCCGAGCTTGATGCCAAGAGCAGCCGAGGAGATCGCCCGCATGCGAATGGTGCAAGCGATCGCGGCGAATGAGTTGGTGCCCAAAATTCCAGCGCTCGTCAACGCCGAGACCGCAGCAGAACTCTCAGATGCAGCCGAACAGTGTGGACCCGCGTGGCAATTTCTCAGCGATCAATTGGGCGATCGCACATACTTCGGTGGAGATACCATCGACCTAGCCGATATCGTCGCGGGAGCTGCGATCGCGTTAGGTTCGCAATTGGGACTCTCTCTAGACAGCTACCCAACGCTAAACCAGTGGCTGCAACGCTTAGTAACTCGTCCTGCATGGCAAGCCACTGCACCCAGCGACGCCGACCTCTCCACGTGGAAGCGATGGGTCAGACTGAGAATTAAAAGGCATCAACAGCGCCAGCAACGCCGCACCTTGGCCCAGAGTGCCAGTTAGATCGCCTAGCCCAGTGGCGATCGCCCCAATTTTATGCAAGTACTGGCAACTGACAGTCGAGGATACCTGCAATAGACGCCCCATCCCAAGCAGCTTAACTGCTTCTGCAGGGCAAACGCATACTCACCCGGCGAGGATGGTTGAAAGGAAATCGTTATTCCATCCAGCCTTAAGTCGTTTCGCCTTGATGCCAACCTTGGTAGACCTATCTAGCGTTGAATCTACTCAAACAAGATAGG
>JBCBVC010000066.1:0-21835 GCA_039817845.1 Cyanobacteria bacterium J06642_2
GCAACAGGACAAGCTGGGCTGGGAATTGGTCCAGTCAACGGAATTCTCACCGCAGCTATTCTTTATGGCATGCTCTGCCGCTCCACATCTCAAACGACTCGCATACCCTAGTACGGCTAGGCGTGGAAGTAAGGCGATCGCTCAAGCAGTCAGGGATTTGCCCTTGTCAGTCTACTGAATCTATTTAGCCATGGTGCGATTGAAGTAGTCACTAAACTCAAGGATGCGATGCTTGAGAACATTTCCCAAATTCCTGAGTTACTGTAGCAACATTGAAAAAACTAATTTCCTAACATGCTTAGGTTTGACCTTCTCTAAGACATCATCAATCCCATTCTCAAGCATCTCTCTTGTCCTTACCTCCAAATCACGCAATTTCTCCTTCACTTTCGACCAACAATTCTTGACCGGACTGAACTGCGATCGCTATTTGGAATCTCGGATCTGAGACTGTGGTTCGCAATGCAGACATCCGAGGAAACGATCCAGCAGGATTCCTAAGTCATTCATCGAGTTGCATGCAGTTGATGCCTGGCGCGCAGGAAGCAAGCAATTGTCTTTGCATCGGCATCGGGAGCTAGCAAAATCTCGTCTGCGAGTTCTGCTTCGCTTTTAGATAACACTTGAATATCTTCGTCTTCATCTCCGGCGGGCGGGCGATCGAGTTTTTCTAGATCGCGGGCGAGGAAAACGTACATGATTTCATCTGAATAACCGGGAGCGAGGAAAAACTGGCCCAAGTCGTTCCACTGGTGCGCGGAATAGCCTGTTTCTTCGGCTAGTTCGCGCCGTGCCGTTTGGGCCGGGAGCTCGTCAGGCTCCACCGTTCCCGCCGGAAATTCGTAGATGTAGCGCCCAATGGCAAAGCGATATTGCCAGATGCAGATAAATTTTCCGTCGGCAGTTACAGGCACCACAACGACACCGCCAGGATGAATCACATACTCACGATCGCCGGTAACACCGTTAGGGAACTGGAGCGTTTGGGCCAGAAAGTCGAATTTTTGGCCGCGATAATGTAGGCGTTCGGCAAGAACAGTCGAAGGTTGTGGCGGGCGAGGCTTTGGCATGGTTGGCACGGGGTGACGGACAACGGCGGTTCGATTCTACGCTGATGCGAACGGGACGAAACAGCGTGGACGGCTCGGCGATCGCCAGTAGGATTGAGATTGCCCATCTCATGCAGACTGTTGTTGACTGTCATGGACATCCGTCGCCGCCCTCCCGCTCCTTCTATTTCTGTAAGTTCGCTGACCTATCAAGTGCAAGTTCCAGGAAGCGAGCCACAGCATATTTTGGAGAAAATCGTTTGGCATAAAGAGATTGAAGTCGAACGGATGCGCGATCGCGTGCCTTTGACGCATCTGCGACAGCAACTAGCTCTGCTCCCCCCTGCCAAAGACTTCATGGCTGCGTTGACGACTTCAGAGCATCCGGTCTCTCTGATTGCTGAGGTCAAAAAAGCTTCGCCCAGCAAGGGCGTCATCCGAGCAGATTTTGACCCAGTCGCGATTGCTAAAGCTTACGAGCGTGGTGGCGCTAGCTGCTTGTCGGTGCTTACCGATCGCCACTTTTTCCAGGGTAGTGGTGACTATCTCAAAGCCATTCGGGCTGCTGTCGATCTGCCACTGCTGTGCAAAGAATTCGTGCTTTCTCCGTACCAAATTTTTTGGGCGCGATCGCTAGGGGCAGATGCAGTATTGCTAATTGCTAAAATCCTTGGCAATACTGACTTACAGTACTTTCTTAAAGTCGTGCGGCAGCTGGGTATGGTGGCTTTGATTGAGGTGCACGATTTAACCGAACTCGATCGCGTGTTGGCACTTGACGGCGTCAGCATGGTGGGCATTAACAATCGCAATCTGGCCGATTTCTCTGTCGACCTATATACAACTCGACAGCTATTAGCAGATCGCGGAGCTGAGCTATCCGAGCGGAACATCACGATAGTGGGCGAATCGGGCATTCACACGCCAGCAGATTTGGCTCTGATGCAATCCTGTGGCGTGCGCGCCGTTCTCGTGGGTGAATCTTTAGTCAAACAACCCGACCCCGAACAGGCGACTCGCGCGCTACTGGGAGGTCAGTGATGCACATTCCCATTCCATCTCACGCCCACTACGAAATGCTGCTGGAAATGCTGGAACAGCAGACGCTTCCGGCAGTGGAAACGGAAGATTTCGCCAGCCGCGCCCGTGCCCAAGAACTCATCATTACCTTACGTAAAGCTCTAAGCCAACAAAGACAATTGGAATCGGACTGGAGGCAACGGGGCGTTGAGATGGATTACCGTTGGTCACTCGATCGCGATCTGCCCACATAAGTCGCTATGCTTCAGGTTTTATGGGTGCTCCCGAAGCATTGCAAGTTCTTCCAGAGGGGACTTTTGGCATAGAGATGTCCTGCTAGGACGCCAGCTCCCCTATTTCCCCTCGGACTTCTCATCGTGTTCGCAGGGACGATTGGGCGGAGAGTGTGGTCGAAGTAACAATGCTAGGCATTTGAGGATATCCCTGAATTATCGAAAATCATCGCCCTCGTTGCGGCTCCACGTCCATCACAGGGAAATTCAACGTCGCGAAAAGCGCAATGAATGTTCTACGTAAAAGCGTCGGATTCAGAGCTGCAGAATGAAGTAGAGCTATCAGAATGGCTCGAACGCCATAGCTCAAAAGCGATCTCGCTTCTCGTCCTGCTGGCGTCGCTCTGCTTCCTTCTCAGCCTGGATTTGGCGATCTAGTTCTCCCAATTTCAAAACACCACTTCCAGCACAAACTAAAATGCCGCAAGATACTGCCCAACTGCGACCCAGATACGTTTCCCAAAACATTTCGAGCCCGATCGCCAACAGACAAAACGGTACGATTGCGACCAATGAGGCTATAGCTGGATGGACAGCTTTTTCCAGTTCGGTGGTAAGGCGATTGGCGATCGTCGACCATCCCCAAAACATCCCTAGAGCCCAAAACGACGCGCCTGATATCGTAATGGGATTCAACCATCCGTGCGTCCAAGACCACACGTCCACGTTTCCGCTACCTCACGCCTGCCTGTATTGCTCTCGATTTTAACGTTTGCTCGTCGCACATATCGTTGCGACCCCAAACCCGATACTCTGAGTGGAGGCGCGAGAGCCACACAATCGCGTCAAGACCAAATATGGCGAGGGTAGTAAATATGCAAGGCGGCGAAGCAGCACCTCTGACAGATAAAGTAGCCATTGTCACGGGAGCGTCGCGAGGCATCGGTCGGGCGATCGCAATTGCCTTAGGTCAAGCAGGTGCTTCAGTCGTCGTCAACTATGCTCGGTCGGCCGATGCAGCCCATGAAGTAGTTGCTGAAATTGCAGCTGCAGGTGGGTCGGCGATCGCGATTGGTGGCAATATAGCCGAACCTGAAGCCGTAGATGCCCTATTTGCCCAAACAATGGAGAAATGGGGTCGCGTGGACGTGCTGGTGAATAATGCCGGTATTACCCGCGATACGCTCATTCTGCGCATGAAACCTGATGACTGGCAGTCTGTCATCGAGTTGAACTTGACAGGTGTATTTCTCTGCCTAAAAGCTGCCACCAAAATCATGATGAAGCAGCGGCAAGGACGCATCATCAATATCACGTCAGTAGTAGGCATTTCTGGCAATCCCGGACAGGCAAATTACAGCGCTGCCAAAGCGGGAGTAATTGGCCTGACCAAAACGGCGGCTCGCGAACTCGCCAGTCGCAATATCACCGTCAACGCTGTCGCCCCCGGTTTCATTGCAACGCAAATGACTGCCGATCTCGATGCCGAGCCGATTCTGGCGGGTATCCCTCTGGGTCGCATGGGACAACCCGAAGAAGTTGCCGGAGCCGTCTGTTTCCTTGCCGCCGATCCTGCTGCTGCCTATATCACCGGGCAAGTCCTCAATGTCGATGGCGGCATGGTGATGGCATAAGGGTCGCAATGATTTGCTCTTGCCTAAATTTGAATTCAATTTGAGTAAAGCTGAGTTAGGCAGCAAAGCAAGTTGCAATCTTGGGTTCGTGTGGCGATCGCCATGCTGGAGCGTAACTGAGTGGCAAGCATAGTCTGCGTGAAAAGTTCTGGGGACGAGCGATCGGTTCCAGCCCTAACCTGTCAGTTCGAGGGGTGTTCGCCGTTCCGTAAAACAGGAAATCGTTCTGGCCTACAACGAAAGAGTCATGTTATCAACGTGGGTTGCCAAACTCATAGGTCTCGCGATCGAGTAGGTATCGAAAACGAGAAAACCTGTTCTGAAGGAGCGGTCTGACAGCGTGAGAGATTCTCCTACCCAGGATTTACTTCTTTTGCCATGCCGCGAAAGCGGTCTAGGCTGGCTCCTGGCTGGCGCGCAGGCTTGCTCAGTGAAGTCATCGAACCCGCTGCAAAAAGAGCTGTTGCCGTGGGCAAAGGTTCTGTTGGCGTTGCTGTTACCGGTTGGGGAGTCACCTCTGTAACAACTGGAGCCGGGGCTGCCTCTGTAGTTGGAGCCGGAGTCATTTCTACAACTGGAACAGCAGTCTCTGCAGCTTTCTCAATCGCTGGAGATGCTGTGTCCGCCACTGCTTCTACTACAGGAATAGCCGCCTCAGACACCTCCTCAACAGCGGGGGATGCCCCTACGGCAGTCGATTCTGCTACAGGCGCATCATCTTCTTTGTCCCCAGAGAAAATCGAGCCGACGGCTTTAAGTAGACCGCCAAATAGGACACCCAAAAATCCAGTGATGCCGCCCACAATCGCCTTCACGATTCCCATATCTGTCCCTCTGCGCGAAGTAACGTCACTGATTATAAATTTTTTCAACACACAATTCTCAGAATTCTGTCACTTCCGACTCTGAGTGAGGTTTATTCAGGTCGTCGTTACTAGCTCAAAACCTTTCTAATTAGGACTTACAGGCGCACAGTTGGGTTCATGAAGAAGTGTAAGAGCAATGAATTGGGTAACTCAGTCGCAACGCGACGAGTCGAGCATCGAGTGCATCGGCCTGTTGTCGCTAACTCGTTTTGCGGAAGAGTAATTTCCTCACTGGAACGAGGTTTCTTTGGTAGAGTCGGTAGTACGCTGACCCGCTACGGTAGGTTATCGGTGCTGCTGGCCGAGCGAAACCTGAAGTGCTGGTGTCAAAAAAGCATGAGCTGCATTCTGATTATCGACGACGACAAGATTACGCAGTTGACGCTAGAGCGAGTACTGCAGCGCCAAGGCTATGAAGTGAGCATTGCTGGAGACGGACGCACTGGGCTGGAGCTGGCTAAGCAATTAAAACCCGCGCTCATTATTTGCGACTGGGAAATGCCCCAGATGAACGGGCTAGAAGTGTGTCGACAGGTAAAGGCGATTCCGGAACTGTCCACCGGCTTTTTCATCTTATTGACTGCCCGAGGAGACAGCGACGATCGCGTTTTGGGCTTGGATTCTGGTGCAGATGATTTTTTGTCCAAACCGCCCGATATTAACGAACTAAAAGCACGGGTGCGGGCGGGGTTGCGTTCGTACCAGTTGAGTCGCGCCCTCCAGGAGCAAAAGCGGTTACTCGAAGCTGAACTGGCTGAAGCAGCTGACTACGTGCGATCGCTTCTACCTGCGCCAATATCAGGAGCATTATCAACTGCTTGGACCTTTCTCCCTTCCGCTCGCTTGGGTGGAGATAGTTTTAACTACCACTGGTTGGACGCTACGCACTTTGTCACGTATTTGCTAGACGTATCCGGTCACGGAGTAGGGGCGGCATTATTGTCTGCCTCGGTGATTCACGTCTTAAAGTCGCGCTCGCTACCCCAGATCGATTTTCGACAGCCGCACGAGGTGCTGCGCGCACTCAATGCCAGTTTCCCGATGAGCGAGCAGAACGAAAAATATTTCACTATTTGGTATGGCGTATACGACACGTCGAGTCGCCAATTGACCTATGCCAGTGGCGGACATCCACCTGCACTCCTGCTAGCAGGCTCAAGTGCAACCCCTGCTCCACAGCAGCTCAAAACTGGAGGACTGCCGATTGGGATATTACCCGATGTCGAGTTTGTTTCCCATCAGTGCGAACTGCCAGCCAACAGTACTCTCTACCTCTACAGTGACGGCATTTATGAAGTCGTCTTGGCGGACGGTAAACTATGGACGCTCGATCAATTTATCGAATTAGCTGGTCGGCAACATCGTCAATCTGCCAGCCTGCAACAGATTCTGCATCGCATCCAAACATTGCGCGATCGCGAGACGTTCGATGACGATCTCTCGCTGCTGCAAGTCCAATTTGCTTGATAGCGCTCTCTTCTTTCGCCTTAAGGCAGCGGCGAGTTCGGCCTGAGAACACAGATTCGCGCCGAGATCTGAAACGATATACGCTAAGACCCGTGGCCTTCTAGACTGGTGGCGGATCCGCGTGTCAGCGTGTCTCTGCAGGTAATGTGTGTTGCGTTTGAGGTCGAGCCGTGACAAATTCTGCTTCTGCGCCTACCACGTCTACTGGAGATCGGGCTGAATTGCAGGAGTTGGTGCGCCAGCAGCTCGAAATGATGTTGGAGCAGGGCAATTTGGCTGGGGCCAAAGCATTGCTTGTACCCGTGCAGCCACCCGATATCGCCGACGCGATCGCCGGATTGCCGGAGTCTCAACAGGTCATTGCCTTTCGCCTACTGTCGAAAGATGAGGCGATCGAAGTATACGAGCATTTCGATTCTTCCGTGCAACAGGCCCTCGCCCAAGACTTCAAGCGTCAGGACGTGCTCGATATCGTCGATAAGATGTCGCCGGACGATCGCGCGCGGCTGTTTGACGAACTGCCAGCCAAAGTTGTAGCTAACTTGCTCAGCCAGCTTAGCCCCACCGAACGGCAAACTACGGCCCTGCTGCTCGGCTACGAAGCCGACACGGCTGGCCGGATCATGACTCCCGAGTACATCTCACTCAAGGAGAGCATGACGGTGACGCAGGCGCTCGATCGCATTCGCAGTTTAGCCAGTGAAACCGAGACAATTTATTCCTTGTACGTCACCGATGCTGCCCGACGACTGACCGGTATTTTGTCCCTGCGAGATTTGGTAACGGCCTATCCTCATCAGAGCATCCAAGACATTGTTACCCGCGAGATTGTGTCCGTTACCACCGATACCGATCAGGAAGAAGTGGCCCGCGTCATCCAGCGCTACGACTTTCTAGCCGTGCCCGTGGTCGATGCCGAGAATCGTCTGGTCGGGATCGTGACGGTAGACGACGTGATCGACATTTTGGAACAAGAGACCACCGAAGATATTTATGCTTTGGGTGGCGTGCAGTCAGGTGGCGACAACTATTTCCAGACCAATTTGTGGACGGTGGCTCGCAAGCGAGTGGTATGGCTGCTCGTACTCTTCGGCACCAGCACCATCACTGGGAATATCATTGACGGCCAAGAAACCATTCTGGTGGGAATTCTCGCTCCCTTTATTCCCCTTTTGACAGGGGCAGGAGGCAATGTGGGGGCGCAGTCTTCCACAGTCGTGATTCGCGGTCTCAATACCCAAGAGATTCAATCGGCAGGCGCGTTTGTTGTCATCGGTCGGGAGCTGTTAGCTGGAGCCATCCTGGGGTTGATGCTGGGAACATTTGCCACGATCTGGGCGATGACGCTGCGCAAGGGGCTGGTCGTATCGTTGACGGTGGGGTTGAGCTTGCTGGCGATCGCGATGTTGGCTTCGGCGGCTGGCTCGGGCCTGCCGTTCTTATTTCGTACGTTAGGCTTCGATCCTGCCCTGATGTCAGCCCCATTTATTACCACGGCCACGGATGTAATGGGGGTGCTGATCTATTTTCAGTTAGCACACGTCATCTTGAGGATGACCGACACTGCGCTCTCTGGTTTCACTTAAGTCTCGAACACAAGTTCTCAATCTATGTTTCTGTTCGATCGCCAGCAGCGAGCGCACGCTTTCATTTAGAATCGCTACACCAATCCTCATTGCTGATTGTGAGGCATTTCTGATTGTGAGGCTCGAATCTGCGTGTTTGATTTTGTTTCTCACGACGCTGCCCGCGATTGGATGGCGTATGCGACCCCACTTGCCCGTCGGTTCGATCGCGAAGTAGACATCCAGCTCGGTCGAGCCGCGTGGGAGATTCCCGCAGACTTACAGCAGTTCGATTTCGTGCAAGCCTGTCGAGAGCGCGAATTTGTCGATAGTTTGGGCGTACCGTTTTATCAGCTTCGCAAGCCGAAAAAACGCGAAAACTGTCTGGATATCGGCTGTGGTGTTGGCTTTATGCTCTACCCGTGGTCGAGTTGGGATGCCCATTTCTATGGGATTGATATCAGCCCCAAAACCGTCCAGTTCGTGCAGTCCCGCGCGCCTCAACTCAATTCCAAACTATTTAAATCTGTGCGATGTAAGGCTGCTCATCAAGCATTCGAAGACGAACCAGACGATACTTACGACCTCGCGATCGCCACTGGGATGTTTTATTACTACCCGGTGGAATATTTCGAGACGATCTGGACGGACGTTCGACGCATCTGTAAGCCCAAAACTATCTGGCTAGTAGAAACCGTCAATCCCGAATCGCCATGGGCGGAGGAGTGGGGATTGCTGGAACTGCATAAGGGCTGCGAGCCCATCCTGACCCCTTTAAGCGAGTGGGAGGCCAGTATTCGCAAATTAGGCGGTCGCATCCGCACGCAGAAGGCAGGCGAACTGTTCGTGACCTATGCCATTGTTCTCCCCGGCTGATGCGCGTTCCCGCGCCGCAAATCGGCAGTATGGGCATAGCGATTTGATCCCGAGTAGGTAATTATATAGATACGCGGTTGCTAAAGCCGTAATTGGGGTGAGGCAACATGTTCGACGAAAAACACGGGTGGGTTTGCCAAACCGCCTTTATTCGCGCGCTCGGTGGTGCCAGCGATCGCGAGCTGTTGGAGCAATTCCAGCAACAGCATCATACGGGTCGTTACTTCATTGCGCTGGTCTGCCGCTACGAACGGCGCGCCAACGAGATTCTGGAAATTTACATCCCTCAGTCCAACCGTCTTAACCACTACAGCCGATACGTTTGGCAGCACTGTTTTCGTACCTGGCAGACTTGGGACTTACGCAAGCTGACTGCCGATATCGACCTCGATACTTGGCTGCAATCGGCCATTCCCTCAGCGCTTAAACAGCTCGCCGAAACTCGTCGGGGCGGTAGTGCTCTACCAACGGAGATAGCCTCGCCGCTGCCAGTGCCGCTATGGTGCTATCTCATGCAGGCGCTAGAGACCATGCCCGGCGACCTCCGCTTTATTTTGGTACTATCGGACGTGTTTCGCTGGACGCCGCGTCAGATTGCGCAGCAGCTGACGGTAGAAGGTTATACGCTGGCTGAAACTGAAACCGAACCGATAGTGAATCGCGCTCGCGGCCTCTTGTGGCAGATGCTGCCCAGCGACATCGTCTCGATGTACGTAGCCCTAGAGGCAGTAGCGTCGTGAGTAACCTGTGATGGAGTGAGGGGAGATGATGAAACGGCAATCTGGGCGCACGCCATCAGGAACACAGCGACAATCGCAGCCGCAGCCTGACGAAGCTGCGGCTCTGCAGCAAGTGATTTCCTCTCTCAACTTAGATGTGGTCCGAGAGCTACAACATTTTCGGCAATGGCATCAAGCAAGTGGGCATAGTTCTGCAGTCGTCACACCATCCACTCCGTCTCCTACTGAGGGGATACCCGCGAGCCCGCGCGCCGCGCGCCTGCAAGGAGATCGCTCTACATCTGACTCGATGCCTTCCACGTCGTCTGTCCGCACGACCCCGGCAGCATCCTCTCCAGCCCGCTACGCTTCGATGCATACTGCACCTCCTCCGGCAGCATCGACCCCGGCGATTGCGCAGCCGATGCTGGAAGACCTCGACGATGAATGGTCGAACGGCGTCGATTTTCCGATTCCCATTCCCTTAGCTCTGGTCGGTGTCACCTTAGCAGCCTTGATGGCTGGCATGGGAGTAAGCTGGCTGCTCTCACCCGGTCAGCCTTCCCGACCGCCAGCTGCAAACGCCAAATCTCAAGCCTCCGCAGGTGGACGTGTACCGATAGACTTGGACGAACTGCCCCTGTTACCCGTTGCGCCGGATTCGGGAGATCGCTTGCGACAGCAAGACCGACGCGAGGTTGAACTTGCGAGTGCGGATGCACCAGACAGTGGCAAAAACGACATTCCAACATATCGTCAGTCTGACTTGGCTGCCGATCTTCCAGCCACGCGCAGAGCATTTGATTCGCCCGAACTTGCCGTCCATCCGGCAGCCCATCCCGGAGCGGCGCAAGCAGCAACTTTACCCCGCAGCCTCGGCACTGATTTGGGAGAAGGCACGTTTGTCGTCCTCATGACGTACCAGGGCGATCGCAGTTTGGAACGCGCGCGCCAGATTGAGCCCTCAGCTTTTGTCAAACGCCTGGGCGATCGCACCTACGTGCAGCTCGCTACTTTCCGTCAGCTCGAACATGCCCGCCATCTGGCCGATCGACTTAGCCGAGAAGGTGTACCTGTAGTTATTTCTCAGTAAGACCGGGATATTTTTCGCTTAACTTCGACCAAACACCGCCTCAGCCGAAGAGCGGTTTCAATTACTTGAGTTACTTAAGTTTGAAAATGCGCTCGATCGCGTCAGCTACCATTCGATCCGGAGTCGATGCACCGGAAGTAACCCCCACCGTGATGTTCCCTTCAGGCAGCCAGTTCTCCGTGACGGTCACGTCACCGTGCAAAATCTGATGTCGGATGCAGTTGTCTGGCCCAATGCAGTCCGCACCGTCGATGTGGTAGGAGCGTAGGCCTTTCTCGATCGCAATTTCCTGGAGGTGTGTGGTGTTGGAGGAATTAAAACCACCAATGACGACCATGACATTAAGAGGCTCTTCAATGAGCTCGAACATAGCGTCTTGACGCTCTTGAGTGGCGTTGCAGATGGTGTTAAAGCTCATAAAGTGTTCGTCGAGCTGTTGCGGTCCGTATTTGCGTAGCATCGTGGTTTCAAACAGTTTGGCGATCTCTTTAGTCTCGCCCTCCAGCATCGTGGTTTGGTTAGCAATGCCGATGTAATCGAGATCGGTATCGGGGTCGAACCCGGCTGATATGGCCCGACCGAATCGCTGGAAGAACTCAGCCCGAAGATCAGGATCGCGATCGCTCAAAATATACTCGGCTATCCAGCGCGCTTCTGCCAGATTGAGTATGACGAGATATCGTTCTGCAAACGAGCTGGTGGCAATCGTTTCTTCGTGAGCGTACTTGCCGTGAATGAGAGACGTAAATTTAGAGGCCCGATGTTTGTCGAGCTGGTTCCACACCCGCGATACCCACGGACAGGTCGTATCGACAATCTCGTTACCTTGCTGGCGAAAGAATTCCATTTCGGAAATGCTAGCCCCGAAGGCAGGCCAAATAATGACATCTTCGGGACGAATATTTGAAAAATCTTTGCGTCCGTCTACTTGCTCGACAAAACGTACGCCCATGTCCTCAAGATGGCGATTGACCTGTGGATTGTGAATAATTTCATTGGTAATCCACAACTGGCGATCTGGAAAACGACGCCGGGCCTCGTAAGCATATTCGACCGCGCGCTCGACCCCCCAGCAGAACCCAAATGCTTTGGCTAGTTTGATAGTGACCTGACCGCGGGTGAACGTATACTGCCGCTTGCGAATGGCTTCGATGAGGTCGCTCTTATACTCCGTTTGCAGCTCGTCCTTAACATCCTGCTTGTGTTCGGCAAATCCTTTAGCAAAGTAGACACCGGACTGACGTAGAGTCTTGCGCAGGCGTTTGGGATCGCTGGTCAGGGCCTCGGACTGTGACGAAGCAGCTGTCGACTGGGCAGTTGTATTTGGCTGAGAAGACGAAACGGATGAAGCTGTCATAGCTGCGTCGTAAATCGAAACCACTTTCAGCTTACGGCACTTTCTTTCTCCCCTGCCGGGAGGGTAGCGGCAAAGATACGGACATTGCCTCGTGTAGAGCGTGTAGAGATCGTGACAATCATAAAGTTTTATCTGTTGGGCAGATTCACTTCATCCCGTGGGCAAGCTAGGAACACTCAAGGCCAGTGCGAGTTTTTTCACTCTCATACGTATGTACTTCTAGTTGCTCGTCGGTTGCCTCGTCTACCTTTCACTGCAAGATGACTAGCTTAACAACCGCTCGCACGATCGACCCATCAGGGCACAGCAGTCGTTCTTTTTCAAACCCGTCTATGCTACGCGTTGAAAACTACTATCCCACCAAAAGTGTGGAGGAATTGCTAGCAAGCTATGCTGCGGGTGAACGCGACTTTCGCCGTTACAGCTTTAGTCATGCCGATCTGAGCCATGCCGTGCTCGCGGGAGTAACGCTCGAACAAGCACATTTGATTGGTGCAACATTAGCGAATGTGGATCTGACGGGAGCCGATTTGCGCCGCGCTGACTTCAGCGTTAGCAATTTGCGGGGGGCGAAGTTGCGCACTGCCGATTTGCGCGGCGCGATTCTCAATGGAGCCGATTTACGAGAAGGGAAGTTGAGAAAGGCCGATTTAGAATCGGCAATGTTGCGCGGTGTCAACTTCAGTGGCGCTGCGTTGTGGGAAGCCAACTTGAATGGTGCTAACTTAGCGGGTGCGATTCTCAAGCGGGCCGATTTGGAGCAAGCCAATCTCAAACGAGTCGATCTGGAACGAGCTATCTTGTCGGGAGCCAACTTACGCCAAGCTTGCTTGCTACGGGCTGACCTAGGAGGAGCCAACCTAGAACGAGCCAATTTGTCCCGAGCCGACCTTCGCAAAGTCAATTTAGAACGTGCCAATTTAGAGGCTGCCGATCTGCGCGGCGCAATTCTTGAAGGGGCAGACCTGCGAGAGGCCAACCTGCGCGGGGCCAAGTTAGATGATGCTGTATTGTGGGGTGCAAATTTAGGTCGTGCCGACCTGATCGGCGCGTCGCTAATCGATGCTGACATTCGCGGTGCGACGCTCGGACGAGCAAAGCTGAGCGATGCAGATCTGCAAAGAGCCCTGATGAAACGGGCGAATTTGCGCGGAGCCTACTTGATGCGCACAGATTTGACCGGAGCAGATCTAGAGCGCTCTGATCTGCGCGAAGCAAAATTAGTGGCAGCTAATCTAAACCAAGCGATATTACGTCATGCTGACCTAGAAGAGGCAAATCTGACGAATGCCAATCTTGAGGGGGCAGATACTGACTGCGCTCAGTTCGAACGCGCGCTCTTTAATAACAACCTATCTGATGCGACGACGACCGAACTGGCTCAACTTCGCATTGAACCCGATTAGCGGCTGGCTGGCTTCATAAAATAGCGCGATCGCCATTCTTACTTCTATTCGTCTTTGGCCAATTGATCGAGCCCAAATAAATTGAAATACAGTCGATCCGACCATTGCGCAGGCAGTGATTCTAGTAAACCCAACATCACCTTCCCACCATTGAAAGCAGTATAGCGATCGCTGGGATTCTCGTCGGTCATGGCTTTGACGACCAGCTTAGCCGTCCGTTCGGCTGTCCAGGCAATGCTCGAATTCCCAATAGTTTCCGCCATCTTTTCAAGGGCAGGGCCGTAAGGACTGGTGTTAGCATCAACCGTTGCGGCTGCTTGCTTTTCAGCCACCCGCGAGAATTCAGTTTCTACTGGACCAGGCTCAATCACAATAGTTTGGATGCCAAATGGGGCCAGCTCGACCCGCATCGAATCGCTAATGGCTTCTACAGCGTGCTTGCTCGCATTGTAAATGCCCATAAATGGCATCGATATCCGCCCCGCCACCGAGCTGAGATTGATAATCCGACCCTCGCGGCGATCGCGCATGGCAGGTATTATTTGACGCGTAAGCGCGAGCAGACCAAACACGTTCACATCGAATTGCTGTCGAACTGCGCTCTCGTTAACTTCTTCAATCGCTCCTACTTGGCCGTAGCCAGCATTGTTCACCAACACGTCGATTTGACCGAACTCTGCCAAAGTCTTGGCAGCTAATGCTTCAACTTGATTTGAATCAGCCATATCGGTAGGAACGACGAGTGGCGTCCCCCCTCGCTTCTGCACTAAATCGGCCACCGTATTCAGCACGCCTTCACGTCTGGCGGCCAATACGACTTTGGCTTTTTCAGAGGCAACTTCCAGCGCGATCGCTTCCCCAATCCCTGAGGATGCCCCTGTAATTAGAACGACTTTATCTGCAAGCGAACGTGCCATGAGCGTATCTCTTCTCAACCCGTCGCATTCTAGCGAATGAGAACGCGACTCTACTGGGGGCTGGCCTTACGGTAGTTTGCTATCATCTCGGCTCGAGATATAGCGCTGGTTGCTGATTCGCGTACGTAGCTATCTACCGACTCATCGTTAGCCACTTCTGTTAGAACCTCGATCGCTTGCTGCTCGCCAATCGAGCCAAGTGCATTCGCGATCGCCACTCCTTTGGCCGGATTATCGGAGGTGCGCAATTCATCAATCAAGATATCCAGCACGGGCGCACCAATTGCCCCCAGCGTCATAATGGCAGAGATATGAACCACGGGATTTGTATCGGCAAGCGCTAGCTTTAAACCTTCTATCCCAGACTCGGGAAAAGGGTCGTCAGGATAATTTACGGCCACTTGTGCCATTGCTTTTGTGCAGCTCGCTCGGGCGGTGGGGTCGTCACTTGTTTTCAAGGCGTCGGTAATTGCCGGAATGGCTTCGGGTCCGATGACACCCAACGTCTTGACTGCCGCTCGTCGATAGGCCACGTCATCCTCATCCATCAATGCCAGTAGGCGCGGTACCGTCGTCTCATCAGAGGTTTCAGCAATTTGCACCATGGCGCGATCGCGCAGGTTGGGATTGGGGTGCTTGAGCTGAGCAAACAGATCGTCGGCATTCATAAAGCTATCTCTGGCTCTCTTCGCGTCAACTTTGATGTGCCATCAAAGAACTCCCAGCTAGCCATCCGACTGCGCTGCAGATCGGGACCCACTGGGAGTTCTAATGTCAGATCGACTCACGCTAGGCGTCAGTCAAATCCATTCATGACCTACGAGAGGGAGTTGATCACGTAGTCAACCAAAGCGTTGTACTCAACCAACGCTTGAGCAGACATATCGCGAGGAGCGCAGCCGCGGTTGCGGATGAAGGTCAAAGCTGCTACGTAAGGAGCGGTGGGCAGGTTCAGAGCACGGTACACTTCGCGCTGACCGGCAATACCCCACTCGTCCAAAGGACCGGTACCACCAACAACTAAGCAGTAGTTGACCAGACGCATGTAGTGCTTGATGTCGCGCGCGCACTTAGCCTTGAACGTACTGTTGGAGTTAGCTTCTCCCTCATCATTCAGATAGCCGTACTTCTGAATGCAAGCGTCGTAGCCTTCTTTAGCCACAGCATCTAGGTTAGCAGCTAACTTCTCAGCAGCTTCCATCCGAGCTGCTGCGCGCTGCAAACTACCTTGAACCGACTCCAAATCCGACGTGCTAGGGAAACGACCCGCTGCATCAGCAGCCGTTACAACCGTGGTTACAACCGATTTCATGCTTTGTATCTCCGAATTAATGGATTGAGGATTGATTGCCTAAGAACTAAGCCGACTTGCTTAGCTCAACGCCGAGATGACGCGGTCAAAGTAACCAGCAGCTTCAGAGCCAATAGCAGCGCAGTCACCCTGAGCAGCAGCCATCTTGCGGAAGCGCTTGCCGCCGTTAGCTTCGGTGTTGGTTTGGAGAATGTGAGCGACGCTAGACGCCTTCATGATTTGAACGGCACGAGCGGTAGAGGTAGCGGGTACGCCCAGAGCAGAGTAGGTCTCTTTGAGGCCATTCAAACAACGATCTTCAAGTACGGAAGCATCGCCAGCCAAAAGAGCGTAAGCAACGTAGCGCAGAACGATCTCACCATCGCGCAGACAAGCGGCCATGCGGCGGTTGGGGTAGCAGTTGCCGCCAGCTTGGATAAGGCCGGTGTTTTCGCAAATCATGCCAGCGACAGCGTCGGATACAATGCAGCTTGCGTTGCTGGTGATTGCATTCACAGCATCCAAACGCTTGTTACCTTCAGAGATAAAGGTCTTCAGTGAAGCAATATCGGCACCGCCAATGGCAGCAGTTTTAGTGTCAGCGCTGACTACAGCTCTTGAAAAAGCGTCAAGCATTGAAGCTCTCCTAGTTGTTTATACAAAGGGTAGTTGTCACGGGTCGGACTGCATCTCCCACCACTGGGGAGCAAACCACCATAAACCATAGGGGATGATGGCAACCGTGCCGAGGGAAATGAATAACAAAGCAACGATCTGTAACAATCCACCTTTAATCAACCTTCTGACATCTTTTGCAATGACCGCCTGAGACCCAGTCTAGGAAGCTACACGCCTTCTGCATGTGGAGTACGGAGTCAAAGCTGATACCCGAGGAAGTGACCTCTCAACTCCAGCTAGGATTAAAGCGTAACTATCTGTACCGAAATGTGAAGCCGGTTCTGCATATTCCTATCACTTGGCTCATCCGCGGATATCAACTGGGCATTTCGCCTTTATTGCCTCGCAGTTGTCGATTTTATCCCTCTTGTTCTCAGTACATGCTCGAGGCCGTAGAGCGGTTTGGGGCGGTTCAGGGCATTGCCATGGGAATGGGTCGCATTAGTCGCTGTCATCCCTGGCATCCAGGTGGTTTCGACCCCGTTCCCCCTTTACCAACGGAGACTCCGCCAGCGTCGGAAGCAATTGCTACGGACGAGCTAAATGCAGACTGACGCGCAGTCGGTACCGACAAAAGATGTCAGTGCGATCGACTGTGGTTTTCCGCTCGTGGCCATACGAGACCGAGGACAATTGGGATTGATACATGCTGCAGCGTATGAACTCGTCAATCACTGTTGTCGTCAAAATTGGTACGTCTAGCCTGACGGATGGTGCTTCAGGGCGGCTGCGACTGTCAGTCCTAGGACCACTGGTGGAAACGCTATCAGAATTGCGTCGTCGAGGCGATCGCGTCATTCTCGTCTCTTCAGGTGCCATCGGAGTCGGCTGCGCGCGATTAGGATTGGGCGATCGCCCTACAGATATCGCGGCTAAGCAAGCAGTCGCCGCTGTGGGCCAAGGTCGGCTGATGGGCCTGTACGATGATTTATTCTCGGCACTCAACCAACCCATTGCTCAGGTGTTGCTGACGCGGGCCGATTTAATGCACCGCGATCGCTACCTCAATGCCCGCCGTACGTTCGAGCAACTGCTGGATATGAATGTTATTCCGGTGGTGAACGAAAACGATACGGTAGCTGTTGACGAACTCAAATTTGGTGATAACGACACGCTTTCGGCTTTGGTTGCAGGCCTGGTAGAGGCACAGTGGCTGATTTTGCTAACAGATGTCGATCGCCTTTATTCCGCCGATCCGCGCCTCGACCCGAATGCTCGGCCCATTATTCGGGTTGCCAAAGGCGAACCGCTATCGGTGCGGGCCGGAGATGGTGGCAAAAGCGGCTGGGGTACGGGAGGCATGGTAACCAAGCTAGAAGCAGCCAAGATCGCTACGTTAGCAGGAGTGACAATGGCGATCGCTAATGGCAAGCACCCCGAACGTATTCCGGCTATTTTGGCCGGCGAAGCAATCGGTACTCGTTTCGATCCAGAAGAGTGTCCGCCCAGCGCGCGCAAACGCTGGATTGCCTTTGCTCTGTTACCAATTGGTACGCTGACGTTGGATGAGGGTGCCGCACGGGCCGTCGGAACGCTCGGAAAATCGCTGTTGCCAGCCGGAATCGCAGCCGTATCGGGAACCTTCGAGGCAGGTGCAGCTGTTCGCCTGTGCGACCCGAACGGTCGCGAGATCGGGCGCGGTTTGACCAATTACAGCGCCACCGAACTCGAACAAATTCGCGGCAAACATTCCAATCAAATTGCCGAAATTCTCGGCCATGCCAATACCAATACGGTCGTCCATCGCGACAATCTCATCACCTTCCACATCAATTCAGATGTCGAATCTCAGGTACGTGCTAACACCAATCTCGCGTAAGTCTTTAGACAAACATGGGTTGCGACTAACTCAATGCTCGTGCAGAACGGGAGGCAGAAAAGGACGCGATCGCCTCTCCCACACAATTTCAACACGCAATTAGAGGTGTTAGAGTCGAAAAGCTATGTTTTCATTTGGGTGTTATGAGTCGAGGAACGCTGTTCGACAAAGTTTGGGACGCGCACGCGGTGGTGACGCTGCCATCAGGTCAAACTCAGCTGTTCATTGGCTTGCACTTGATTCACGAAGTTACCAGTCCGCAAGCGTTTGCCATGTTGCGCGAGCGCAGCTTAACCGTGTCGTATCCGGAACGCACCGTAGCTACCGTCGATCACATCATTCCCACCGACGATCAGGCCCGTCCGTTTGCCGATGCCTTAGCTGAAGAAATGATTCAGGCATTGGAGCGCAACTGCTCGGAATTTGGTGTCAAGCTGCATAATGCTAAATCGGGAAATCAAGGCATCGTTCACGTTATTGCCCCCGAACAAGGGTTGACGCAGCCCGGCATGACAGTTGCTTGCGGTGACAGTCATACCTCTACCCACGGAGCTTTTGGGGCGATCGCCTTTGGTATTGGTACCAGTCAAGTTCGCGACGTGTTAGCCACGCAAACCCTGGCGTTATCGAAGCTGAAAGTACGCAAAATTGATGTGAATGGCGAGCTCCGTCCGGGCGTGTATGCCAAAGACGTAATTTTGCACGTCATTCGCAAGTTAGGAGTGAAAGGTGGCGTGGGCTATGCCTACGAATATGCTGGGTCCACCTTCGAGCAGATGAATATGGAAGAACGCATGACCGTCTGCAATATGTCGATTGAAGGGGGCGCGCGCTGCGGCTACATCAATCCCGATGCAGTGACGTTTGACTATCTCAAAGGTCGGGATGCAGTCCCGACAGGAGTGGAATGGGAGCAGGCTGTGACATGGTGGACGAGTCTGCGCAGCGATGCAGATGCCGTCTACGACGATGTCGTCACGTTTGATGCGGCCGATATTGCACCGACTGTGACGTGGGGAATCACTCCCAGTCAAGGTATTGCCATTAACGAAGCTGTCCCAACTCCAGATGACCTACCGGAAAGCGATCGCGCGATCGCAGCTGAGGCCTATACCTACATGGGACTTACCCCTGGCGCTCCGATTGAAGGCACGAAGGTAGATGTCTGTTTTATCGGCAGTTGTACCAATGGTCGCATTAGCGACCTGCGCGAAGCAGCGAAATTCGCTCGCGGACACCACGTTGCTGCAGATGTAAGAGCCTTTGTCGTGCCTGGCTCCGAACGGGTCAAGCAGCAGGCTGAAGCAGAAGGACTCGATCGCATTTTTGAAAAGGCCGGGTTCGAATGGCGCGAGCCGGGATGCTCGATGTGTCTGGCCATGAATCCTGACAAATTGCAGGGACAGCAGTTGAGTGCGTCGTCGTCAAATCGCAACTTCAAGGGTCGTCAAGGCTCAGCTTCAGGCCGAACGCTATTGATGAGCCCAGCCATGGTGGTGGCAGCTGCGATCGCCGGACAGGTGATGGACGTACGCGAACTGAGCGGGTCCTAATTTGCGATTTGCCGACGAAAAGCAGAAGGATTTAGTTGTGGCACGGGTGATGACTTACAGCTAAGGGTTGGGTCATGCCACTGCTTTGCCATTTCTCGCGAAGAGGCGCGAGTGGTGAGGTATGCCCGTAGCACCGAGAATATTTGCGATATGGCCACAGAGATCGCTCGTGACATTTCACTAAAGGCGCGTGGGTACGCCAGCTAAGTTCGCCAACGTTAAGGTATTTCTCTACTCTCTAGCAGCAGCTTATGCGAATGGAGTCATGACTCAGGTAGATGACGGGCTCCATAGCGGTTCTTTCTATCATGTGGTCCAGATAAATTGCATGAATGTGGCTAGCGAAAAAGCTTTTACCCGCAATAGACATATGGACTTGATGTTTTGAATTCTCCTAAAAGTTTGCAAGATGAAGGTCGGAAAAACTGTATCATTGCCACCTATTACTTCAAGCCTGACAAAAATTCAGCTTGCTCTTTTGCACAGACGCGATATGGTGAGACGAAATATGCACTACTCATTTGAGCGCTAACTTATGCGCTAGGTGGCTAGACTGAGGTGGTATCCTTTGTCTATTTTCCCAATAGAGAACTCATATCAAGGTGAAACCTATGACAGTAAAACACCAATCTCAATGCGAGTTTTCTCGAGTCGGCCAGAGTGTATTTTTTAAATTTTATCTAGGTATTTATAATGTTAAATAATATGGTTCGGACTGCACCGCACAGTCGCTTCATTACTATTGGATGTGGCAATGCTTTGCGCAGTGATGATGCTACTGGAATTCACATTGCTTCAACGGTGGCCAGCTGGCAGCTTCCACACGTGCGATCGCTCGCCGTTCCTCGATGGATGCCAGAACTGGTAGACGATTTGAGGGGAATTGAAACGGCTATATTTATCCGCGCCAGTGCTAGAGAGCATGCTCAGCTTCGAGGCGTATGCTTAAGTTCCTTATCTGCAACATTTCCGTCACAGACTGAAGAGAGCTGGAACGAAGTGCGATCTCTACTGGCTGTGACTAAGTCGCTCTATGGATGCGCTCCACAGGCTTGGTGTCTGGCCGTTCCTGGCGCAAATTTTGAGGCGGGCAGTCGGCTGACTTCGCTAGCAGAAAAAGGTATTGAAGATTCATTGTCATGTTTACAAGTATTGTTGGCAGCGCCAATTATTATGTTGTCAACTCAACCGAGAAATGAATCTGACTGCACTCATCACGGAGAAAGCGCTTAACAGATGGCAACCATCAAGGGGTTGAGGATATCTCAGCTATAACTGGTTGTGGGTTTTAGATGTCTGCGTTCGGAATTACCGACTTGCATAGCTAATCTAGGAACTCAATCTGTTTACTCGAGCTGATTCGGAAGTTATTCTCGTCCCTTTTCTCTATACTTATAAATTCAATGCACAGCAAATTTAGCTCTCTACTAACGAGAACTAAAAAAGTATCGTCAATGAGTAACTTAACTCTTGCAGAAACGCCGGACATTAATCATCGTATAAGCCAAACTCTTCAAGGCATAGTGCAACCCGACTGATCCGCTCGAAGCGCAGCAATAGGCACCGAAATTTGTCTTCCCAGGCAAAGACTCTCTCGATGGTAAAAACCTCTCCTGATAAATCGCGGCTTTGAACAAACGCTTGCGTCCCTGCTTTGGAGTCTTTCTACCGCGCCGGTTTTCCGGAATGTTTGGAATCATGCCGCGGTTGAATATGGCTTTTCGATTCTTCCGGCTGTCGTAGGCAGAATCCAGGCTGACCGTCGTATTGCTCAACTCGAGCCCGACCTGTTGAGCCATGCAAGCCAGGTTTGAGAGAGTTTACTCAACAGCGGAGACTCGTGACGGTTGCCGGGAGCTGTCACAAACGGAGCGATGACATTGCAATGGCGATCGCAGAAGGCCACCACTTTGTCGCCTTTCATATGCTTGTGCCCGCTGAATCCGAGCTGATCGCCTCCTTTCTTAGCTGCCGTCGTCGTTCCATCACCGTGGATGATGCTGATGTCGAGGTAGTCATTCTGTTGAAGCTGCGCGACGGAGCCTGTAAAAATGGCATCAAAGCACCCATGGGCTTCGAAGCGTCGAAACGCACGATAAATTCGGGTGTAGTGGATCTCCGGTTGCCCATCTTTATCTCTGTCGATCGGTAATTCTTTCCACTGACATCCCAGCTAGAGCAGTTTGAGGATGTAGTTGAAAATGGCGTGCAATGCGAGCTTCGGCTGAGGTCCGCGACTTCCAGTATACAGATGTGGCAAGACAAAGACCTTGAACTGCTCCAAGGTCAGAT